>DOUP01000003.1 GCA_003520545.1 Maritimibacter sp. | reverse complement strand
ACGGTGAGCCGTGCCCGGAAGCGATGGTCGAGTCTGGCCTCGAACATATCCGCATCCTGGAAGACAACGACTTCCACGAGTTCAAGATTTCCGTCAAAGCCTCGGACGTGTTCCTGTCGGCGGCGGCCTATTATGCGCTGGCCGATGCAACGGATGCCCCGCTGCATCTCGGGATCACGGAAGCCGGGGGTCTGACCTCGGGCACGATCAAGTCGTCCATCGGTCTGGGCAACCTGCTTTGGGCGGGGATCGGGGACACGATCCGGGTCTCGCTTTCCGCCGATCCGGTGGAAGAGGTGAAAGTCGGGTTCGAGATTCTCAAGTCGCTCAATTTGCGCCATCGCGGCGTGAACATCATTTCCTGCCCGTCCTGTGCGCGCCAGGGGTTCGACGTGATCAAAACGGTGGAAACTTTGGAAGATCGTCTGGCCCATATCCACACGTCGATTTCGCTCTCGATAATCGGCTGCGTGGTGAACGGTCCGGGTGAGGCTCTGATGACTGATGTGGGCTTTACCGGCGGCGGCGCCGGGCACGGCATGATCTACATGGCGGGCAAGCAGGACCATAGGATCGACAACGAAGAGATGGTCGATCATATCGTGGAGCTGGTCGAGAAGAAGGCCGCCGAGATCGAAGCGGAAAAAGAATCTGCGGAAGCGGCTGCCGAGTGATCCGAGCCATGATTGTTAAGGTAAAAACGGGAGCCCTATGGCTCCCGTTTTCGTTTTGTATCAATACTTTGTAAGCTGGGCTTCGCGCAGGAGATCAGCTTTTCGACTGGCGCAGTTCCTCCACGATCTCCTGCATCGCGTTCAACGGCACATAGCCGCGCAGCATCTGGTCTTCCATCACGAAGGTCGGCGTCCCGGTGATTTGCAGCCGGTTGGCAAGATCGCGGTTCTCGGAAATCCGGCGCTCGACCTCGGGGTCGCTCATCTTGGCGACGATGGCCGGGCCGTCATAACCCATGTCGTCGGCCATCCGTGCGAGCACTTCTTCGGTCGGGTTGGCGCGCAGTGTCATCAGGGCGTCGTGAACTTCTGCATAAGCCTCTTCGCCTTCGACAAGCTGGGTCGCGATAGCGAATTGCGAGGAGGTCAGGCTGTCGGGGCCGAGGATGGGGAACTCCTTGTAGATCATCTTGATATTGCCGTCGGCGTCGATGAGCTGGTTCACCTCGGGAAAGGCTTTGCGGCAATAGCCGCAGCGGTAATCCACGAATTCCACCAAGGTGATGTCGCCGTCCGGGTTGCCGCCAACATGGGAATAGCCGTCGTTGACGATGCTTTCCATGTTGGTTGTGACAAGCGTCTTGTCGCTGGCGACCGCGTCGGCGGCCTGGCGGCGTTCCAGCACGTCGATGGCTTCCATTAGCACTTCGGGGTTTTCCAGAAGATAGCCGCGAATCTCGTCGCGAAAGGCGCTGCGTTCGTCGTCGGTCATGGCGCTGATGTCAAAAGCAGTGGCGGGGGTTGCGGCGAGGCCGAGCGCGAGCAGGGCGGGGGCAAAACGGATCATGGTCACTCCAAATCGTTGGTCGCGCGGACGCTAGCGGGCAGGGGGCGCGATCACAACCCGGCGCGTCACCGGGTCGCGGATATTGACCTTTTCCTGCCAACGGGTCAGGCAGTCCCTGAATAGACGGCGGAGGTGTCCATGCGCAAATCAACTCGAAGCGAGGTCGATCCGTTCATCGTCATGGATGTGATGGAAGCGGCGCGGGCGGCGGAAGAGGCCGGACGACACATCATCCATATGGAGGTAGGTCAGCCCTCGACGCCCGCCCCCAAAGCCGCGCGTGATCGGGTGGCGCAGGCGCTGGAGACGGACAGCCTGGGCTATACCGTGGCGCTTGGGTTGCCGGAGTTACGGGCCGGGATCGCCGCGCTCTATGGGCGGTGGTATGGCGTCGATCTGGACCCGAACCGCGTGGTCGTGACCGCCGGGTCGTCGGCGGCTTTCCTGCTATCCTTCACGACGCTTTTCGACACCGGCGACCGGGTCGGGATCGCCGCGCCGGGGTATCCATCGTATCGGCAGATCTTGAAGGCCTTGGGCATGGATCCGGTGGTGTTCCCGGCGTCCGAAGCGAACCGGTATCAGCCCGTGCCGGAGGATTTGCCACCCGACCTGGCTGGCCTCATGGTGGCCTCGCCCGCGAACCCGTCGGGCACGATGCTGGGCAAAGAGGCGCTTGGGGACTTGGCCGAAGCCTGCGCGGCCCGCGGCACCTCGCTCATCTCGGACGAGATCTATCATGGTTTGCATTACGAGGACCGGGCGGTGAGTGCCTTGGAGGTCACCGACGAGGTGCATGTTATCAATTCCTTCTCCAAGTATTTCTCGATGACCGGCTGGCGCGTCGGCTGGATGGTGGTCCCCGAGGACCATGTCCGAACCGTCGAGCGGATCGCGCAGAACATGTTCATCTGCCCGCCCCATGCAAGCCAGGTGGCCGCACTTGGGGCATTGGATGCGGTGGAGGAGTTGGAGGCGAACCGTGCCGTCTATGCCAGAAATCGCGCCTTGATGCTGGAGGGGCTGCCGAAGGCGGGCTTTGAGCGGATCGCGCCGCCCGACGGGGCGTTTTATGTCTACGCGGATGTGCCGCATCTGACCGAGGACTCGAACGCCCTGGCGCAGGATATTCTCGCGAAAGCGGGGGTCGCCGTGACGCCCGGATTGGACTTCGACCCGGACCGCGGCGGCCAGACGTTGCGTTTTTCCTACGCGCGCTCGACCGCAGATATCGAGGAAGGGCTTGCCCGTTTGCGCGACTACATGGCCGCGCGCGGCTGACGCCGCACACGACAGGGTAAGCCGCGCGCGCCTTCGGCGCACCCGGCGGTGAGGGGCGCTGCCCCTCGCGCTTGCGCGCTCACCCCGAGGTATTTGTGGAACGGTGAAATGGAAATGCGTTAGGCTGGCGGAAAAACAGGGCAGGACATGATTAGGCTTTTTCTGATGTTGGCGGTTTTCTGGGCGGGTGCGGCGCAGGCGCAATCCCTGACGGCACTTGCGCGGTTGTCGGGCGATGGCGTGCAGGTGGAGGCCGAGGGAAAGGGGCTGGCGATTTCGATCGAGATGAACCGGTCGATCCCGTGGCGGGTTTTCACGCTCGATGAGCCGCGCCGACTGGTCCTGGATTTCTCGGAGCTGGCCTGGGACGGGGCAGACCTGGATCGGGTGGCCGATGAGCTTGACCTGGTCGACGAGGTCCGCACGGGGCTGTTTCGCCCCGGCTGGTCGCGCATGGTCCTCACCATGGCGGCGCCGTTGGCGATCGAAGCGGCGGATATGCGGTCTCTGGAGGAGGGCGCGCGGGTGAGCGTTCGGCTGGAGCGCACCGATGACGCGTCTTTTTCCCGTGCCGCCGGGGCGCCCGCCTCCGCCGTATTCGCGATGCAGCCGATTGAAATCACGCGCACGCCGCGTGGAGAAGGGCCCCTGGTCGTCATGCTGGATCCCGGTCATGGCGGGATTGATCCGGGAGCGGAGCGCGATGGCGTCAAGGAGGCCGACCTGGTGCTGACCTTCGCGCGCGAGTTGAAAGAGGTGCTTTTGCGGCAGGACAATATCGAGGTGGTCCTGACGCGTGACGAGGATGTCTTCGTGCCGCTGGAAGAGCGCGTGTCACTGGCCCGCGCGGCTGGCGCCGATCTGTTCCTGTCGCTTCACGCCGATGCCCTGGCGCAGGGACAGGCAAACGGGGCCACGGTTTACACGCTGTCGGAGGATGCCTCGGACGTGGCAAGCCAGGCCTTGGCGGAACGCCATGACCGGGAGGATTTGCTGGCGGGCGTGGACCTGACACACACCGGGGACGAAGTTGCCCTGGTGTTGATGGACATGGCGCGGACCGAAACGCAGCCGCGGGCGGACAAGCTGGCGGATGCGCTGGTCGAGGGGATTTTCGATGCCACCGGTTCGACCTACAAGACACCGCGCCTCAAGGCCGGGTTCTCCGTGCTCAAGGCGCCGGATATCCCCTCTGCGCTGGTCGAGCTTGGATTTCTCTCATCGAAACGGGATCGCGAGAAGCTGATCGACCCGGAATGGCGGCGACGGGCTGCGGAGGGTATTCGTGATGGCATCCTGAAGTGGGCCGAAGCGGATGCGGCAGCCGCCGAGCGGTTGCGGCAGTAGCCGCTCGGCGGCTTGTCTTGACGGTTTGCTTTTCCTCGCATCCAATTGGAACGGGGAGAGGGGGTATCATGACAAACAAGATTATTGGACTGTTCGTTCTTGCCGCGATAGCTGCGTCCTCTGCACTTGCCGACCCTGTCGGCTCGGTGCGGGGAGCGGAAGGTAGCATTGTTCAGCCACTGGAGAATGTAACTGCGAAAGCGCGCCTGCGTAATCTGGGGTCGGACCATGAAACGTTGTTCCAGGCTGCATGCTGCAAGGTCTGCAAAAAGGGCAAGGCCTGTGGCGATTCCTGCATAAACAGGAATTATACCTGTCGAAATGGGGCAGGTTGCGCCTGTGACGGTTGATCAATTGGCCTCGTTCCGGAAGCGGGCCAGCCAGATGGAGTGGCCGTTGCAGGTCGGGTCCTCTGGCACGAAGTCGATCACCTCGAAGCCGTTTTCGGCGAGCAGGGAGCGATATTCGTCCGGGTCCAGCGAGGCGTGATAGACGCTGGCGCCTTCGACTGTGCCGGTCGCTTCGCCGGCATGGGGGCCGGAGGTGAACATGAGAACGCTGCGCGCATGGGCATGGGCGGCAAAGGTCGCGAACATGGCGCGCTGGTCATCGGCGGCGAGGTGGAAGGTGGAGTTCCACGCCAGGAGCATGTCGAAGGTCTCGCCCAGGTCGAGCCCGCGCATGTCGGCATGGACTGCACGCTCGCGCGGGAGGTTCTCGCGGAACAGGACGAGCATCGAACCGGCGGCGTCGACGCCGGTGATTTCGCAGCGGCGGTCGGCGAGATAGGCGGCCAGCGGTTTACCGGGCCCGCAGCCCAGATCGAGCACTTTGCGGCCGGGTGCGAAGTTCAACGCACGGTCCAGCCAGCGCCGCTCGTAAAGCGTGCGGTCGCGCGACCGGGCGAACCCGCGCGCAACGCGTTCATATGTGGGGATAATATCCTCTGGCCTCATACCAGGTTAGCTAGGCGCGGGGGCGAGAGCCGTCCAGCGAAAACGTGTCGCCAAATCGCCGACGGGCGCGTTCTTGCGCATCACGTGCAAATGAGCGCGATCATGGTCCGTTCTTTTTGACCCCAAGCACACGACAGATTATACCATGCGTCTAACCATTTCCGGGGGTTAACCGTGATCCGATTCATCCTGGGCTTCTTCGGCTCGATCTTCTCGTGGCTGACGCTTGCCGCCATCATGGGCGCGCTCACCACCGGCGCGATCTTCTGGATGTATGGCCGGGGCCTGCCTTCGACCGAGCAGCTGGAGAATTACCAGCCTGCCACGATTTCGCGCGTCTACAATGGCGAAGGTCAGTTGATGGACGAATTCGCCAAAGAGCGGCGGCTTTACACCCCCGCCGCGCAGATCCCTGAGTTGGTGAAGCACGCCTTCATCTCGGCGGAAGACAAGAATTTCTATACCCACAAAGGCTACGATCCGCGCGGTATGGTGGCGGCGGCTGTGGAAGCGGCGCGGGGCGGGCGGCTTCGCGGCGCCTCGACCATCACGCAGCAGGTCATGAAGAACTTCCTGTTGTCCTCGGACCGCTCGGCGGAACGCAAGATCAAGGAATTGATCCTTGCCTCGCGCCTGGAGAAGTCGCTGGAAAAAGAGGATATTCTCGCGCTGTACCTGAACGAGATTTTCCTTGGCCAGAATTCCTACGGGGTCACCGCTGCGGCACAGACCTATTTCAACAAGACGCTGGACCGGCTGGAGCCGCATGAGGCGGCGATGCTGGCCGCGATGCCGAAAGCGCCGTCGGACTACCACCCGGTGCGCAACGAAGAGCGGCTGTTGAACCGTCGGAACTTTATCCTCAAGGAGATGTACGAGAACGGCTACATCGACGAGCAGACCTATCTGTCCGAGCGTGAACAGCCGATCCGCTCGGTGCAGGGTGGCGATTTCGAGAGCTTCCGTTCGGCGATGCCCCGGCGCGACTATTTCACCGACGAAATCCGGCGGCAGCTGTCAGGGCGTTTCGGTGAGGACGAGTTCTTTGGCGGTGGCCTGACCATTCGTGCCACCGTCGATCCGGAGATGCAGGATCTTGCCGCACGCTCGCTGCGCAAGGCGCTTGAGGATTATGACCGTTCGCGCGGCCAGTGGCGTGGGACGGAGAAGTCCCTGGACCCGGCCACGTTGGACGATGGCACCTGGGAAGAGGCTTTGGCCGACATGCGGGTGGCGCGGGACATCTGGTTGGAAAACAAGTGGCATGTCGCTGTTGTCGATGAGATCGGGGACAGCCAGTTGGGGCTGAAGATCGAAGGCAACCCGGAGCCCGCGCCCCACGTGGTGCCGCGTGAGGATATTCGTTGGATGTCCGGGTCGTTCCGCGACAATTTCGAGCGCGGCGATATCGTGCACGTGCGGGCCATGACCTCCGGAGACGAGGGCGAGGGCGAGTTCATGCGCTGGTCGCTGCGCCAGGTGCCGGAAGTGCAGGGCGGGTTCATGGCGATGGACGTGAACACGGGCCGTGTGATCGCGATGCAGGGCGGGTTCTCCTATGAAAACTCGGTGTTCAACCGCGCAACGCAGGCGACGCGCCAGCCCGGGTCGACCTTCAAACCTTTCGTCTATGCTTCGGCCCTGTCCTCCGGGTTTTCGCCGGCATCCATCATCATCGACGCGCCGATCGAGATCGACACGGGGGCGGGCATCTGGCGTCCGCAAAACGCGTCGAACCGGTTCTATGGGCCGGCGCCGCTGCGAACCGGTATCGAGCGGTCGCGCAACCTGATGACCGTGCGGATCGCGCAGGAGGTCGGTATGGACACCGTGGCGCGCTATGCCGAGCGGTTCGGAGTCTATGACGACATGCCGCCTTTCCTTGCCAATGCGCTCGGCTCTTACGAAACCACGCTGTTCAAGATGGTGTCGGCCTATGCCATGTTCGCCAATGGGGGCGAGCGTGTGGAGCCCACGCTTGTGGACCGTGTACAGGATCGCTGGGGCCGCACGATCTATCGCCACGACCAGCGCGATTGCGAAGACTGCAAGGCAGCGCGGTTGCCCGCAGGCGAAGCGCCGACGATCACCTCGAACCGAGAACGGGTCATGGACGCGATCACCGCTTACCAGCTGACGTCGATGATGCAGGGCGTTGTGCAACGCGGCACCGCGTCGGGCATCGTGAACCTGCCGGTGCCGACCGCGGGCAAGACCGGGACCACCAACGATTCCAAGGACGTCTGGTTCATCGGTTTTACCTCGAACATCGTGGCGGGCTGTTACATCGGCTATGACCGTCCGCGCAGCCTTGGCCGTGCCTATGGCGGCACCACCTGTGGTCCGGTGTTCCAGCGGTTCATGACCGAGGCGGTGCAGAAATACGGCGGCGGGCGGTTCAAGGTGCCCGAAGGCGGGCATTTCGTGAAGATCGACCGCTATTCCGGTGCACGTCTTCCCGATAGCGCATCGGGGCCGAGCGTGGTGGCGGAATACTTCCGCGACGGCGAGGAGCCGATCTTCGGGATCGTGTTCGACGGTGGTTTTGCGATGGGGTCGAACCTGCCCATGTTCTCACCTGAACAAGACCAGAGCCGGCAACAGACCGTGGACGTTGAGACGTCGACCGGTGGCCGTGTGAATATCCCGTCGAAAGCGCCCTCCGCGTCGCTCTCGGCAGGTGGGCTTTACTAAGCGAAATCAGCAGGTTGTTTGAAAGGGGCCGGTGTGTTGTCCCGGCTTTTTGACCATTCGGCGCATTTTCGCCATTGCTCTTACCCTGTCTGGACCCCTATGTTCAGGGAGACGGCATGCCCATTGAAGAGCAGCCCGAAAGTTTCGACCGATCCCCCGCACCGCGCAAGGACGCAGGAGGGGTGATCTGGACCGAGTTGGCCGCAAGGCCGAAGTGCGAGGGAAACCTCGCCAGACACATGTCCGGCGTGAGCCACGCTCACCTCCCGGACCCGAATGATCCCGGACAACGGGATCGGAGAAGAAACGCGATGAGGCGCGAGACGGAATTCACAGCACAATGGACAGGCGACGTGCCTGCCTGTGCGCCGTCGGTCGCGCCCAACTTCGCCCTGACAAGTCACCCTCACCGTTTAGCCGCTCCTCCTGGAGGGGCCGATCCGTGCTCGGGTGCTATGAGAACAAATGGCCAAAAAAATGCTGATCGACGCCACGCACGCGGAAGAAACCCGCGTCGTTGTGGTGGATGGAAACAAAGTCGAAGAATTTGACTTCGAATCTGAAAACAAACGCCAACTTGCCGGAAATATCTATCTTGCCAAAGTCACCCGCGTAGAGCCTTCGCTCCAGGCGGCCTTCGTCGACTATGGTGGCAACCGCCATGGCTTCCTGGCGTTTTCGGAAATCCACCCGGATTACTACCAGATCCCGGTCGCCGACCGTGAGGCGTTGCTCGAAGAAGAGCGCGCCTATGCCGAGTCGATTGCCGCCAAGGATGAGGAGGAACGGGAGAAGCCCAAACGTCGTTCGCGCCGCTCGACCAAAGCCGAAGAGGTGAAGTCGGACGACGAAGTCGCGACCAAGGATGTGGCCGGGATGGACGTGATCGACCTTGATGAAGGTGGTGACACGGACGAAGCGCAAAGCCCGATGGAAACGGTGCCGGAAACCCCGGTGGAAGAACCCAGCGAGGACACGCAGCCTGCCGAGGGCGATGCGTCGGACGACACCTCTGACAACGGCGTTTCGTCGGATGAGGATGATTCGGACGAGAGCGATGATGACAATGCGCGCCGCTCGCGCTCGCGTCGGGGGCGGAGCCGCCGACCGCGGGGCCGGAAATCGGATGACGATGGCGACGACGACAAGCTGGCAGATGCGGCCGCCAAGGACGACAGCATCGAATCCGTCGCCGATGACGATGACCACGATGACATCCGCCCGCCGCGCAAGCCGCGTCCGCGCAAGTACAAGATCCAGGAAGTCATCAAGGTTCGTCAGATCCTGCTCGTGCAGGTGGTGAAGGAAGAACGCGGCAACAAGGGCGCGGCCCTGACCACCTACCTGTCGCTCGCGGGTCGCTACTGCGTCTTGATGCCCAACACCGCACGCGGTGGCGGGATCAGCCGCAAGATCACCAATGCCGTGGACCGCAAGAAGCTCAAGGAAATCGCAGGGACGCTCGAAGTGCCGCAGGGCGCCGGGCTGATCGTGCGGACGGCGGGGGCCAAACGCACGAAGTCCGAGATCAAGCGTGACTACGAGTACCTCCAGCGGATGTGGGAACAGATCCGTGAATTGACGCTGAAATCCTCGGCTCCGGCGAAGATTTACGAAGAAGGCGACCTGATCAAACGGTCGATCCGCGACCTCTATAACCGCGAGATCGACGAGGTGCTGGTCGAAGGCGAAGCGGGTTACCGCGAAGCCAAGGCGTTCATGAAGATGATCATGCCGTCGCATGCCAAGAACGTGAAACATTACCATGACGATCTACCGCTTTTCGCGCGCTATCAGGTGGAAAGCTACCTGTCGTCGATGTTCAACCCGACCGTACAGCTCAAGTCCGGCGGTTACATCGTGATCGGTGTGACCGAGGCGCTGGTGGCAATCGACGTGAACTCTGGCCGCGCCACGAAAGAAGGCTCGATCGAGGAAACCGCGCTCAAGACCAACCTTGAGGCCGCCGAGGAAGTCGCGCGTCAGCTGCGGCTTCGCGACCTTGCCGGTCTGATCGTGATCGACTTCATCGACATGGAAGAGCGCAAGAACAACAACGCTGTCGAGAAGCGCATCAAGGACAAGCTCAAGACCGACCGCGCCCGCATTCAGGTGGGCCGGATTTCGGGCTTCGGGCTTCTGGAGATGAGCCGTCAGCGTCTGCGCCCGGGCATGATCGAAGCGACGACGCAGCCCTGTGCGCATTGCCACGGCACCGGGCTCGTGCGCTCTGACGACAACCTCGCGCTCAATATCCTGCGCCAGCTGGAAGAAGAGGGGACGCGCGGCCGGTCGAAAGAGGTACTGCTCAAGGCGCCGGTGGCCATCGTCAATTACCTGATGAACCAGAAGCGCGAGCATATTGCGCAGATCGAAGCGCGCTATGGCATTTCGATCCGGTTGGAGGCCGATCCGTTCCTGATCTCGCCTGATTACGAGATCGAGAAATTCAAGACCGCGTCTCGGGTCGTGGAACGCAAGGCCGCGCCAGTGGTGACGGGCGATGCCTCCTTCATGGAAGACCTCGAAGATGAGGTCGAGGTCGAAGAGGACGAGGCGCCCGCAGCCGAGGAGCCGCAGGAAGCGCAAAACGGCGATGAGGCGGCAGACGGCGACGAGCAACCCAAAAAGAAGCGCCGTCGCCGGCGGCGTGGCGGTCGCGGCCGGGGTCGCAAGAAGACCGACGGCGAGAACGGTGAGGAGAACGGTGACACCAACGGTGAGACCAATGGGTCCGACGAGGCACCTTCCGAGGACGCCAAGGAGGAGGTGACCGCCGAGGGGACTACGCCCGAGGGAACACCCGAGGAGACACCTGCCGAGAAGCCGAAACGGACCCGCTCCCGCAAGAAAAAGTCCGACGACGAGGCGGCGGAAACCACGCCGGACGAGGCTTCGACCGAAGAACCCAAGAAGAAGGTCACGCGTTCGCGCAAGAAGGCATCAGACAAGGCAGCTGCCGAAGCTGATGCAGACACTGTGAAGGACGGTGTGGACGAGAAGAAGGACGAGAAGCCCAAGCGTAAACGCGCGCCCCGCAAGAAAGCCTCCACGGCGCCGGTCGATGAGACGGCTGTGGAAGAGGCTGCGGAAGCGCCCGTGACGCCTGAGCCCGTCGATGCGGTGGTCGATGAGGTCACGCCGGATGCGGCAGGGAAGACGTTCGAACCGGAGGTTGCGACCCAACCCGACGTGCCAGAACCCGCGCTGAGCGAAGAAGTGCCCGAACCGCTGGTGCCGGGTGACGTGGAAGACCAGGCGCCGGAAGTCGTGGAAGACACGGGGCCTGTCGAGGACGACAACGCCCGCACACCGGAAATGGCCGAGGCTGCGGAAGTGGCGGAAGAGAAATCCAAGCCGAAACGTCGCGGATGGTGGTCGCGCTAAGGCACTGCGATCATTGGAAAAAGTTTGACGAAAGGCGGGGCCATGAGCCTCGCCTTTTTCGTCTCAGCCCTTGCGGATCAGGTAATGCGTGACCGCGTCCTGCGTCTGGGTTTCTATCAGCGTATGACCTTCTTCCGCACAGAAATGCGGCACGTCGATCACCGCCACGGGATCGGTGGCTTGCAGCCGCAACACCTCGCCCGCCGCCATGGCGCGCAGGGCTTTGCCGGCTTTCAAGACGGGCCAGGGGCACAATAGCCCGATGGCGTCGATGTCACGGTCAAAGGTCATGGAATTCCCTAAAGCGTCTCGCCAAAAGCTGTGATCCAGGTTCTTGGCGGAACGC
>DOUP01000005.1 GCA_003520545.1 Maritimibacter sp. | reverse complement strand
GGGGGCCGAAGGCCCGGGCCTGCGCCAGAAAACCCGCGACACCTGCGACGGGCTGGTGAAGATCCCGTTTGCCGCCGATTTCGGCTCCCTGAACGTGTCGAACGCGGCGGCCGTGTCGCTCTACGCTGCGTCGCGGCGTTGACACTTAGGCCAGAACTGGCCGATCCGCCGGCTTCACATATTATTGAGCGCCTCTTCCAAACGACCTGCGGCACCATATTTGATATGATGAGACCGGGTGGTGGAACGCCCGCAATCTCACTTCACTGTCCCTCGTTCCACAAGACTGCGCCTGGGTCCCCTCCCGGGCGCTTTTTTTGCGTGGACCTGCCAAAAAGTCGCGTTTCCTCTGGCGGCAAAAGGACTAATGTCGCGCCCATGGCACAGACATATGACGACGCGTTCATTCGCGACATTCTCGACACCACCAAGACCATCGCCCTGGTGGGGTATTCCGAAAAGCCTGAGCGCCCGAGCCATCGGGTCGCCAATTTCCTGGCCTCCAAGGGCTACCGGGTGATCCCGGTCAACCCCGGTCAGGCCGGGAAAGAGGCGCTGGGGGAGACCATCGTGGCCACGCTCTCCGATATTCCAGACGAGATCGAGGTCGATATGGTCGACATTTTCCGCCGGTCGGATGCCGTCGGCCCTGTTGTGGACGAAGCCTTGGCCGCGCTCCCCAATCTGAAAACCATCTGGATGCAGCTGGGCGTCGAAAACGAAGACGCTGCCGCGACCGCCGAAGCAAAAGGCGTGAAGGTGGTCATGGATCGCTGCCCGGCGATCGAACACCCACGCCTCATCGGCTGATGCGCCTCGCGCCGGGCGATCTCTTCGTCACCACCCGGAAGAAGCCAACGAATGCAGAGGAAGCTTCTGCCGCAGCGCTGGCGAAGCGCCACGACCTGCCACTGGTCGCGCGGGAGGGTCGATCCATCGCGCATCACGCCCGCGAAATGGGGCGTCCGGCGGCGCTCGTGGTGCGGGTGGACGCGATCCATCTTGTTTCCGGCGACGCGCGCCTGGGCTTTCACCCCAACATGGCCGCCCGCCGCATCGCCGGGCGCGGCATACAGGGGGACCACTATATCCGTGTCGCGGGGATCCGCCCCGGCGACCATGTGCTTGATTGCACCTGCGGGATGGGCGCGGACGCCATTTCCGCCGCGAATGCGGTGGGCGAGACAGGTCGCGTCGTCGCCTTGGAAGCCGCCCCGATCCTCGCGGAAATCGTGGCGGCGGGCATGGCGGGATATGGCAAGGGCAGCGCGGAATTGCGCGCCGCCATGCGGCGGGTGGAGATCATTGCGACCCGTGCGGGCGACTACCTCGCCGCCCTGCCCCCGCGCAGCTTCGACGTGGTCGCCTTCGACCCTATGTTCGCTTGGCCGCAGGACGGAGCACACGGGCTGGACCTCGTGCGGGCCTTCGCCGTGGATGACGTGCCCGACGCCGCCGTGCTGACCGAGGCCTGCCGGGTCGCCCGGCGCTGCGTGGTCATGGCCGATGGCGCACCGGGTCCGCGCCTTGAAGCGCTCTCGATCCCCATCGTTTCACAGGACCGCCGCCGCTGGTGGGGGCGCATCGACGTCTAGTCGATCCCCTTGATGCCCTTCAGCGTCATGTCCGCGACAAGCCCCGCGTATTCTTCCCGCGCCGCGCGCCCGGCTCCGGAATTCCACATGAAATACCAATTGAGCATGCCGAACACCGCCATCGTCGCCTGCCGCAGTTTTTCAGGCTGACCCTCGAAGGCCGCAGGCGCCGCCTTTTCCAGAATGTCCGAGAAGAACTCCACGATCTCGCGCTGGTACCCCTTGAGCACGCGCTGCTGCTCGGCCGGCAGAAGCTCGACCCCACCCATCTGGACGCGGTGTTCGTAATCCGCGCCCTGATAGGCAAAAAGCGTTTCGCAGATCACCTTGCGCAGCACCGCATCCGGGTTGTCACCGGCCAGATCAAGACCAGTGATCCGGTCGCGCAGGTGCGAGAGATACCCATCCAGCACATCGAAAAGGATTGCATCCTTCGACGTATAGTAGTGATAGATGTTGGCTTTCGAGATGCCACATTCACGCGCGAGCCGCGTCATGGAGGCACGGTCGAAGCCTTCGGTGGCGAACACCTTGGCCGCCGCCCGGAGGATCGCCGTGCGCTTCTCGTCATGGTCATGCGCGATGGACCGCGCCATCAGCTCTCTCCCCGGTTGTCCACCACGCGCTTGGCCTTGCCTTCGGACCGCGCCACGACGCCGGGATCGTTCACGATGACCTCGGTCGAGACACCGACGACGTCCTTGATCCGCTTGGTCAGCATCCGCGCCGAGGCGGTTTTCGACGCTTCGTCCGCCGCGTCGCCCACCGCCTCCACATGCACGCGCATCCCGTCCATGCGACCCGATTTATAGAGTTCGATCTGGAAATGCGCTGCGAGACCACCGGTGGCCAGAACCTGCTCTTCGATCTGGGTCGGGAAGACGTTCACCCCGCGCAGAATCATCATGTCGTCCGAACGCCCAGTGATCTTCTCCATCCGACGCATGGACCGCGCCGTGCCGGGCAGAAGCCGGGTGAGGTCGCGGGTGCGATACCGGATCATCGGCAGACCTTCCTTGGTCAGCGTCGTGAAGACCAGTTCGCCCAACTCGCCATCCGGCAGCACTTCGCCCGTTTCCGGGTCGATGATCTCCGGCAGGAAGTGATCCTCCCAGATCACGGGACCGTCTTTTGTCTCGACACATTCGTTGGCGACCCCAGGCCCCATGATCTCGGACAACCCGTAGATGTCGACCGCATGCATGTCGAAGGCGTCCTCGACCTCCTTGCGCATGGCATCGGTCCAGGGCTCTGCCCCGAACACACCGACCTGCAACGAGCTTTCGCGCGGGTCCAGCCCCTGTTTGTGATACTGCTCAAGGATATTGAGCATGTAGGACGGCGTGACCATGATCGCTTTCGGTGCAAAGTCTTCGATCAGCGTGACCTGTCGTTCCGTCATGCCGCCCGACACGGGCACCGCGGTGGCCCCCAGCCGCTCGATCCCGTAATGGGCCCCGAGGCCCCCGGTAAACAGCCCGTAGCCATAGGCATTGTGAACAATGTCGCCGGGCCGCACACCGGACGCCCGCAGCGACCGTGCAACCAGATCGGCCCAGTTGGAAATGTCCCCGGCCGTATAGCCCACGACGGTCGGCTTGCCGGTCGTGCCGGAACTGGCGTGAAGACGCACGATTTGCTCACGTGGAACGGCAAAGAGACCAAAGGGATAGTTGTCGCGCAGGTCAGTCTTGTAGGTGAAGGGGAACTTCGCGAGGTCCGACAGCTGCTGAAGATCATCGGGATGAACGCCTGCGTCATCGAACCGCTGTTTGTACATCGGGACGTTGTCGTAGGCATGGCGCAGGGACCATTTCAGACGGTCCAGCTGAAGGCTACGGATTTCGTCGACGCCCGCGATCTCGATCGGGTCGAGCGTCGCGCGGTCGGGGCTCAGGTCTTTCATGTGTCCTCCTCCTCGAAAAGGGTGCCGGAGATGGCGCGGGACATGCCCCGCATTTCGGCGATCCTTGTGCCGTCCTGATTGACGACCTGCATGTCGTAAATGCCGGAGCGGCCCTTGATATACACTTCGCGCGCGGTGGCGGTGAGCAGATCGCCCTCCTTGCCCGGCGCGAGGAAACTGATGTTGTTGTGCTGCGCGACCGTCACCTGGTTGCGGCTGTTGCAGGCGAAGGCAAAGGCGCTGTCCGCGAGCGAAAAGATCACGCCCCCATGACAGATCGCATGGCCGTTGCAATGGTGCGGCTGAACGGTGAGCGTCATCACGGCGGTGCCTTCGTCCACGTCCCCAAGCGCCATGCCGACCCATTTGGAGGCATCGTCGTTGGCCCACATCGCCTCTGCCGAGCGTTCGGCGCGTTCCTTCGGGGTCATGACGGCGCCTTCCCGGTAAAGGCGGGGTTGCGGTTGTCGAGGAACGCGCCCACGCCCTCGGCATAATCCGGCGACTTGCCGCAGGCGAACATCAGCTCCGCTTCCAGGTCGAGTTGCCGGTCCATCGTGTTGGTCTGAGCCGCATGGATGGCCTTTTTCGTCTGCGCATAACCAAAGGTTGGACCGACCGCGAACGCCGCCGCTTGGGCGCGCGCCTCGTCCATCAGG
>DOUP01000218.1 GCA_003520545.1 Maritimibacter sp. | reverse complement strand
ACCCAGACAGCAAGTGACAGGGCCGCAACGGTGAGCGACGCGATGAACAGTCCGGTCAATGAACGTCGAAGAAAGCGCATGAATGATCCCGCAAACGATTTAGATACGTCACTCTGCCTCTTGCCCGAGGGACAGGCAATTGGACAGTTTTGACAAGGGCGTTACGGGGTGAAACGCGCTGCGGCTCTATTTCCGTCGCTTGTGTTCGTCCAGACGTGGAAATATTTCGACGAAGTTGCAGGGCGCGTGACGGTAGTCCAACTGGTATTGAAGGATTTCGTCCCACGCGTCCTTGCAGGCGCCGGTCGAACCCGGCAGCGCAAAGAGGTAGGTTCCATTCGCGACACCGCCCGTTGCGCGGCTCTGAACGGCAGACGTGCCGATTTTCTGCATCGACACCATGGTGAAAACGGTCGCGAAAGCTTCGATTTCCTTCTCGTAGACGTCACGGTGCGCCTCTACGGTCACGTCCCGTCCGGTCAGGCCGGTGCCCCCTGTCGTCAGGATCACGTCGATCTCCGGGTCGAGGCTCCATGCCCGCAAGTGATCCGCGATCTCGCCGCGCTCGTCCTTGACGATCATCCGGTCGGCAAGCTTGTGTCCGGCCGCTTCGATCCGTGCGACCAGCGTGTCACCGGAGCGGTCTTCCTCCGGGCTGCGGGTGTCCGACACCGTCATCACGGCGATCCGCACCGGAATGAACTCTTTTGTTTCGTCGATCCGGCTCATGGGGACATCTCTCGTAACTTGGCTTGAAGGCTCAGAAGATCCGCCCAGGCCTCCCGCTTCGCAATCGGGGAGCGCAGGAGGTAGGAGGGGTGGAACATAGGCAACAGGGGGCGATCCGCAACTTCGGTCCAGATCCCCCGTTGCCGCGTGATCCCCTTCGGGTTCGGTATCAACGCACGGCACGGCGTGTTGCCCATGGCAACCACGACGTCCGGTGCCGCCAATTCGATATGGCGCAGAAGAAAGGGGCGGAACATCGCGATTTCCTCTGGCGAGGGTTCGCGGTTTCCCGGCGGGCGCCAGGGCACGACGTTGGAAATATAGAGCGCATGATCCGCGTCGGGCAGGGCACGCCCCATCCCGATGGCATCGAACATCCGGTCGAGCAGCTGTCCAGCGGGTCCCACGAAGGGCCTCCCCTCCCGGTCTTCCTGCTCGCCCGGTCCCTCGCCGATGACCATGACCCTCGCCGCCGGGTTCCCGTCCGAAAACACGAACCGACGCGCACCCTTCTTGATCTCGGCCCCCTCGAAGGCTTCGACCGCTTCGGCCAGGGTTTCGAGCGTTTCGGCCTGCGCGGCAAGGCTCTTGGCTTCCGCCACCCAATCGGTCTGCGGAACCTCGACAACCGGCGGCGGTGTAGTCGGGTCAGGGGGGTGGCTTCTCGCCGGAGCGGCCATTTTCGGTGCTTCGGCGGGCAGCTCGTAACGGTCGATCGGCTCTTCTGAAATCGCATCGGTCACGCCCAACTCGACATACCAGTCGAGAAGCGCTTTTGCCTGATGCCAGTCGAGAGCCGATTCCATGATGGTGAAGGTAAGCTTTGGGTGAGGGGGCGGCAATGGCGCTTGATGCGACCCAAGGACACCCTTAGCGTGACGCGATGCTTTTTGTTGGTTTCACCCTTGGGTTGGTCCTGTCGTTGCCGTTCTGGCTCTGGCGCTGGGCCGTCGCTTGGCGTTTGGCGGCATTTTATGTGCTGATCGGTCTCTGTTTTTGGCGGTTTTCGGTTCCGGCCGGCTGGAACAACGATACGTCCTCGGAAGCGACCGAGCTGTTTGCCGTGAAACTCGGTCTCGGCGTGGTGCTCGTCGGTTTTCTTGCGCGCGTCATATGGCAGGCTTGGAACCGGCCTGCGGTGGGAACGGTCTACCGTTGGGTGGACCCGGCCCTTCTGGCCATGTTCGCGGCCTTCATCGGGATAAATGCCACCATCGCGCTGTCGTGGCAGATGGCCGGTGGGGCCGTTCTCGCCGCGCACGGTATCCTCGGCCTTGCAGCTCTCGGCCCACTGATCGTCACGTTCATGAGTAACAATCGCCTTGTCACCGCGGCGGCGCTGGGCCTGTCGGCAAGCTTGATCGCCATGTTGATCTACTCCGCCTTCCTTCACCCGACCTTGGTTCTCGCCTCTGCCAAGAAGGTGGCCGGGGGAGGGGATTACTGCATCTCCTTGCCGATGAGCCACCGTGCCGCCCACGCGCGCAGCGACCTGACGTTTCTCACGATGGATAAATCCCCGGCGTGGCGGGCGGTGCCGCACCCGGCGGTTGTCACACACGAAGGGCCGGTCGCCTATTGGTCCTACCATCTCGTGCGGTTCAATCCGCAGACGGTCGGCTCTCCGGTCGCCTTCTGCGATCCGGCCGGAGAGCGTGGTCTTGTCTCCAAACCCGACGGGGGCGTCGCTTTCGTGTCGCTGGACGCGGGCCAGTTCGTTGTGCCTCAGGCCTTTGCGCCGTTGCCGAGCGCGGGTAACCATCTCGCCGTGTCGCTGGACCCGATGACGGGCGCGCCGAACCCGGACGGTATCCCGACGGCATGGATCGCGTTCAATGAGGCCGACAGCATCGATTCCCTTGTCACGGCGGATCGTGCCGTGATGGATGGACCGCATGGATTGGAGGTGCTCGACCTTTCGGCTGATCCCTATCCAACCACGACGCAGGTCTATTTGGCCCGCGACAAGGGACGGGTGACGACCCAGATCGAATGTTGGGCCGCCATGTGCCTGAACCGTTTTTCGCCCAATGGCGCGGACCGGATCATCTTCAACCATGACCCCGAAGATCTTCCACAATGGCGCGACATGCAGGACCGTGTCGCCGCTCTGTTCGAGAACTGGCGCCGCTGAACCTTGCCCCCTACCGCGCACGTTCCTATAAGCGGTGGAAAGAGAGGGTCCCGCGCATGTCATTCCGCCACCGTCACCTTCTGGGGATCGAGCCGCTCCATCCGACGGAAATCTCCTCCGTTCTCGACCTCGCGGACCAATATGTGGACCTGAACCAATCCGCGATGAAGCGTTCCGATGCGCTTTCGGGTCTTACCCAGATCAACATGTTTTTCGAGAACTCGACGCGCACGCAGGCTTCCTTCGAGCTGGCGGGCAAACGGCTTGGCGCGGACGTGATGAACATGGCGATGCAGGCGTCTTCGATTAAAAAAGGTGAGACGCTGATCGACACGGCGCTGACGCTGAACGCAATGCACCCGGACTTGCTCGTCGTGCGTCATCCCCATTCCGGCGCGGTGAACCTGCTGGCCGAAAAGGTGAATGCCGCCGTCTTGAATGCAGGCGACGGAAGGCACGAACACCCGACCCAAGCGTTGCTCGATGCGCTGACGATCCGCCGCGAAAAGGGACGTCTCCATCGTCTTACGGTCGCGATCTGCGGCGATATCGCCCATAGCCGGGTTGCGCGTTCGAACCTCATTCTGCTGGGCAAGATGGAGAACCGCGTGCGTCTTGTCGGGCCGCCGACCCTGATGCCATCGAAGATCGAGGAGTTCGGCGTCGAGGTCTATGACGACATGAAAGCAGGGCTTGAAGGGGCGGATGTCGTCATGATGCTTCGCCTGCAGAAAGAACGCATGGACGGGGGGTTCATCCCGTCCGAGCGGGAATACTACCACCGTTTTGGTCTGGACGCCGAGAAACTGTCTTACGCCAAGGACGATGCCATCGTCATGCACCCCGGCCCTATGAACCGCGGTGTGGAGATCGACGGGACCATCGCGGATGACATCAATCGGTCTGTTATCCAGGAACAAGTGGAAATGGGTGTGGCCGTGCGTATGGCCGCCATGGACCTTCTGGCCCGGAACTTGCGTTCGGAAAGGAACGCAAACAACGAAGGTATCATGGTATGACCCACGCAGAATTCGATTTCGTCACCGAACACGACCCGCGCACGATGTGGGTGTTTTCCCTCGATGTATCGCCCGATGAGCTTCCCGCGTGGGAGCCGGACGGGGCCGACGATCAATGGCCGTTGCCCGGCGCATTGGGTGTGAGCCATCTCGACCCGGCGCATGTGGAGGTCTTTCCCGAAAGCCGCATCTCCGAATACGGTCTTGCCCGCTATTTGGTCGAAGCCAATGGCATGTCGGAAAAAAGCGTGGCCGATGCCGCGCAGTCGCTCGAAGCACAGACCGGCACCATCGTGATCGTTCACGGCAAGGCGGTCGAAGGGATGAAAGGCAATTTCGATCCCGCGCACCCGGCTCATTTCGTGGGGCGCTTTTCCGAGAGAACCTCGCTCAAGACGTCCCCGGTTCAACCCGGTCCGAAAGTGTCGCAAGGCACCATTCAAAGCGGCGAAGCCGCGAACCCGCCGGACTTCCCCTGGAAGATCATCGTCATCGCCATCGTGGCTCTGGTGCTCCTCGGCGCAATTTTGTGGAGCCTCGCATGACCGACCCCGTCCTTGCCTCCGGTGAAAAGGTGCTCGCCACCTTCACGGGCAGTATGACGACCTACATCAAGGAACACGTCATGCTGGCCGCCATCGGCGCGGTGGGGGCAAGCGCGCTTCTCATGGCGCTGGGCAACGATTACCCTTGGACCGGCGCGGTCGGTGCAGTGCTCGCCATTGCCGTGCGCGGGGTTTACGTCGCTTCGGAGCAGGTTGGCATGACATGGACGTTGACCGATCGCCGCGTCATCTCGCCCGCCGAAGTGCCGATCCCGCTTTCGGAGATCGAGAAAGTCCGCACGATCATTTCGGCGGCCCAGATCGTGACCAGGTCGGGTGACAAGTACATGCTGAAATACCAAGCCGACCCGTCTGAAACCGCCCGCACCATCGAGGAGGCCGCGCGATGAGCCAAGCGCCCGGTTGGGAAGGACTTCTGGACGAGGGCGAAGACATCCTGTGGCAAGGACGTCCCGACCAGAGCTTTCACATGGGCGTTGGCAAGATATTCACCGTGGTCTTCGGCCTGTTCTTCGCGGGTTTCGCCTTGTTCTGGATGATCATGGCATCGCAGGCGCCCGGCGGTTTCTGGATGTTCGGCCTGATCCATTTCTCGGTTGGCGTCGCCATGGTGTTCTGGTCGATCTACGGCTCCACCTATTCGCGCCGCAACACGTGGTACACCCTCACCGACCGCCGCGCTTTCATCGCGACGGATTTTCTGACCAAGGGCAAATCGCTCGAGAGTTACCCGCTCAAGGATGCGCTGGTCGACTTCAAGGCCGGACCGCCCGACACGATTCACTTCGCCACTGAAGAGCGTCGAGGCAGCAAGGGGCGGCGTTACACCGTGCCGGTTGGCTTCGAGCGTATCCAGGATGGGCACGAAGTCATGCGGCTGATCCGCGAGCGTATCCACTACGTCCCGGCTCTGCCTGACGAAGAGACCACTGGGGAAATTGCATGACCACAATCACTTTCACCAACGCCCGTATCATCGACCCGGAGCGCGGGAGCGACGAGATCGGGAGCCTGACCATCGAAGAAGGCGTGATCGTCGCCCGTGATGGGGGTGAGATGGGCCGGGTGGTCGACTGTGGCGGGAAATGTCTTGCCCCGGGTATCGTCGACATCGGTGTGAAGATCGGCGAGCCGGGCGAACGGCACAAGGAGGGTTTCCGCACCGCGGGCCGCGCAGCGGCAGCGGGTGGTGTGACCACGATGGTCACCCGTCCCGACACGACCCCTGCCATCGACATGCCCGAAACGCTCGATTTCGTCAAACGCCGCGCGCGCGAACGTGCGCCGGTTCGGGTGAACCCCATGGCCGCGCTGACGAAGGGGCGGGAAGGGCGCGAGATGGTCGAAATGGGGTTTCTCATGGATGCAGGCGCCGTGGCTTTCACCGACTGCGATCATGTCATCGGCGACAACAAGGTGTTTTCCCGCGCCATGATCTATGCGCGTTCGGTCGGGGCTCTGATCATGGCGCATCCGCAAGACCCGACGCTGACCAAGGGGTCCTCTGTGACCTCTGGCAAATTCGCGTCGCTGCGTGGCCTTCCGGCCGTGTCGCCCATTGCCGAGCGGATGGGGTTGGAGCGGGATATGGCCTTGGTCGAGTCGACCGGCGTCCGTTACCACGCCGACAACCTCTCCACCGCGCAGGCTCTGCCCGCTTTGGAACGTGCCAAGGCCGCGGGCCTGGACGTGACCGCCGGGGTCAACATCCATCACCTGACGCTGAACGAACTGGACGTCGGCGATTACCGCACCTTTTTCAAACTGAAGCCACCGCTCCGGTCCGAGGACGACCGCAACGCGATGGTTGAAGCGGTTGCAACGGGCCTGATCGACATCATCTGTTCGATGCACACGCCGCAGGACGAGGAAAGCAAGCGCCTTCCGTTCGAGGAAGCCGCTTCGGGGGCTGTTGCCCTGCAAACCATGCTTCCGGCCGCGATGCGGCTCTATCACGATGGCGCGTTGGACCTGCCGACGCTGTGGCGCGCGCTGTCCACCAATCCGGCGCGGCGCTTCGGTCTGCCGGGCGGGTCGCTGGACGAAGGGGCGCGCGCCGATCTGGTGCTTTTCGACCCGGACGCGCCCTTCGTGATGAACCGCTTCACGCTTGAATCGAAATCCAAGAATACACCGTTTGACGAGGCCAGGATGCAGGGCAAGATCCTGGGCACCTGGGTCGGCGGTGAACAGGTCTATCCCTTCGCAGAATGATCCGGCTCGCAACAGAAGCGGACCTGCCGGAGATGGCAGAGGTCACCATGCGGTCGAAGGCCCATTGGGGCTACGACGATGCGTTCCTGGAGGCCTGCCGCGAGGAACTGACCCCGACCAGAGCCGACCTTGGTCCCGGCCTTGCTGTCTGGGACGATGGACAGATCGGTGGTGTCGCTCTGGTCAAGGACACTGGCGAAACGGCAGAACTCTACGCGCTTTTCATCGCGCCGGACGCGATGGGGCGGGGCGTCGGTGCTGCGCTTTTCGATTGGTGCTGCGACCATGCCCGCCGTCTTGGTGCGAAGCGCATCGCGCTGGACGCGGACCCTTTCGCAGAGGGCTTCTATCTGCGAAAGGGAATGCAACGCGTAGGAGAGGTGCCATCACAGACATGGCCCGACCGGATGCTCCCGCGTATGGAACTGGCGCTTTAGAGGGACCGCGCGATGCCCGAGATTACAACCGCCCTGCCTTTGCTGGCCTTGACGGCGCTTGCCGCCTATCTGGTCGGCGCGATCCCCTTCGGTATGGTATTTGCCAAGCTTTTCGGTCTGGGCGACTTGCGCCAGGTCGGCTCGGGCAACATTGGCGCAACCAACGTTCTGCGCACCGGCAACAAACCCGCCGCCGCACTGACGTTGCTCTTCGACGTGGGTAAAGGCGGGATCGCGGTCGTCCTCGCGCGCGCGTTTTTTGCCGAGGATGCGGGGCAGCTTGCCGGCTTCGCAGCCTTCCTGGGTCATTGTTTCCCGGTCTATCTGAAATTCAAGGGCGGCAAAGGGGTCGCCACGTGGCTCGGCACGCTGCTCGGCCTTGCGTGGCCCGTGTTCCTTGCGGCCGGCGCAACCTGGCTCGTTACGGCCGGGCTGTTTCGTATCTCAAGCCTCGCGGCCCTCGTCGCCGCGCTGCTCACGCCGCTTTGGGCCTATCTTCTCGGGTTCCCGGCGATGGTCGTGCTGCTCGTCGCTCTGGCGGTTCTGATCTATTTCCGCCACTCTGGAAACATCCGCCGAATCCTCGCAGGCACCGAGAGCAAGATCGGCAAGAAGGGCTGAGCGACAGTCGGGGGCCAGACGAAACCCGATACCAGAATGTGAGCGGGCACAGTCCAAGCCCGTTGATTTCCAAGGCGGAAAGCGCAAAGCTGAGCCATGTATTTTCTAGGAACGTCCTGAGGGGAGAGAGACGATGAACATGATTGAGGCGGTCAAATCCGTCTATTCCAATTACGTGACCTTTTCGGGTCGCGCACGTCGGGCCGAATTCTGGTGGTTCGTGCTATTTTACATCATCGTCGGTATGGTGCTCAGCTTCATCGATGCGGCGATTTTCGGAACAACCGTCGAGAGCGGCAGCTTGGCGACGGGGGACTACAGCTATTCGTCNNTGGTGCGACCTCGATCCCGCCTGTATCGAACCAGTAACGCAAGAAAGAGATCCCGCTGATGGACTTCAAACCTGCCGTCGAAACCTGCCTTCGTGACAAGTACGTGGACTTCTCCGGCCGGGCCGCGCGCTCGGAATTCTGGTGGTTCGTCCTGTTCTTGACCGTGGTGTCGATCATTCTGTCGATCATCGACTCGATCCTGTTTTCGGGCGTTCTACAGAACGTCGGCCCCCTTAGCGCGATCTTTTCTCTGATCACTTTGATCCCGGCCATTTCTGTCACCGCGCGGCGGCTGCATGACGTGGACAAATCCGGCTGGTGGCAGCTCCTGATGCTGATCCCGATCATCGGGTTCCTCGTGATCCTGTATTGGACCGTGCAGAAGGGCGCCGATGGTCCGAACCGCTTCGGCCCCGATCCGCTGGGTGGGTCCGCACCCGGATCAACCGACCCGGACCCGACCGAGATCCCGCCGAGCGGCGTTTGATCCGGTCCTGAAACGCGAAAGGCCGGGGCAGGACCCCGGCTTTTTCATGGTTGCGGCATCGCTCAATACGAGAAGGCGCCGTAGACCTTGCTAATGTCACCGTTCCATTCGCCGTGATAGAGTTCCAGAAGTTCGTCCGCGGGGACTTTGCCTTCCTCGACACTATCCTCCAGCGTGTTCAGGAAATGGCGTTCGTCAGGGACCATACCGCCGAACCCCGGGCGTGCGCGGCGTTTCAGCCCGCCGCGCGAAATATCCAGAACCTCCCGCGCCAGATCGCGCATCTTGATCGGACCGACTTCGGCCTGAAGCCCGTCCACGCTGGCCGCGACGCGCAGTTCCTCGCGCGTTTCGGCGTTCCAGCCTTTGACGAGGTCCCAAGCGGCATCGAGTGCCTGTTGGTCATACATCAAGCCGGTCCATAGTGCGGGCAGGGCGCAGATACGGCGCCACGGTCCACCATCGGCCCCGCGCATTTCCATGAACTTCTTGATCCGCGCCTCGGGGAAGATCGTGGTTAGGTGATCGGCCCAGTCGGACAGCGTCGGCACTTCTCCCGGAAGCGCCGGAAGCTCGCCTTTCAGGAAGTCGCGGAACGACTGGCCCAG
>DOUP01000217.1 GCA_003520545.1 Maritimibacter sp. | reverse complement strand
ATGGACAACCTGCGCGGCGCTTTGCTGATGACCCTCGCCATGGCGTTCTTCGCCTCCGAGGACGTGCTGGTGAAACTCGTGACCCAGCGCGTGCCGTTGGGCCAGGTTCTGGTCATGCTCGGAGGAACCGGCGCGGTGATCTTCGGTTTGATGGCCTGGCGGCAAGGGTATTCGCCGCTGTCGCGGTCGTTCTTTCACCCGGTCATCATCGTGCGAAATCTTGGCGAGATCTTCGGCACCACCTGTTTCGTCGTCGGCCTGATGGTCCTGCCGCTGGGCCTGATCTCGGCCATGTTGCAAGCCAACCCGCTCTTCGTGAACCTCGGCGCGATCCTGTTTCTGGGCATGACCGTCGGCTGGCGCCGGTGGCTCGCCATCGGAATCGGGCTGCTCGGCGTCGTCGTGATCCTGCGACCGGGGATGGAGAGCTTTCGCCCCGAGGCACTCTTGGGTCTCGGGACGGCCATCGGGCTTGCGGCCCGCGACGTGGCGACCCGCATGCAGCCGTCGCATGTACACGCGCTCCAAACCTCCAGCTGGGGGTTTTTCATGGGCGTGCCCGCCGGGTTCTTGCTCCTCGTGTTCGACACCCCTGCCTTTGTGCCGGAGACGGTGGATATCGGGATCATCCTTGGCGCGACCGCGCTCGGGATGGCAGGATACTACCTCCTCACCCGCGCCATGCAAACCGGGGACGTGCCCGCGGTCACCCCGTTTCGCTATACGCGCCTTGTCTATGCGATCCTGTTTGCGTTTTTCGTCTTCGGCGAGGTGCCGGATCTNNGTTTTCTGGTTTTCTGGTGCCCACTGCAAAAAGTCAACCGTTTGTTTTCAAAAAGAAACCTGTACGGCCTCGCCTCGCTGGCGGTCCCTATTGCCGCCAACGCCCTCTGCTTCCTTAACCCTTTGGCGGGCTTCGACGACCGTCCGTCGGGTCACTCCGCAGCGGTCACTTCCGCCACGCGCGCCCCGGGGTCGATTGTCGGCGCCGCCCCGTTCAGCGCATCGCGCGCAAAGCCCGCCGCCGCCTGGTACTTCGCCATGAACTCACGCCGCTCGGCTTCGGGGATCACATCGTCAATGTTCCCGAATTCGCCGCCACACCGCTCTTCCACCATGTTCAGCAGGCCAAAGGGACCAGCCCCCCGGTTCCGAAGGATCACCTCGGAAATCGGACCACAGAGCGTCTCGTCATAGGCCAATAGCGCCGCCTCGCTCACCCCCTCGGATACCATCTTGGCCCCCATCACGCGGGCGTCGATCACGGCCTGGGAGGCCCCGTTCGACCCGGTGGGATACATGGCATGCGCCGCATCCCCCATCAGGGCCACGCGTCCGTCACGCCAGGTCGGGATCGGGTCGCGGTCGATCATCGGGTTTTCATAGGCCACATCGGCCCCGCGCAACATCGCTGGCACGTCGAGCCAATCGTAGGTGAACGGCGCGAAGTGATCCACAAAGGCGTCCACCTCGACCGGCCGGAACCAGCCGGATTTCTCCCAGCCTTCGGTGTCCTTCAGCGTCATTTCCGCGATCCAGTTGATCTCGGCCAACCCGGTTTCCGGGTCCGGTTGGCTGATCGGGTAGATCACCATCCGGTGCTCATGCGTGCCAAGCCCCACAAAAGACGAGCCCGTCCGGATCGGTTTCGCCATCGTCGTGCCGCGCCACATCAACGCCCCGCCCCAGTTGATCGGCGGTTGGTCGGGGTGCATCTGGGCGCGGACCTGCGAATGGATACCATCCGCGCCGATCAGCAGGCTGCCTCGCACCTCGTCCACCGTTCCGTCCTTGCGGGTCACCGACGCGGTGACGCCACGGTCGTCCTGTGCATAGCCCGTCACCCTGGCGCCCAGATGAACGGCGTCACGTCCGGCACGCTCGATAAAGGTGTTCCAAAGCAGCATGTGGAACTTGCCGCGATGCACCGCATATTGCGGCCAGCGATAGCCCGCGAAGGTACCGCGCTCTTCAGAATAGATGTCGTTCCCGTTGAGACCCACCAGCGCCCATTCCTGCGCCGGCACACCGACCGCGTCGAGGTCTTCCGCCGTGAACCCAAGATCGAACAGCTCGCGCACCGCATTGGGTTGCAGGTTGATCCCAACGCCGAGCGGTTTCATCTCCTCCACCGCCTCGAATACGACGCAGTCCACCCCGATCTGGTTGAGCGTCAACGCCGTGGCCAATCCACCGATGCCGCCGCCCGCAATGATCACCTTGCTGCCCATGCTGTCCTCCCGTCAAAAGCCCGGTGGTTCTAGCAGGCCGGCGGGTTTTCTCAATAGCCAACGCAGAACACCGCTCTCCTTGGCACGCGCGGCCTTTTCCTTCGCGCGTCACATCGTTACAACCTCATCAACAGTGACTTTCCAACGGGGACCACCCAACATGAGCACCATCATCGACATTTTCGCCCGCGAAATCCTCGACAGCCGGGGCAACCCGACCGTCGAAGTGGACGTGATCCTGGAAGACGGCACCATGGGCCGGGCCGCTGTGCCCTCGGGCGCATCGACC
>DOUP01000284.1 GCA_003520545.1 Maritimibacter sp. | reverse complement strand
TGAAAGCGTTGAGGATACCGTCCTTGTCATGATCGCGCACCGCGATGATGAAGGGGAAGCCGTGTTTCGCGACATAGGCGTCGTTCAATTCGGTAAAGGCCGCGCGTTCTTCGTCCGTGAGCGCGTCCAGCCCCGCGCTCGCCTGTTCCGCCGTGCTTTCGGCGGTCAGTCGTTTTGCCGCCGCAAGCTTGCCCGCGAGGTCCGGGTGCGCGGTCAGCACGCCCAGACGCTGCGCGTGTGAGGCTGAGCGAAACACCCGCGCAAGCGCGTTGTGCAGGCCGATCGCGCTGTCGTGAGCCGGGCCAAGCTCCAACGCCCAGGCGCCTTCGGCAATCCAGGCAGAATGTTCGAAGATACCCCCGAATTCCTTCACGAAAGCCTCTTTGCCCATCAGATGGGGTCTGGCCTGCGCAACCGGCGGATGCACTTCCGCCCAATGTCGCGCGATGTCGATCCGGCGCGGCGTCCAGACACCTTCGAACCCTTGGATATAGTCGATAAAGCGTTTCAGACCCATCACGCGCCCCGGTCGTCCAATCAGGCGACAATGCAGGCCGATGCTCATCATCGCGGGCTTGCCCGCCATGCCTTCGGCATAGAGCGCGTCGAAACTATCCTTGAGATAGGTGAAAAAATGCTCGCCCGTGTTGAACCCCTGCGCCGTGGCAAAGCGCATGTCGTTGGCGTCCATCGTGTAGGGAATGATAAGCTGGTCGCGCCCGCCCACCTGCATCCAATAGGGCAGATCGTCGTCGATCGTGTCAGACACATAGGCCATCTGCCCCGTCTCCGCCGCCAGCCGCACCGTGTTCATCGAGCAGCGCCCGGTATACCACCCCTCGGGTGGCGTGCCGACGACTTCGGTGTGCAGCCGGATCGCCTCGGCAATCGCCGCGCGTTCCTCGTCCTCCGGCATATCCTTGTGTTCGACCCATTTCAGGCCGTGCGACGCCACTTCCCAATCGGCTTCGATCATGGCCGCGACCTGCACCGGCGAGCGGGCGAGCGCGGTAGCGACACCGTACACGGTGGGTTTGATCCCGGCCCCGGTGAACAGGCGATGGAGCCGCCAGAACCCGGCGCGTGCGCCGTAGTCGTAGATCGATTCCATGTTCCAGTGGCGCTGACCGGGCCACGCCGCCGCGCCGACAATCTCGGACAGGAAGGCTTCTGATGCGGCATCGCCGTGCAGGATGTTGTTCTCGCCACCCTCTTCGTAGTTCACCACGAATTGCACCGCGATCCGTGCCCCTCCCGGCCACTTCGGGTCCGGTCGATCCGCCCCGTAGCCGCGCAAATCTCTTGGATATCTCGTCGCTTCGACCATGCCACCCTGCCTGTCGCGTTCCAGTAAAGTTCAACCGCCCGGAAAAAAGCGTTTCATCTGCCCAAGGGATAAGCACTTGTGAATGAATTGGAAACGGTTTTCACTCTCCCCTTGCGGGGCGCGCCGTTTGGCTGTCCTGCTTTGCCGGGAACAAAGGGACTGATGAAAAGATGAGCGGATACCTGACAACCCATGTGCTCGACACCGCGCGCGGATGCCCTGCCGAGGGGATCGAGATCGCGCTCTACCGCGTGTCCGGCAATTCGCACAAGAAGATCGCGACGGCGACCACCAATGCGGACGGGCGCACGGATACGCCGATCCTTCCTGCGGACGCCTTCAAGACCGGCACCTACGAGCTGATCTTCTTCGCGGGCGATTACCTTCGGGCCACCGGGCAATCAACGGACGATCCGCTGTTTCTCGACGCTATCCCGATCCGTTTCGGCATGAGCGACGCCAAGGCGCACTACCACGTGCCGCTCCTGCTCTCGCCCTACGGTTATTCGACATACAGGGGAAGCTGACATGACCGGCATCATACTCATGGACTGGCTGGAATTCGCGGTGCGCTGGCTTCATGTCGTGACCGCCATCGCGTGGATCGGCTCTTCGTTTTACTTCATCGCCCTGGACCTGGGCCTGCGCCCCTCCGCCGACCGGCGCGAAGGCGTTTCGGGCGAGGCCTGGCAGGTGCATGGCGGCGGCTTCTATTTCATCCAGAAATACATGATCAGCCCGGCCCGGATGCCCGAGGAACTGACCTGGTTCAAATGGGAGAGCTATTCGACATGGCTGTCGGGTGCGGCGCTCCTGATCCTCGTCTACTACGTCGGTGCCGACATGTATCTCGTCGACATGACCAAGATGGAAATGCCGCTCTGGGCCGGGATCGCCATTTCGGCCGCTTCGCTCACCATCGGCTGGTTGGTCTATGACCGGCTCTGCAAATCAGGCCTCGCCGAGCGTCCCACGCTTTTGATGGTGCTCCTGTTCATCCTGCTGATGGCCATGGGATACGGCTATAACCAGATCTTCACCGGGCGCGCCGTGCTTCTCCACTTGGGCGCGTTCACCGCGACGATCATGACGGCCAACGTCTTTTTCACGATCATTCCGAACCAGCGGATCGTGGTCGCGGACCTCAAGGCCCAGAAGACGCCGGACGCCAAGTACGGCAAGATCGCCAAGCTGCGCTCGACCCATAACAATTACCTCACGCTCCCGGTCATTTTCCTGATGCTGGCGAACCACTACCCGCTGGCCTTCGCGTCGACCTATAATTGGGTCATTGCCGGGCTGGTATTCCTGATGGGTGTTTCGATCCGGCATTTCTTCAACTCACACCATGCGCACCAGGGCTACAAATGGTGGACATGGGCAGTGACCGCGCTCCTGTTCGCGGGCGCCGTGGCGCTGTCTTTCCTCGGAACGCAGCAATCCACCTGGGAAGAAGCCGAGGCGCGGGCCTTCACCCCGCACGAGGAGAAATACGCCCAAGCCGCGGGGTTCGATGAGGTCACGGACATCGTGCTCGGTCGCTGTTCCATGTGCCATGCGCGCGAGCCGGGCTGGATCGGCATCGCGGTGGCCCCGAAAGGCGTGGTGCTGGAAACGGCGACGGATATCGCGGCCGAGGCGCATCGGATCTACCTTCACGCCGGACTCACCGACGCCATGCCGCCCGCCAATGTCTCCTACATGGAGCCCGAGGAACGCGCCGCGATCCGGGCCTGGATCGAGGCCGCGGGATAGGATCGGTTTCGCGGCGCGAGCGCCGCGACCGACCGGGGGACGCTGTCCCCCGGACCCCCTGAGGTATTTCGAAACCAGAGAGTAATAGGTCGCCTGATCTGCGAAGGCGTCTTTTCAGGCGGCAACGGGATGCCTATAAGGCCTGTGAAATCAGGAGGGTCGCGTCATGCGCACAGCCAAGGTCAGCCGCTCGACGGCGGAAACCGAGATCACGGTCGAGATCAATCTCGATGGCACCGGGGTCTACGACAACGACACGGGCGTGGGGTTCTTCGACCACATGCTGGATCAGCTGTCGCGTCACTCGCTGATCGACATGACCATCCGGGCCAAGGGTGACTACCACATCGACGACCACCACACGGTCGAAGACACCGGCATCGCGCTGGGACAGGCGTTGACGCAGGCCCTGGGCGACAAGACGGGCATCAATCGCTACGGCGAATGCCACCTGCCGATGGATGACGCGCAGGTGCGTGCCGCGCTCGACCTGTCGGGGCGCCCCTATCTTGTCTGGACCGTAGACATCCCGACCCAGAAGATCGGCACCTTCGACACGGAGCTGGTGCGCGAGTTTTTCACGGCATTCTCCGGCAATGGCGGGATCACCCTGCACGTCGACCAGCTGCACGGCTTCAATGCGCACCACATCGTGGAAGCGGCGTTCAAAGCGGTGGCGCGGGCGCTTCGCGTGGCGGTCGAAACCGACCCGCGCAAGGCCGATGCCATCCCGTCCACGAAAGGTGCGCTTTGACCACCGTTCTGATCGACTACGAAAGCGGCAACCTTCACTCCGCCGAAAAGGCTTTCCAGCGCATGGCGCAGGAGGTCGGCGCGGGCGAGGTGATCGTGAGTTCGGAGCCAGACGTCGTGGCCCGGGCGGATCGCATCGTGCTTCCGGGCGACGGGGCGTTTCCCTCCTGCCGCCAGGCGCTTTACGACCATCGGGGCATTTACGAGGCGATGGACGAGGCCGTGCACCGGCGCGGCGTGCCGTTCATGGGCATCTGCATCGGGATGCAGATGCTGGCCACGCGCGGGATGGAATACGAGGAGACCGCCGGCTTTGACTGGATCGGCGGCGAGGTCGTGCATATCGAGCCGGGTGCCGGGAAAAAGGTGCCGCACATGGGGTGGAACGATCTGGTGATCGACCATGCGCACCCCGTTCTGGATGGGATAGAAACCGGCGATCACGCCTATTTCGTCCACTCATACCACTTCCGCGTTACGGACCCGGCGCATCGTCTGGCCTATTGCGATTACGGCGAAGAGATCACGGCCATCGTCGGGCGTGACAATATCGTCGGCACGCAGTTCCACCCGGAAAAGTCACAGTCGAACGGGTTGCGCCTGATCGCCAATTTCCTGGGCTGGACGCCCTGACGGCGCACAAACGCAAACGGGGAGAGCAGCGCCCTCCCCGTCACGTCGATTGGCCAAGGCCCGAGTTACTGGAGTTTTTTCCAGTTCTGGTTCGCACAGATCAGACCACCGGCAACGCAGCCCTTGAGCGACAGTCGGTCGCCGTTGACCTTCATTTTGCCGATGTAGAGCTTGTCGTTCGCCGGGCGAAACACCTCGCCCTCATAAGCCCCATTGCCAACCGGGCTCATGCTTCGCACGATCTGAAGACCTTTGTTCGGCGACTCGTATTCCGTGCCGTCCGCCTTATAGGTCCGCACGATCGTGCCACAGACGGCCGAGCCGCATTGGCTCATCTGGACCAGGGCGAAAGAGCCATCGTCCACCTCGGTTTGCCATGTGCCGATGGCGGGGTCTTGCGCCAAGGCGGCCGAGCCGAACAGCGACAGCGCAGCGGCGAGAAAAATGCGTTTCATGGAAGTCCTCCCTTTTGAAAAGCATCGTTGAACAACTTCCACGACAATTCAACATTTACGTAAAGCCAACGTGACCTTGGGCGTTATTTCACTCGCGACCACGTCTCATTTCGGCACAACGGGCCGATACAAGCCCGAACATTCATCGAGTTGCCCTGAAGCTCGAGCTTAAGGGGCGCCGATTGGCCGGTATCGGGGCGGCGGATACGTCCGTTCTCATAGGCGCCTTGCCCGACCTCCTCCATGTTGATGACGATCGTCTTTCCAAGCGAGCCGCCCTGGATTTCTCCAGCTTTATCGAAAGTCCCGACGACCACGCCACAGGTTTTCCCACCGCAGGGTCCGAAACGGACATGCGCGTATTCGCCGTTGTAGGTGGCCGTGCGCCATATCCCTGAGAGGCTTCCATTCGCAAAAGCAGTCGAGGTGAGCGTTACGCCCATGGCGAGGGCGGCGAAAAATGCTATGTGTTTCATAGGTCCGGGTTTCCTGTGTAACGGTTCGACTTTCAAACGATTACGCAGAGGAACGAATTCGGACCGAAAATAGTTCCATGCGCCTTGTGACCAACGGTGTTTGGTTGTTTAACCCAGCCAGACTCACGACCCGGAGCCAGACCATGATCCTCTATCCTGCTATCGACCTCAAAGACGGCCAATGCGTGCGCCTGTTGCGCGGCGAGATGGACGCGGCCACGGTTTTCTCAGATGACCCTGCCGCGCAGGCGAAATCGTTCCAGGACGCAGGCTGCGAATGGGTGCACCTGGTCGACCTGAACGGGGCTTTCGCCGGAGAGCCGGTGAATGCCGCAGCAGTCGAATCGATCCTCCAAACCATTGATGTGCCTGCCCAATTGGGCGGCGGTATCCGCGATATGGCCACCATCGAGACCTGGTTGTCAAAAGGGCTGGCGCGCGTGATCCTCGGCACCGTCGCGGTGGAGAACCCCGGTCTTGTGCGCGAAGCCGCTAAGGCGTTTCCGGGCAAGGTCGCGGTCGGCATCGACGCGCGCAAGGGCATGGTTGCCACCAAGGGCTGGGCGGAAGAGACAGACGTGAACGCCACCGACCTCGCGAAATCCTTCGAAGACGCGGGCGTCGCGGCGATCATCTATACCGATATCAACCGCGACGGCGCGATGCAGGGCCCAAACATCGACGAAACGGCAGCGCTCGCCCATGCCGTGTCGATCCCCGTCATCGCGTCCGGCGGCGTGTCCTCCCTCGACGACCTGAAAGCACTCAAGTCCTGCGGGGCACCGCTGAACGGCGCGATCTCGGGCCGGGCGCTTTATGACGGAGCGCTCGACCTTTCGGCGGCGCTGGCGGTGATGAAAGCCTGATGTCCCCGCAGCCGTTCCGGCCAGTAACTCCAGCGCGTTCCTGGTCTTTTCGCCCCTCAGGTCATGGACGACCTGGGATGAGGGCGCAGGCTACATCGACCCAGCGGTGACGTTATAGGCCCCGGCGGTGCACATGGCGCTGTCGTCAGAGGCGAGAAACAGCACCATCCGTGCGACCCAGACCGGGTCGATCATGTCGGGAAGGCACTGCGCCTCCTTTTGACGCGCTTCCCCCTCGGGCGTGAGCCACAGGGTTTTCTGGCGTTCGGTCATGATCCAACCGGGAACGACGGTATTCACGCGGATATTGTCCGGGCCCAAGTCCCGCGCCATGGTCCGGGTCAGACCCTCGATCCCCGCCTTGGCGGTCGCGTAGGCCGGGAAGTTTCCGACGCTCTCATGCCAGGAATTCGACCCCATGTTCACGATGCTCCCGCCCCCGGCGCGGGCCATGCCCGGGGCGACGGCCTGGATGGCGAAGAAGGCGTGGCGCAGGTTCGTTTGAAGCCGTTCGTCCCAATACTCCGGGGTGACGTCGCGCCAGTCGTGGCGGTCGTCGTGGGCGGCGTTGTTGACCAGCACCCGCGCCGGCCCTTGCGCACCCTCCATCGTGGCGATCGCATCGCGGAGTGCGGCGATATCCGTCAAGTCGGCCTCGGCGAAGGTCACATTCGCCCCCAGCTCTTCGACCAGTGCACGCGCCGCCGTTGCGTCCCGGTCGATAAAGCCCACCTTGGCATTCTGATCCGCGAAAGCGCGCACGGTTTCCGCGCCTATTCCCGACGCGCCGCCAGTGACCACGACCGTGCGGCCGTCAAGCGAAGGGTAACCTGCAAATTCGGTCATTGGTGTCCTCCTTGCCCGGACACTCACCCGACCCGGCGCCGGGCGCAAGAGCTGATCGGTCCGCGCAAGCGACCACTGGCAAACGCCAGGCAAACGGGCTATCCCAGCATCAGGACGACAGCCCGGAGAGACCATGCTCAAGACCCGCATCATTCCCTGCCTCGACGTGGCCGACGGGCGCGTGGTCAAAGGCGTGAACTTCGTGGACCTGATCGACGCAGGCGACCCGGTGGAAGCCGCCAAGGCCTATGACGCGGCGGGCGCGGACGAGCTGACTTTCCTCGACATTCACGCAACGCATGAGAACCGGGGCACGATGTTCGACATGGTGCGCCGCACGGCAGAACAATGTTTCATGCCCCTCACCGTCGGGGGTGGCGTGCGCACCCATGACGACGTGCGCGCATTGCTGCTGGCGGGCGCGGACAAGGTGAGCTTCAATTCAGCGGCCGTTGCGAACCCCGACGTGATCGCCGAAGCCGCCAATCGCTTTGGCTCCCAATGCATCGTCTGCGCCATCGACGCCAAGACCGTCGCGGGCGGCGGCTGGGAGATTTTCACGCACGGCGGGCGCAAACCGACGGGCATCGACGCGGTTGAATTCGCCAAGACGGTGGTGGCCAAGGGCGCCGGCGAAATCCTCCTGACCTCCATGGACCGCGACGGTACGCGGTCCGGTTTCAACCTGCCGCTGACCCGCGCCATTTCCGACGCCGTTGACGTGCCCGTCATCGCCTCGGGCGGTGTCGGCACGCTCGACCACCTCGTCGAAGGTGTGACCGAAGGCGGCGCATCTGCCGTGCTCGCCGCCTCGATCTTTCATTTCGGCGATTTCACCATCCGCGAGGCCAAGGAGCACATGGCCGCCGCGGGCATCCCCATGAGGCTCGAATGACCGCGCTGGACCGACTTGCAGACACCATCGAGAAACGCCGGGGCGTGAACCCGCGCGATAGCTGGACCGCCGCGCTCTTGTCCAAAGGGCCGGAAAAATGCGCCGAAAAATTCGGTGAGGAAGCCATCGAGGCGATCATCGAAGCGGTGAAAGGCGACCGGGAGAAGCTCACCGCCGAGGCGGCTGACGTGCTCTACCACATGCTTGTCATGCTCACCGCGAGGGACGTGCCGTTCAGCGATGTCCTGGACGAGCTTGAACGGCGCGAAGGCACATCCGGCATCGCCGAGAAAGCCGCGCGCTGAGCGCCTAAACGAGCGTGATCTTCGGCGCGCCCGCTTTGACAGACCCGATCTCCCACAGCCTGCCGCCCGCCGCGACGACAGCCTCGCGCGCCGCCTCCACATCATTCGGATCAAGTGCCGCCAGGAACCCGCCGGCCGTCTGCGGATCATGTAGAAGAGCGACACGTCCCGTTTCCCCCATCCCCGAGACCGGCGCATGGTCCGCGTTCGCTGGGTAAATGGTCGAACGCACGCCCGCCTCCGCCAGAGCCTCTGCCCCGTCGAACAGGGGCACATCCTCCAGCCGGAGCGTCGCGGCCACGCCACTGGCCCGCGCGATCGCCATGAGATGACCTGCCAGCCCGAACCCGGTCACGTCCGTCATCGCGTGCGCTTTGCCAAGAGCCGCCGCAACGCCGCCTTGGCTCCGCGACAAGACCTCAAGCAAGGCCGCCACATCGCGCCCCTCGGCCTGCCCGCGCATTTCAGCGGCGAATATCGTGCCAGAGCCGATGGGCCGGGTCAGGACGAGGACATCGCCCGGTTTCGCCCCGTCCACCAGAATTGCCGGACGGTCCAGGAGCCCGGTCACCGTGAACCCAAGCACGGTTTCCGCGCCCATGGTCGTATGCCCGCCAACAATCTCCGCCCCGGCTTCGGCAAACACCTCGGCGGCCGCCGTCAGCAATTCATCCAGCACCCGTGCCTGAAGGGCCTCGGATTGACGCGGCACGGTGATCTGGGCAAGCGCGGCTTGCGGCGACGCGCCCATCGCCCAGATGTCGCCAAGGGCATGGAGGGCCGCGATGCGTGCGAAGGTCTGCGGATCCTCGGTAAACGCCCGAAGGTGGTCCGTGGTCAGCACCTGTCGCGTCTCCCCCATGGCCAGCAGCGCCGCGTCGTCCCCCGGCCCCATCAACACGTCGTCGCGCCCCGCGCTGGCCAAGCGCGATAGCGTATGGGAGAGAGCGGACGGCGCCACTTTGGACCCGCATCCCGCGCAAAGCATCTGCGCCTCATGGCCCAATTCCGACCGCACACCATCGGCGAGGCGCGGCGGCAACGCCGGAGCCGGCATGGTCGGCAGGTCGCGAAACTTGTCCATGAACGTCTGGTCGATCCGGTTTTTCCACCGCCAGAGCAACGGTCCCGCGACCGCCACCCCTAGCTTCTCGGCCAAGGCGGATTTCTCCCCCAGGGACACGAGCTTCAGGAAATCCGACTGCGGTTTGAACGGCTTCGTCTTGCCGCTTGCCAGGCGCGCGGCCAGGTTGTCGGCCAGCACCGGCGCGGCGCGCACCGCGTAAACCCCCGCTTTCGGGCGCGGGTTTGACACGAGGTGGGCACAGTCTCCGACCGCGAAAAGATCGTCCTGACCTTCGACGCGCAGGTCGGCCCCGACCCGCACGAACCCGTCTGCGGTCAAGGGAAGCGGACTGTTCGCGAGCCAGCCATGCGCAAAAGCCCCGGCGGCACCCACCGTCAAGGCCGCTGGAATGTCCTCTCCATCTTCAAGCGTAACGAGATCCGGCCCGACCCGCGCAACGTGTGCGTTGGTTTTCAAGGTCACGCCGAAACGATCGAGTGCGGCCCGAACTTTGGTCAGGGCCATGGGTTTGAACCCGGACAGGGTCGGACCGGCTTCAATAAGAGTGATTTCCGGCGCGGCGCCCAGACCGCGAAGACGGTGCGCCATGGCCAGCGACAATTCCGTGCCCGCGACGCCCCCACCAATAACGGCGATCTGCGGCGCGGCCTCGCCTGCCTGCACCCGGGCGACAAAGGCGCGCCAGCCTGCGGCATAGCCATCAAGCGGCTTTGCCCCGAGGCCATGGTCGGAAAACCCGTCGATAGACGGCATTTCGGCATGGATGCCAACGTCAATCGAGGCCACGTCGTAGAAGATCGGCGCCCGCCCCGCGATCTCGATCCGTTTTGCCTCCGGGTCGATCCCCGTTGCCGGACGGAGGATCAGCCGGGCGCCCGCGAACCGGGCCAGCTTCACCAGGTCGATGTCCAACGCGTCGCGCGGGTAATGCCCCGCGATGTGCCCGGGAAGCATCCCGGAATAGGGCGCGGTCGGCCCCGGGTTAATAAGCGTCAGCCGCACGCCGGGGAGCGGCTTCATCCCCCACATCCGCAGGGCAAGCGCATGGGCATGGCCGCCGCCGATCAGGACGAGGTCTCGGGTCAAAGGGATCTCGGGTTGCATGGGCGCTCCTGTCGCGTGTCGCGAGCAGGTTTAGCCCATCGGCCCCGCCACGGCCATGCGTCGTGGTGAAGCTTCGCGCGCTCTTCGGTCAGGGGGGCGGGATATCTGTTCCAAACACAAAGACGCCGCCCTTTTTTGGGGCGGCGTTTTTGTGTTTGGTTTTATCGTTCGAGAGAAACGGGTGTGTCTTTTACTAGGTGAGGCGGTGACCTACTCTCCCACGTCTTAAGACGCAGTACCATCGGCGCTACGGCACTTAACGGCTGGGTTCGGGATGGGACCAGGTGTTTTGCTCGCGCTATGGCCACCTCACCGAGAAAAAGACACATCTTCCAAGTCTAGCACACTTATGTGTATGCTTTTGTTTGTCTTTCGAAGCGAAGTCTCGCTTCTACTGGATCAAATCAAGCCTATCGAGCAATTAGTACCGGTCAACTGAACGCATTGCTGCGCTTACATCTCCGGCCTATCGACGTGGTGGTCTTCCACGGCTCTCAGGGATACCTTGTTTTGAGGGGGGCTTCCCGCTTAGATGCCTTCAGCGGTTATCCTTTCCGATCATAGCTACCCAGCACTGCCATTGGCATGACAACTGGTCCACCAGTGGATCGTTCACCCCGGTCCTCTCGTACTAGGGGCAACTCCTCTCAAGTATCCTACACCCACGGCAGATAGGGACCGAACTGTCTCACGACGTTCTAAACCCAGCTCACGTACCTCTTTAAACGGCGAACAGCCGTACCCTTGGGACCTGCTCCAGCCCCAGGATGAGATGAGCCGACATCGAGGTGCCAAACGGTGCCGTCGATATGGACTCTTGGGCACCATCAGCCTGTTATCCCCGGCGTACCTTTTATCCGTTGAGCGATGGCCCTTCCACTCGGGACCACCGGATCACTATGGCCGTCTTTCGACTCTGCTCGACTTGTCAGTCTCGCAGTCAGGCTGGCTTCTGCCATTGCACTCAACGAGCGATTTCCGACCGCTCTGAGCCAACCTTCGCGCGCCTCCGTTACTGTTTGGGAGGCGACCGCCCCAGTCAAACTACCCACCACACAGGGTCCCGGATCCGGATAACGGACCGCGGTTAGACATCAAGCAAAGCAAGGGTGGTATCTCAAAGGAGGCTCCACTGCGACTGGCGTCACAGGTTCAAAGCCTACCACCTATTCTGCACATGCTTGGCCTGATGCCAGTGTGAAGCTGTAGTAAAGGTGCACGGGGTCTTTCCGTCTAACCGCGGGAAGCCTGCATCTTGACAGGCAATTCAATTTCGCTGAGTCGATGTTGGAGACAGCGGGGAAGTCGTTACGCCATTCGTGCAGGTCGGAACTTACCCGACAAGGAATTTCGCTACCTTAGGACCGTTATAGTTACGGCCGCCGTTTACCTGGGCTTCAATTCAAGGCTTGCACCTCTCCTTTTAACCTTCAGGCACCGGGCAGGCGTCAGACCCTATACGTCGTCTTGCGACTTCGCAGAGCCCTGTGTTTTTAGTAAACAGTCGCCACCCCCTGGTTTGTGCCCCCAGCCAAAACTTGCGTTGAAACTGGGCCTCCTTCTCGCGAACTTACGGAGGTATTTTGCCGAGTTCCTTCAACATCGTTCTCTCAAGCGCCTTGGTATTCTCTACCAGTCCACCTGTGTCGGTTTAGGGTACGGTCTAAAAGTGGGGCTATTTCCAGGGACCACTTAACTGCCAGTTCAATCCGATAAGGACTGACAATCTTCATGATCCGTCACCACCACATGGCCCAGGAATATTAACCTGGTTCCCATCGACTACGCCTTTCGGCCTCGCCTTAGGGGCCGGCTTACCCTGCTCAGATTAGCTTTAAGCAGGAACCCTTGGACTTTCGGCGACAGGGTCTCTCACCCTGTTTATCGCTACTCATGTCATCATTCTCGCTAGTGATCTCTCCACCGGATCCCTCACAGGCCGGCTTCACAGAAAACTCCGATCCTCCAATCGTCCCGAAGGACGTAAGGAGGAATGGAGTTATGTCACACTACGCTCCGCTACCACGTGCATTAAATGCACATCCTCAGCTTCGGCTCATGGCTTGAGCCCCGTTACATCTTCGCCGCAGGACAACTTGTATTAGACCAGTGAGCTGTTACGCTATCTTTAAAGGATGGCTGCTTCTAAGCCAACCTCCTGGTTGTTTTGGTCGTCCCACCTGCTTTCCCACTTAGCCATGAATTAGGGGCCTTAGCTGGAGGTCAGGGTTGTTTCCCTCTCCACGACGGACGTTAGCACCCGCCGTGTGTCTGCCATCTAGTACTCCCGGGTATTCGGAGTTTGGTTAGGATCAGTAAGCCTGTGGGGCCCCATTACCCATCCAGTGCTCTACCCCCCGGGGTATTCGGATGACGCTCTACCTAAATAGATTTCGCGGAGAACCAGCTATCTCCGAGTTTGATTGGCCTTTCACCCCTAGGCACAACTCATCCCGATCTTTTTCAACAGATGTGGGTTCGGCCCTCCAGTGCGTGTTACCGCACCTTCAGCCTGGTCATGCCTAGATCACTCGGTTTCGGGTCTGATCCACCGAACTCATCGCCCTATTAAGACTCGCTTTCGCTGCGCCTACACCTATCGGCTTAAGCTTGCTCGGTAGACCAAGTCGATGACCCATTATACAAAAGGTACGCCGTCAGGACTCGAGGTCCCTCCGACTGCTTGTAAGCGTCCGGTTTCAGGTACTGTTTCACTCCCCTCGTCGGGGTGCTTTTCACCTTTCCCTCACGGTACTGGTTCGCTATCGGTCAGTAAGGAGTACTTAGCCTTCGAGGGTGGTCCCCCGATGTTCAGACAGGATTTCACGTGTCCCGCCCTACTTAATACGTCCAATCATGCTTCTCATACGGGACTGTCACCCACTATGGTCGAGCTTTCCAACTCGTTCTGATCACATTCATGGCTCGGCTGGTCCCCGTTCGCTCGCCGCTACTAGGGGAGTATCTGTTGATTTCCTTTCCTCCGGGTACTTAGATGTTTCAGTTCCCCGGGTTTGCTCTTAAAACCCTATGTATTCAGGTAATAAGTACCTGTTTCAGAACACTATAAATAGCCGAAGCTATTATAATGAACTGTCAGGTGGGTTGCCCCATTCGGAGATCTCTGGGTATAACGCCTATTCTCGGCTCCCCAAAGCTTATCGCAGAGTATCACGTCCTTCATCGCCTCTTACTGCCAAGGCATCCACCAAACGCCCTTCTCGCGCTTGATTTGATCCAGAAGAAGAAAGACTGGTGAAGATCCGAAGATCCTCGCCTCTCACGTTCCCGGGCTGGTTCGACCGGTCACTTGCTTCTGAACCAAAAGCATACTTTCCCGCTCTTCCTGCCGGATCCGCGATGCTGGTGGTCACCAGCCCCTCGCGGGACAGAAAGAACATGGTCCATCCGAAGATGAACCGTTGGTTAGTGTACTTGACTTGGAATTTTATGCTTTCGTGAATGACCCGAAGGTCAGACACAGATCATTGGCGCACTGCCAAGATCAGCATAAAACTGATGTTTCTCTCTATACGATGTCAATTCGTCCGATTGGACGGCTAAACACTCACAGTGCTTAGCGATCAAATCGAAGTCTACGGTCAAACCCGCGATGCCTTCCGGTAGATGCTTCGCATCCACCTCTCGGCCGTTATGTTTGCGAGCAAACAGAACGTTGGTGGAGCGTATCGGGATCGAACCGATGACCCCCTGCTTGCAAAGCAGGTGCTCTCCCAGCTGAGCTAACGCCCCTTGAGCGGATCGCGTCGCGATCTGCGGATAGCCGCAGGCGTTTGCAAAGCAAATGCCGAGAGGCTCAAAGGTTGGCTTCCGGTAGATGCTGCGCATCCACCTCTCGCCCGTCATGTTTGCTTCGCAAACAGGACGTTGGTGGGTCGTGCCCGCATCGCCCGCAGCGTCAAAGACGCGAGGACGTGCAAATCAAACACTTCCGACGAGACCCGCCACGACGAGCGCAGCGAGGAGTGGTGGGTCGAGGAGGACTTGAACCTCCGACCTCACGCTTATCAGGCGTGCGCTCTAACCACCTGAGCTACCGACCCAGACAGACCGGTAGGCCTGTTAACTTTGGACTGAAGAGATATGAGGACGGCCTGGTCCGGTCTGATGTTGTTCAGCAAAGGACTGAACATTGCTAAGTGTTCGTCGAGATCAGCAAGCCGATCTGCCAGAACATCCTTAGAAAGGAGGTGATCCAGCCGCAGGTTCCCCTACGGCTACCTTGTTACGACTTCACCCCAGTCGCTGAGC
>DOUP01000039.1 GCA_003520545.1 Maritimibacter sp. | reverse complement strand
ATGGGCAACAACCAGATGCTTGTCGGCAATACGGAGACCGGCGAAATCGCCCGCTTCCTGACCGCACCCTACGGGTCCGAGGTGACCGGGATGTGCTGGAACCTCGACAAGACGGTGGCCTTTGTCGGTATCCAGCACCCGGGCGGTTCCTTCCCGGATGGCGAAGGCAAGCCGCGCTCCTCGGTCATCCAGGTCTGGCGTGAGGATGGGCAGGCGATCGGCTGATCACTCTGACCACCACGGTTGAAACCAAGCATGTGCCGGGCGCCCTACGTGGGGCGCCCGTGCTCTTATTCGGTCGGTTCCGCCACCGGCTCCGCCTCTGCGGTTCTCTCGTCCGGGATGAGCAGCGTCAGGATGATGGCCGACAGACCCGACAGGGTGATCGGCGTGGCAAAGACCTGCCGTGCGAAATCGGGCAGGTTCTGAGTTGCCTCGGGCACCAGAGTGACACCGACACCGAGACCAAAGCTCACCGCCATGATGTAGATCTTCTTACGGTCGATAGGTTCCGAGGCGAGGATGCGGATACCGGCCACGGCGATGGTGCCGAAAATGACGAGCGTCGCACCGCCGAGCACGGGCTTCGGGATCAGGAGAAACACCGAACCGATGATCGGCAGGAACCCCATGAGGACCAGAAGGCCGCCGATGTAGAGGCCGACGTGGCGCGAGGCGACGCCGGTCATTTGAATGACTCCGTTGTTCTGGCTGAAGGTGGTGTTCGGGAAGGTGTTGAAGATCGCGGCGATGCCGGAGTTGACCCCATCGCCCAGGATGCCGCCCTTGATCCGTTTGAGATGAGTCGGACCGGTCACCGGTTGGTTCGATATGACCGAATTCGCCGTCAGATCGCCCGAGGTTTCGATGGCGGTGACGAGGAAGACGAAGGCAATGGGCACGAACAATGCGAAATCGAAGTCCAGGCCGTATTTGAACGGAACGGGCAGGGCGACCGCCGGAGTGGTTCCGAACCCGGAAGCGTCCACTTGCCCCAGGGCCAGGGCGACGAGAGTGCCTGCGAGCAGCCCGACCATGATCGCAGCCATGCGCAGCATCGGTTTCCCGGTGAAGGTCATGGTCAGGATCGTGGCTACGACGATAGACCCCATGAGCAGGTTCACCGGCGCACCCAGTGTCTCGCCCGCTTGTGCACCGCCTGCGAAGTCGGTGAACCCGACTTTCACAAGGCTCAGCCCGATGACCGTGATGACGATCCCCGTGACGGTTGGTGTGATGATGCGGCCCAGTTTGTGGATGAACTGGCTCAGGATGATCTCGACGAGACAGCCAGCGAGCGTCAGGCCGAAGATCATGGCGAGCATCTCGTCCGGCCCGCCGCCCGCCGCCTTGACCGAAAAACCTGCGGCGAGGATCGGACCCAGGAAGGCAAAACTCGTGCCCTGCACCGAGAGCAGACCGGAGCCGACCGGCCCGATGGTTTTCGATTGGATCATCGTCGAGATGCCGGACACGAAAAGCGACATGGCAATCAGGTAGGGAATGTGCTCGCCAAGTCCAAGCACGCCGCCAATAACGAGGCTTGGGGTGACGATTCCCACGATGGAGGCGAGGATGTGCTGGATGGCCGCGAGCAGCGCGGGGCCCGGTGCGGGCCTGTCTTCCAACCCGTAGATGAGCCTTGATGTCGATGTGTCGGTCATGATGTGCCCCCGGTCTGCCCCCATGAAACGCTTAAATCTCCCATGGGGGAAGCCTGCGCTTGCCGACGCGGCGGGCAAAGGCAGAAAGTGGATCGGCCTGCGGTTCCGGGGCGAGACGCCGAACCGCGCCCGGTTCGGTGCAATGCTGCCAAAAAATTAGGGGCACCGTTAACGCAGGTCAGTCCTTGTTCACCGGGCGCGCGCCGGGAAGCGAGATCTGCGCGACCTGTTCGGCAATCGGATCGTGGGTGAGCGGATGCGACTGGTCTTCGAACTCTTCGGGGTCGCCGAGAGGCGTCCAGCGACCGCCGGAGTAGACTTCGAGCGCCGCGAACTTTGCCTTGTAGTCCATCTTTGGCGAGCCGGCGACCCAGTAGCCAAGGTAGACATAGGGCAGGCCGGCCTCTTGAGCGAGCCGGATGTGATCGAGGATAATGAAGGTGCCCAAGCTGTCGGACCGCCGGTCGGGATCATAGAAACTGTAGACCATCGACAACCCGTCATCGAGCACATCGGTAAGGCAGACGGCGACCAAGTCGCGGGTCTTGCGATCCTCGGAGCGCGCGGAATACTCGATCACCCGGCTCTTGACCGGGGTTTCCTCGATCATCGCGGCGAATTCAAAGACGTCCATGTCGGCCATGCCCCCATCGGCGTGGCGGGCATCGAGATAACGGCGGAACAGATCATACTGCTCTTCGGTCGCCCAGGGCGCACGGGTGCGGCGGGCAAGATGGTCGTTCTTCTTCGCGGTGCGCTTCTGGCTTTTGGATGGCTTGAAATCCGCCACGCGGATGCGTGCCGACAGGCAGGCGTTGCAGGCCGAACAGGACGGACGGTAGAGAACGTTCTGCGAGCGACGAAAGCCCTGCTTCGAGAGCGCGTCATTCAGGTCTTCGGCCTGTTCGCCCTGCAAAGCGGTGAACAATTTCCTCTCCAGCCGACCCTCAAGATAAGGGCAGGACTGTGGCGCAGTCACATAGAACTGCGGGGCGAGAGGAAGTGTATGACGCATCTAGCGAATGTAAGTAGAAGTATTGGCCCAGTTTCGAAGAACGTAACAATGAAAACCGATCCCGCCAAGTGCTTTGGCCGAGACCGGTAAATCGTTGCTCATCCGGGCCGCGTCAGAGACGCGCGGCACGGTTGATGGCGGTGGTGCCCATGACATGGTCGGTCAGACCCTGACCGCGTTCGCTGGTCATCATCAGGATTATCGAAGCGACCTGCGGCAGAACGAAGGACATGGACAGGGAATAACCCAGGGTGTGCAGGATCGCCGTGCCAAGGTCGAAACGGGTGCCATCGGCGCGACGCAGCTCGATGGCGGTAAGGCGCATCCCCAGCGTTGCCGAGCCGTTGGCAATGGTCACGACGCGGTAGACGAAGCCGACGATGAGCCAGAGAAAGCCCGCGAAGAAGAACCCGATGCCCACGGTCAGCACGATCAGAAGCGCGACGATGGCAAGGACGATCAGCGTATCGATCACCCAGGCGATGCCGCGTTTGACGGGCACGTCCGCGTAGAACTCGGATTGATAGTCGGGGTCGGGAAGGCCCCAACCGGGGGAATAATTCTGGCTCTCGGTCATCATGGCTCTCATATGGAGATGGGATCGGCCCCGACAAGGCGGGGCCGAGTGGTCTTTCAGTCTTTCGACTTTTTCGACTTCGGTTCTTTCGCGACGACCGGGCCGTCTTCGTCGAAGTCTTCGTCACTTTCCATCACATCGTCATGCGATGCACGGGCTGCGGTGGCGCGTTCGTCCATGAACTGGTCGAACTCCTGCTTGTCCTTGGCTTCGCGCAGCCGGTCGAGGAAGGCCTCGAACTGTTCCTGCTCGTCCATCAGGCGTTGCAGCGTCTCGGCCTTGTAGGTGTCGAAGGCGCTGTTGCCGGTGGGGCGGAAGCCGTGGCGTTGGGCCATGTGGCCGTGGTGATGATGGTGGCGGTGGCGCGACTTGGCGCTGCAAGTGCCGGAAAACATGCGTTTACTCCAGATCATATAGGCCAGGAAGGCGAGGCCGACGGGCCAGAAGAAAATGAAGCCGAGAACCATGGCCGCGATCCAGGCACCTTTGCCCTTGTCGTCAAGCCAAGCTTCGGCGCGGGAGAACCATCCCATGCGCGAGGCGGGAAGGGTCGTATCGGCGGCGGTGCTCATGCAAGTGTCCTTTCAAAGCGTTTGGCGTTCGGTGTGTATGTGAATGTCTTTCACATTGAATAGATTGGCACCTTGTCCGCAGCTTTCAAGGAAAAATGTGAACTCTTTTCACATTAGATGACTTTAGGACGTAAAATCAGACACTTCCGCACCCGTCAGGAGCTCAATATCCTTCGGATCGACTGCGAAAACATGCCGTGGCGTGCCTGCGGCGGCCCAGATTTTCCCGAAATCGAAGAGACGCGGGTCCCTNNAGGAGAGACGCCCCCGATGGCGAAGCCGGTTTGTGCCCGGATCAGTGCCGCGTCGGCCTTGCCAAGCGGCTCGCCTGCGAGCGCGGTGGCCTTGGCGTCATTCACGCGGTTGCCACCCGCCGTCAGGAACAGAACGGCTTTCCCGTCGTCCTCGCCACGAAATATCACGGACTTGACGATCTGGTCGACCTCGCACCCCGCCGCGTCGGCGGCTTCCTGCGCCGTGCGGGTGCCGCCGGGCATTTCAAGGATGTCGACGTTGAGGCCTGCTTCCACCAACGCCCGCTCGACTCGTTTTAACGACTTGCTCATGGTCACACTCTGACGCGTGGTTCGCGGCTTGACCACCCTGCGGCGCGTCGCCAATGTCCCGCCATGAGTTTTGCAAGACATATCACCCGAACACCGCGCCCGTATGACCCAGACCCGGCGCGCGAGATCGCCGACCGATACGACGATCTGGCACCGGAGCTGCGCGCGGTGCTGGTCGGGGCCGGTGGCTGTTCGCCGTACCTCAAGGATTTGATGGAGCGGGAAGAGGACTGGTTGCGGGAGGTTCTGGAAGAAGAACCCGGCGTTGCCTTCGCCTCGGCCCTGGACCTGGGGGAAGCATCGCTCGACGTCGCTTTGCGCCGGGCCAAACGGCGCGTGGCATTGTTCACCGGGATTGCCGACCTTGCCGGGGTCTGGTCGCTGGAGGAGGTCACCCATGCGCTGACCGTGTTCGGCGATTTCGCAACGCAAAAGGCATTGGAGCATGAGGTCGGTGTCGAGATCAAACGCGGCAAGCTGCCGGGCGGCGATCATGGCGATCTGACGCAGGCGGGTGGGGCGGTTGCCATCGCGATGGGCAAGATGGGGGCGTTCGAGCTGAATTATTCCTCGGACATCGACCTGATCATGCTCTTCGACGATGAGCGCTACGAGCCGGAGGATTTCCACGAGGCCCGC
>DOUP01000038.1 GCA_003520545.1 Maritimibacter sp. | reverse complement strand
CGTTCTCGACCACAAGAACCTGGAACATCCGCGGCAAGGTCAGGAAAGCGGCCGCCGACAGGAAGAGCATCGTCGCCCAGCGCCCGCCCTGGATATCCCAGACCGCGATTTCCGAGGCTTCGATGGCCTGGGCGATGCCAACCGGTCCGCCGCCGATCCCCCAGACGACAAAGACGCCAACCGCCAGAAGCGCGATCAGTTTGACGACCGCCTCCAATGCAATCGCGGTCACCACGCCGTGGTGGCGTTCGTTCGCGTCCAGCGTGCGGGTGCCGAAGAGGACGGTGAAGGCTGCCAGACCGGCCGCCACCCAGAACGCCGTCGCCGAGGGGTTGGTCACGGTGTCCTGCACCCCGCGGCCCGCAAAGACCTCGTAAGACAGAACCACCGACTGCAATTGCAGCGCGATATAGGGCGTGGTCCCGATCACCGCGAGCAGCGTGACGATCACGCCCAGCAGGTTCGACTTGCCGTAACGGGAGGATATCAGGTCGGCGATCGAGGTAACCCTTTGCACCCTCGCGATCCGCACCAGTCTGCGAAGCACCCACCACCAGCCGACCATGACCAGCGTCGGCCCAAGGTAAATGGTCACGAACTCCAAACCCGAGCGCGCGGCATATCCGACCGCGCCGTAAAACGTCCAGGCAGTGCAATAGATCGAGAGTGACAGCGTGTAGACGATGGGCGAACGGAGCCACCCGCCGCCCCCGGCCCGCGCCTGCGTGTCGCCCCAGAACGCGACGACGAACAACAGCGCGACGTAGGACAGTGAAACGACGATCAGAAGATTGAAGCCGACCATCTCAGCTATGATCCCCGCCCGCGCGCTCACCGCCAGTTTCCATGGGATCGCTGCCGACGCCACCCGGTGACTTCGCCAGATTGCGCACGATAAGCGCAGTGATCAGGATGAGGAAAAACCAGCAGGCGAAGAGGTAAATGCCGGACCAGGCCGTAGAGCGGCCCATGGCCGCGCCGCCCAGCATCGGGATCAGGAAGAACAGCGCGCCCAGCGCCGGCATGACCCTCAGCGCATCAATCAGCCGCCGGCGACGGTAGGTGGATCGGGCGAGAAAGGTCGTCGACCGGCTCATCGCCCTAGTCCACTCCCGCGATCTCGCGCAGGGCTGCGAGCACTTCAGCGTTCGAGAAAGGCTTGGACATGAACCTTGTCACACCCAGCCGGTCGGCGGCATCACGGTCTTTCTTCTGGCCGCGTGCCGTGAGCATGAGAACCGGAAGGTCGGAGAAAACATCGTCTGATCGGAGGTCTTGCAAGATCTCATACCCAGACCTCCCCGGAAGCATGACGTCGAGCACCAAGGCGTCCGGCTTCTGGCTTCGGATCGCCGCCATCGCCGTTTCGCCGTTGGAATGTGTCGCCACCTTCCAACCGTCACGCGATAGAATGAACGACACCGCCTCAATGATATTGGGCTCGTCTTCGATCAGAAGGACCTGTTTGACCATAAACTCCCCTCGGGGTCTTCCTCCCTCGACCCCACGCCTTGTTTATCACTGCTACGTGATAGAGAGTCAAAGCGGGAGTCCGTGCAGGGGCCGGTTTTACAGGTCTCGCGACCGAACCCGGACTTATCGCGATGATTTCTGCACCTAGCTCCGCATGCCGAGAATGGACGGCTCGCGCCGGGCCGCGCAGGTTTCGCGTGGGCAGATCCGGCAGGACGCCCCGACGGGGAGCACATTGCCCACCGGCTCGCTCACCGGTTCGATGAGCATGGTCGCCTCGTGGATCGGTGGCGCATCGAAAGAGGATGAGGGACGCGGCAGCGACAGCGCCCGACAGCGGAAGGTCTTTGCCTCCTGTCCGGGCATTTCCACGATCCCTTCCACCGGCTGCGCCGGACGCGCCAATGCCTGGTAAAGCGGCCAGAGCGGGCAGGCTGCGCCAAAACGCGGGAGTGGAAACCCTTCCACGCCCTTCCGAAATGTCACCGTGCCGGAGCCGTCGCAGATGACCAGGCCGCTCTCCTGCCCACCTTCTTCGGGCGGCAGGCTCGCGATCCGGCGCAGCACCGCATCCAGCCCGACGCCAAAGCCGTCTGCCACCCGCGCCGGATCGCCCCCGGTGGATGTGAGCGAGGCTCGAAACGCGGTTTCCGGCATCGCGCGGGCGTCCGAAAGGTAGCGCACCAGCATCCGCCGCGCGAGGTCGTGCGCGCCCCGGTCACGAAGCTCCTCTGCCCCGTCGAGCAGGATCGCAAGCTCGCCCTCTCCTGCGGCAGGGCGCTCCAGCAGCGGGAAGTGATACCGTGACGCCTCCACGAAGGCAGCCAGGTCGTCCGCCGCGCTCACCTGCATCTCCCGCGCCTCGGCACCCGCATCGAGATAGGTCACAAGGCCTTCTGCCGAAGAGGACAGCCTTTGTGCCTCTTCCCGGATGTTACGCAGAAACCGCGCCTGCCAGTCCGGGTCAATATCCTGCGTCTCGGCCAGAATGGCGGAGGTGGAGCGAATAGCGGTCACGGTGGAAATCACCTCGTGCAGCGAGGCCGCGAGGTGCGGGTCGTGGGTCAGCCGGTCCGATAGCGTCTCGACCACGGTTTCCATCTCCTCGATCCGCTGTGCCTGGGCGAGGATCAATGCCGCCCACCCCGGAAAGCGTCCCGCGAAATCCTCGACCCGATCGGATTCCACGCTGGAGGTTGTTTCGGTACGCGCGGCCGCGGCCCCCAGCCCGGCGACAAGCGCCTGGCCCGCGCCTTCGGACAATTGCGCTGGCTCGACCTGCAAGAGCCGCGCAATATCCATAAGGAGTTTCCCACCGATTCTCCTCCGGTTGTGCTCGATGAGATTGAGGTAGGCTGGGGAAATCCCGACATCACGGGCCAAATCCGCTTGACGCACACGTAAGCCAAGCCGACGCTCGCGGATGCGACTGCCTGTCAGACCGGTATGAGGCATGAAGATTTTCCTTTGGTTTCCGGTGCTTTCTGCACCTGCGCGAAAACTTCTTTACATGTATACCATGGTATCAGTTCATTTGTTTACAAAAAAACTGTTTGGTTTCATTGCATTGTTGATAAGTTTTCTAATCGCCCCCAATAATACCCCCAGCCTGTAAAAGGCACGCGACGTGTGCGGGGAGGCCGCGTCGTTTTTTTCCAAACGGGAGGATATTCATGTCCAAATCCAACTTCACCCGTCGTGGGCTGTTGAAGACGGGCGCCGTTACCGGTGCCGGTCTCGCCATGCCGACGATCTTCACCTCCGGCGCTGCCGCGTTCACGAACGAACCGACTGGCAACACCGTGACTTTCGGCTTCAACGTGCCGCAGACCGGCCCTTACGCTGACGAAGGCCTCGACGAACTGCGCGCGCAGGAGCTCGCTGTCGAGCACATCAACGGCATGGGCGATGGCGGTATGCTGAACACCTTCTCCTCGAAGGCGCTCGACGGCACCGGCATCCTCGGCAAGAAAGCCGACTTCGTGACCGGCGACACGCAAACCAAATCGGACGCCGCCCGCGCATCCGCCAAGTCGATGATTGAAAAAGACGGCGTCGTGATGATCAACGGTGGATCGTCCTCGGGCGTGGCCGTGGCCGTTCAGGGCCTCTGCCAAGAAGCCGGCATCATCTTCATGGCCGGTCTGACCCACTCCAACGACACCACCGGCAAGGACCGCAAGGCCAACGGTTTCCGTCACTTCTTCAACGCATATATGTCCGGCGCGGCTCTCGCTCCGGTGCTGAAGGAAGCCTACGGCACGGACCGTCGCGCCTATCACCTCACCGCCGACTACACTTGGGGCTGGACCCAGCAGGAATCGATCCAGTCCGCCACCGAGGCGCTTGGCTGGGAAACCGTCAACAACGTGCTGACCCCGGTTGGCGCAGGCGACTTCTCGTCCTACATCACGCCAGTCATGAACTCCGGGGCAGATGTGCTGATCCTGAACCACTACGGTGGCGACATGATCAACTCGCTGACCCAGGCGGTCCAGTTCGGCCTGCGCGACGCGCAAGCCAACGGCAAGAACTTCGAAATCGTGGTTCCGCTCTACTCCGAACTGATGGCCGCCGGTGCCGGTGAAAACATCAAGGGCGTCTACGGTTCCATGAACTGGAACTGGCAGCTCTCCGATGCAGGCACCCAGGCGTTCGTGAAATCCTTCGGTGAAAAGTATGGCCGTCCGCCGTCGAACTCCGCGCACACCTGCTACGTGCAGACCCTGCTCTATGCAGACGCGGTGACCCGTGCCGGTTCGTTCAACCCCTGCGCCGTGGCCGAAGCTCTCGAAGGCTTCGAGTTCGATGGCCTGGGCAACGGTCCGACCCTCTACCGTGCCGAAGATCACCAGTGCTTCAAGGACGTGCTGGTCATGAAAGGCGCCGAGAACCCGACGACCGAGTACGACACGCTCGAAATCGTCGAGCAGACGGCGGTCGAGCAAGTCATGTACGAGCCGAACCACCCGATGTTCGGTGGCGACGACGCCACGCTCGGCGAGTGCAACGACGGCGCATAATCCTGCCGCATCGTAGGTAGGGCGGGTTCTCCCGCCCTACCCCTTACAGCCCGGGCGCAGGGATACGCCTCGGGTCAAAACTCTTACATCACGGGTGGGGACCATGGACGCCATCATTCTTCAAATCCTGAACGGGCTCGACAAGGGTTCAGCCTATGCGCTCATCGCGCTTGGGCTCACGCTGATTTTCGGCACGCTTGGTGTGGTGAACTTCGCCCACGGCGCGCTCTTCATGATCGGCGCCTTCGTGGCGGTGACGCTGCAACGCATTTTCAACCTGTCGACAGAACACGTCGATCCGACCAAGACCGACTTTCTGGGCAATCCGCTCAAGGTCAAAGTGCCTTACGTTGAAAGCTGGTTCGGCCCCGAAGTGGGCGCCGCGCTCATCGACTGGTCAGTCCCCATCGCCATCGTTCTGGCGATCCCCGTGATGCTCCTGGTCGGTTTCGTCATGGAACGCGGCCTCATCAAGCATTTTTACAAACGCCCCCACGCCGACCAGATCCTCGTGACCTTCGGTCTCGCCATCGTGCTTCAGGAACTGGTCAAATATTTCTTCGGCGCGAACCCGATCCAGACCGGCGCACCGGACGCGTTCTCTGGCTCCATGGACTTCGGCGTGCTTCTCGGCTTCGACCCGAATACGATCATGTATCCCTACTGGCGTCTGGTCTATTTCCTCTTCGCCGCGATCGTCATTGGTGGTGTCTTTGCCTTCCTGCAATTCACCACCTTCGGGATGGTCGTGCGCGCAGGCATGGCGGACCGCGAAACCGTGGGTCTGCTCGGCATCAACATCGACAAGCGCTTCACCATCATGTTCGGCCTCGCGGCCGCCGTGGCCGGGGTCGCGGGGGTGATGTATACGCCGATCCTCGCCCCGAATTATCACATGGGGATGGACTTCCTCGTCCTCTCCTTCGTCGTGGTCGTCGTCGGCGGCATGGGCTCCCTGCCCGGCGCTGTCGCCGCAGGTTTCCTTCTGGGTATCCTGCAAAGCTTCGCCTCCATGAACGAAATCAAATCCCTCATTCCGGGGATCGACCAGGTCATCATCTACCTCGTCGCCATCCTCATTCTGCTGACACGTCCGCGTGGCCTTCTGGGTCGTGCCGGTGTGATGGAGGAGTAAGACATGCAAATCCTCGGACTTTCCAAACGGGATTCCACCTTTCTGCTGATCGTCATCGCGCTGACCCTGCTCACGCCGATCCTGATCCAGCCATTCCCGGTGGGCTCCGGCCTGAACACCTTCAACGCAGGTTACCCGGACCTGATGCAAAAGATCGCCATCTTCGGCATCTTCGCCATCGGCTTCAACATCCTCTTCGGCCTGACGGGCTACCTCTCCTTCGGCCACGCGGCCTTTCTCGGGATTGGGTCCTACTCGACCGTGTGGATGTACAAGCTCCTCGACTACAACGTGCTCTGGGGGCTGCCGCTGGCGATCATCGTGTCCGGCCTGTTTGCGCTCGTCATCGGCTTCATCAGCCTGCGTCGCTCGGGCATCTACTTCTCGATCCTGACGCTCGCCTTCGCGCAGATGATGTATAACCTCGCCTACTCGGTGCTCACCCCGATCACCAACGGTGAAACCGGCCTCCAGGTCTACGAGAGCGATCCGCAGGTTCTGCTCGGCGCTAACGAGCCCTCCTCGCCACACCTCTTCGGAATCGTCATGCGCGAGAATTTCTGGACCCCGAAAATCGGCGGCTGGGAATTCACCTTCAACAACGGCTACTACTTCACCGCCATCATCGCGATCATCGTGTTCTACCTGTCGCTCCGTATCTTCCGCTCGCCTTTCGGGCTGATGCTGCGCGCGATCAAGACGAACCAGACCCGGCTGAACTACACCGGCATCAACACCCGTCCCTATACCCTCGCGGCCTTCGTGATCTCGGGCATGTATGCCGGTCTCGCCGGTGGTCTGCTCGCCGCGATGGACCCGCTTGCGGGCGCCGAGCGGATGCAGTGGACCGCTTCGGGTGAAGTGGTTCTCATGGTGATCCTCGGCGGGGCCGGCACCCTGATGGGCCCGGTGCTGGGCGCAGCCTTCATCAAGTATCTCGAGAACATCTTCTCGAAGATCAACGACAGCGTGCTGCACGGCTGGTTTGCCTGGATGCCCGACGGGCTGGAGGACTTCCTCATCGGCGTCAGCCACTTCTTCGTCGGCAAATCCTGGCACCTCACTTCGGGCCTGATGTTCATGCTCGTGGTGATCTTCCTGCCCGGCGGCCTTGTCGAAGGTGGCCAGCGCATCAAGGCGCTGTTCAAGAAAAAGCGCACCTCGGGTGACGATGGTGCAGGAACCGAAGCCCAGCCTACGGCTGCTGAATAAGGAGAACTGACATGGGTATCCTTGAAGTCAAGAACGTGGGCAAACGCTTCGGCGGTCTGCAAGCCCTCAGCGACGTGAACCTCTCCGTTCAGGAGAATTCGGTCCACGCCATCATCGGGCCGAACGGGGCTGGTAAATCGACGCTGCTCAATTGTTTCGTCGGCAAACTGATCCCGGACACCGGCAGCGTCATGTTCAACGGACAGTCGCTGCTGGGCCTCAAGCCGCACCAGATCAACCAGCTGGGCGTGTCCCGAGTGTTCCAGACCCCCGAGATTTTCTCGGACCTGAACGTGATGGAAAACGTCATGATTTCGTGTTTCGCAAAGCGCGATGGCGCCTTCCGGCTCCATCCGTTTGAAACCGTATCTCATGAGACGGACATCGTGGAACAGGCCGAGCAGATCCTGATCGACGTCAACATGATCGACAAGCGGCACATGAACGCAGCCTCCATGTCCCGCGGCGACAAGCGGCGTCTGGAAATGGCAATGTGCCTGGTGCAGGAGCCGAAACTCCTGCTTTTGGACGAACCGACCGCCGGTATGGCCCGCGCCGACACCAACAACACCATCGACCTCCTCAAGGAGATCAAGGAAAAACGCGATATCACCATGGCGATCATCGAACACGACATGCACGTCGTCTTCTCGCTCGCCGACCGGATCACGGTGCTGGCCCAGGGCACGCCGCTGGTCGAGGATACGCCCGAGAACATCAAGGGCCATCCGAAGGTGAAAGAAGCCTACCTCGGCGAAGCCGCGTAAGGAGAGAGAGTTATGGCAAACGATCAACAAGTCGTCGGGGACGCCAACCGGCGCCCTGACTACGACCACTCCAACAACGCCAACCAGGCGTCGACGGCCCCGGCCTTCTTCTCGTGTTGGGACATTCACGCCTACTACGGCGAGAGCTACATCGTCCAGGGCGTGAGCTTCAACATCCACGAAGGCGAGATCCTCGCGCTGCTGGGGCGCAACGGCGCGGGCAAGACATCCACCCTGCGCGCCATCGCCCGCACGGGCAGCCCGATGGTGACCCAGGGCGAGATCTGGCTGGACCACCAGCCGCTCCACAACATGAAAAGCCACGAAGCGGCGCAGAACGGTCTCGCCCTGGTGCCGGAAGATCGTCGGATCATCCAGGGCCTGACCGTGGAAGAGAACCTCAAGCTCGCCCAGATCGCCCCGCCGCTGGGCTGGTCGCTGGAACGTGTCTATGAACTCTTCCCCCGCCTCAAGGAACGCCGCACGCAGGAGGGCACCACGCTGTCGGGTGGCGAACAGCAGATGCTCTCCATCGCCCGCGCCTTGGTCCGTGACATCAAGGTGCTGCTACTTGACGAGCCTTACGAGGGTCTTGCCCCGGTTATCGTGGACGAGATCGAAAAGACGCTGAACATTATCAAGGCGCAAGGCATCACCACGGTGCTCGTCGAACAGAACGCGATCCGTGCGCTCGAACTTGCAGACCGCGCCGTGATCCTTGATACCGGCACTGTCGTCTATGACGGCTCTGCTCAGGAAGTGCTGGAAAACGAAGAATTGCGTCACGAATACCTCGCGATTTGAGCGAGGCCGGGATGTGGGTCGGGAGGGGCCTACGTTCCACCAGCCGAACCCCGAGGCGGCGTCCGCGCCGCCTCACTCATGACAAAACAACGGCGAGGAGGAGGACCCTATGTCCGACAAAATTTACCCCCCATCCGAAGATTTCAAGAAAAACGCCAACGTCGATGCGGCCAAGTACGAAGAAATGTACGCCGCCTCCGTGAACGACCCCGAGGGTTTCTGGAAAGAACAGATGACCCGCCTCGACTGGTCGAAGACACCGACGAAGATCAAGAACACCACGTTCGACTACCACAACGTTTCCATCAAGTGGTTCGAAGACGGTGAGCTGAACGTCTCGGTCAACTGTATCGACCGCCACCTTGCCACCCGTGGCGACCAGACCGCGATCATCTGGGAAAGCGACGATCCGAACGTCGACAAGCACATCACCTACAACGAGCTGTCCGAGAAGGTGAACAAGTTCGCCAACGTGCTCAAGGGTCTGGGCGTGGGCAAAGGCGACCGTGTCGTCCTCTATCTCCCGATGATCCCCGAAGCCGCCTACGCGATGCTCGCTTGCACCCGCATCGGCGCGATCCATTCCATCGTTTTCGCCGGCTTCTCGCCGGAAGCCCTCGCCGCCCGCGTCGCAGGCTGCGACGCCAAGCTCATCATCACGGCGGACGAAGCCCCCCGTGGCGGCCGCGCCACGCCGCTCAAGAAAAACGTCGACAAGGCGCGCGAACATTGCGGCGACGTCGCCTGTCTCGTGGTCGAGCGCACCGGCGCCGACATCGCCATGGGCGAGAGCGATCATGGCTACACCGCCCTGATCGAAGGCGCCTCGGCCGAATGCGCTCCCGAACCGATGAACGCAGAGGACGAGTTGTTCATCCTCTACACCTCCGGCTCTACCGGGCAGCCCAAGGGCGTTGTGCACACCTCCGGCGGCTATCTGGCCTACGCGGCCCTGACCCACGAAGTCACCTTCGACTACCACGACGGCGACATCTACTGGTGCACCGCGGACGTGGGCTGGGTGACCGGCCACAGCTACATCG
>DOUP01000086.1 GCA_003520545.1 Maritimibacter sp. | reverse complement strand
CCTTCGACCGGCTCCTGTCGGCCTTTGTCACGCAGCGGCTTGCCGACTAGTCGCGCCGTGGGCCGCGAATTGAACCCGGCGGCTTTGCCCCTACATTAGGCGCATGGAGCAAAAGTACGAAAACGTCCTGACCCAATACGACCCGGCCACGCAAGAGCGCATGGTGCGGGATGGGTTCCTGTCGAAGATCAAGACGGTCGCGCGCCGCGTGCCCTTCACCCGTGACGCGCTTGCGGCCTATTTCGCGATGCTCGATCCGAAGGTCTCGGCCGTCACCCGTGCCGCCGTGGTCGCGCCCTTGGCGTATTTCGTCATCCCGACAGACCTGATCCCGGACTTTCTCGTGGGACTTGGCTTCACAGATGATGCCTTGGTTTTTTGGGCGGCGCTCAAATCGCTTCAGGGCAAGCTGACCGATGAGCATTTCGCAAAGGCGGATGCGGTCCTGGAGACGGAACACGCCTGATCCCGGTCAGGCTTTCACCTTCACTGGCATCTGTGCGACCCCCCGCAACCCGATCCGCTTGAGCATCGGCACCTGGTCGGCAGGCCGGGTCAGGTGGATATCCGGGTAGCGTGCGAACATGCGATTCACCGCGACGGTGGCCTCGGCGCGTGCCAGTTGGGTGCCGAGGCACATATGCACGCCGATCCCGAAATCGAGGTGCTTGTTCGGTTTGCGATCGGCTTTGAACTCGGTCGCTCCGTCGAACTTGTTCGGATCCCGGTTGGCGCCGATCAGAAGCGGCACGACGCGGTCGCCGCGCTCCAGCGTCCGCCCCCCAAGCTCCACGGTCTTGGTGGCGTGGAACATGTTGGTGAACATGACGGGGGAGTGAAACCGCAGCACTTCCTCGATGAATAGCGGCACTTGTGCGGGATCGGCTTGCAGCCGGTCGGCCAGCGCGCGATCCTGCAACAGCGTCATGAAGCAATTGCCGATCAGGTGCGTCGTCGTGTCGAAGCCGCCGATGAAAATCGCGGTGACCATGGCCAGAAGCTCGTCATCCGAGAGCTTGTCTTTGCCGTCACGGATTTCCACGAGCTCCTTGATCAGACCGGGCCGCCCGGTGCGCCGCACCTCGTCGAAGTCGGCGCGAAAATACTTGTTCGACTTGTAAAGACCAGGCAGGGCCTTGAACACGGTGAGGGGGGAGGAGACGCGCCCCAAAGGCTCCATCCAGCGGCTGATCTTGGGGCGATCCTCCTCGGGGATGCCGAGCAGTTCGCAGATCACCAGCATGGGCAGGCGGCGGTTGAAATTCTCGACCAGGTCGACCTCCCGGTCGGTGGGCAGATCGTCGATCAACTTGTCGGTCAGCCGCTCGATCGCGGGCTTCATCGCTTCGATCCCGCGCGAGGAAAACGCCCCGATCACGAGCCGGCGCAGGCGTGACAGGTCTTCGCCGTCCATCAATGTCACGTTGCGAAACAGCGGGTGGATGAAGCGGGGGAACCACCAGTAATTCTCTTCCAGCGACTTGCCGCCCGCATTGGCCGGATTGCGCACGAAGCTTTCCGCATCGGTCAGGAGCGCGCGGGCGGTGTCGAAATCGGTGGTGACCCAGGCATTGCCGATGATCGGCAGCTTCATCCGCACCAACTGCCCCTGAGACCGGAGCAACGCCAGGCCATCATCCGGGGCGCGCAGGAAGTCGGGCGAATGGAGGTCGACGGTGTCTTTCATGGAACGTGGCTCCCTAATGCGAAGCGTTCACCCTGTTTGGTGTCATGTTTTCGCGGGAGGGGGAAGGGGGGAGGTGTGTTCTTGCCTGTTTGCTGCTCGCAGCAAACAGGTTCGCGCCCGACCCGCCCCCAGGGCGGGCGCGAGCGCCCACCCTCGTGCCGGGCGCGAACCTGAGATCAGGCTCGCGGGCGTAGATATGAAAAGGGCGGCTTGTGCCGCCCTTTGGCGGGCCGACGCCCGCCCCGCGATAGACCTGTAAGCCGGTCTCAAAACCGGCCCCACCTCACCGCGAGAATTTCTTATACTTCAAGCGCTTAGGCTTAAGCGCATCCGGACCCAGTCGCCGTTTCTTGTCTTCTTCGTAGTCCTCGAAGTTGCCTTCGAACCACTCCACATGGGCCTCGCCTTCAAACGCAAGGATATGCGTGCAGATGCGGTCGAGGAAGAAGCGGTCGTGGGAAATGACCACGGCGCAGCCTGCGAAATCCACGAGCGCGTCTTCCAAGGCACGCAGCGTTTCCACGTCGAGGTCGTTGGTCGGCTCGTCAAGCAGGATGACGTTACCGCCGGATTTCAGGAGCTTGGCCATGTGGACGCGGTTGCGTTCACCGCCCGACAGGAGGCCCACTTTCTTCTGCTGGTCGCCGCCCTTGAAGTTGAACGCGCCGCAGTAGGCGCGGGAGTTCATCTGGGCGTCGCCGAGGTCGATCACTTCGGCCCCGCCGGAAATCTCTTCCCACACGGTCTTGTCGGGGTCGAGCGCGTCGCGGCTCTGATCGACGTAGGAGAGGTCCACGGTGTCGCCGAACTCAATGGTGCCTTCGTCGGGCTGTTCCTGCCCGGTGATCATGCGAAACAGCGTGGATTTACCCGCGCCGTTGGGGCCGATCACGC
>DOUP01000170.1 GCA_003520545.1 Maritimibacter sp. | reverse complement strand
GTTTTCTAGTTTTCTAGTGAAATCAGTCTCTTCACAGCATTTTGTCAACATGGAAAGACCAAAAAGGCCGCCGCCCCGGGATAAAGATCCTCATAGCAGGAGCCGTTACCGTTCCAATCGCTCCTGCTTATGTGCGGTCAACAACCAGTCGCCACCGAGTTTGGCATAGGTGCTTTCGCACTGGGCGACATATTCGGCCTCTCCGTTGCGCCAGGCTTCGGCGCGATAGGACAGGCGCACCTTGTTGCCCAGCTTTTCCATGTTGCGATCGAAGAACACGACCTTGTCCCAACGCGGCACATTCTCCAGCGCGGCCAGAACCTGGTCGCCTTTCAAACGCCCGGTTGGCTCGGGGAATTCCATCACCGCATCGGGCACCATGTTGGCGCGGAAGAAGTCCGGGCCTTCGAGCCAGAAGTTTTCTTCATCTGCCCAGAAGGTTGAGCGCGAAACGAAATCATCACGATTGGTCATGAGAGATCAACGCGGCTGCACAAGAATTGTTCACCGCCGCGTCACCACTGGCGGCAGCACCTCACATGCCCTATGTCACGTTTGCGCAAACAGGAGGAACAGCATGGCCCCGATCATTTCCATAAAAGGTCTGGAAAAGACCTATGACAACGGGTTTCAGGCCCTCAAAGGCGTGGACCTCGACATCGAAGAAGGCGAAGTGATCGCGCTTCTCGGCCCCAACGGCGCCGGCAAGTCCACCCTGCTGAACTGCCTGGTGGGAATCGCCAACAAGACCGCCGGCACCGTCACCGTGGGCGGGCACGACATCACGCGCGACTTCCGAAAAGCCCGCGAAATGATCGGACTGGTGCCGCAGGAAATGTCGGTCGAAGTCTTCGAGAAAGTCATCAACACTGTCAAATTCTCGCGCGGGCTCTTCGGGAAGCCACAGGACGACGCGCGTATCGAGCGGATCCTCAAGGACCTCACGCTCTGGGACAAGAAAGACAACCGCATCCGCGAATTGTCCGGTGGCATGAAGCGCCGCGTGATGATCGCCAAGGCGCTCTCCCACGAGCCCCGCGTCCTGTTCCTCGACGAACCGACCGCCGGGGTTGACGTGGAGCTGCGCAAGGAGATGTGGGAGGTGATGAGCGAGCTGAAGAAGTCCGGCGTCACCATCATCCTCACGACCCACTACATCGAAGAAGCCGAGGCGATGGCCGACCGTGTGGGCGTCATCTCCAAGGGTGAGCTGCTTCTGGTCGAAGAAACCGATACGCTGATGAAATCTCTGGGCAAGAAGGTTCTGGAAATCGAACTGGACAGCCCCGCGACCGAAGTCCCGCCCGCGCTCGCCGAAAAAGGCGTGGAACTTTCACCTTCCGGTAAACTTGTCTACACCTACGACACTGCGGCCGAGCAGACGGGAATCACCGATATCCTCGCCGACATCCGCTCGGCCGGGCTCAGACTCGCGGACCTTTCGACGAAGCAATCGAGCCTCGAAGACATCTTCGTCGATCTCGTCACCCAGCAAAAATCCGAAGAGGAGGACGCGGCATGAATTTCACAGCCGTCGCCGCCATCTATAAATTCGAAATGGCACGGACCTTTCGCTCGATCTTCCAGTCGGTCGTCTCGCCGGTCGTTTCCACCTCGCTCTACTTCGTCGTCTTCGGCGCCGCCATCGGCTCGCGCATCGAAACGGTCGAGGGCATCGACTACGGCGCCTTCATCGTGCCCGGCCTGATGATGCTGCAAATGCTGATGCAGTCGGTGACCAACGCAGCCCTTGGCATCTATTTCCCGAAGTTCACCGGCACGATCTACGAGGTGCAATCGGCCCCGGTCTCGGTGATCGAGATCGTTCTGGGCTATGTCGGCGCCGCCGCGACAAAGGCGATGATGATCGGTTTGATCATCCTCGGCACTGCTGCGCTCTTTGTCGATCTGCAAATCGCGCATCCCTTGGCGATGATCGCCTTCATGATCCTGACCTGTATCAGCTTCGCGCTCTTCGGGTTCATCATCGGCATCTGGGCGGGCAACTTCGAACAGCTTAACCTCATCCCGATGCTGGTCATCACGCCGCTCGTGTTCCTTGGCGGGGCGTTCTACTCGATCTCGATGCTGCCCGAAACATGGCAGACGATCGCGCTCTTCAACCCGGTGGTCTATCTGGTGTCCGGCTTTCGCTGGTCGTTCTTCTCCATGTCGGACGTCTCGGTCGGTGTCTCGCTCCTCGCGATCGGCCTGTTCCTCGTGATCTGTCTCGGCGTCATTACGTGGATCTTCAAAACCGGGTGGAAGCTCCGGTCCTGACCCATGGGGCGGAGCGCCCCGACGTCAGGGTCACACCCTGGCGTGAAACCTCCGCCCGGCCCTTGTGAACGTGAGACCCGGTCTCTACATCACCTCTCATGAAGCGCTTTATTCCGTTCGTAAAATCCGCCCCGGTCGTGGCCGTCGTGCGCCTGCACGGCACGATTTCCACCGGCCCTCGCGGCCAGCTCAACGACATCGCGATGGCATCCGCCATCGAGCGGGCCTTTCGCAAAGGCAAACCGGAAGCGGTCGCGCTGTCGATCAATTCCCCCGGTGGCAGCCCGGTGCAATCCTCGCTGATCGCGGCGCGGATCAAACGGCTCTCGAACGAAAAAGACATCCCGGTCTATGCCTTCGTGGAGGACGCGGCGGCCTCGGGCGGCTACTGGCTCGCCTGTGCAGCCGACACGATCTATGCTGACAGGTCCTCGATCCTTGGGTCCATCGGCGTCATCATGGCATCCTTCGGGTTCGCCAATTTCATCGGAAAGCACGGCATCGAACGCCGGGTCTACACGTCGGGCGAGTCGAAAAGCCAGCTTGACCCCTTCAAACCCGAAGACCCCAAGGACGTGGAACGCATCAAGGCGGTGGGCACGCAAATCCACGAAGCCTTCATCGACCATGTAAAAACCGCCCGTGGCGACAAGCTCGCGGACGAACCTGCACTTTTCTCGGGTGAATTCTGGGTTGGTCAGAAAGCCGTGGACCTCGGCCTTGCTGACGGGATCGGCCACCTTGTCCCGACCATGAAGGACAAGTTCGGCGAAAAGACCCGGTTCGCGGTCTACGGCCCCAGGAAATCGCTGTTCAGACGCTTTGGCGCCCAGATCGCTTCCGACGCACTCGATGTCATGGACGACCGCGCTGCCTGGTCCAGGTTCGGCCTCTGATCCATGATCAAGATCGTCTCGCTCTTTCTGATTTTCATGCTCGTGCTCGCCATGTTCGGGCGGCTCCGGCTCCCCGGTGCCCAGAAAATCAAGAACGCGAAATGCCCCAAATGCGGGCGTTTCAAGATCGGCAAGGGCCCCTGCGCCTGTGAGAAGAAATCATGATCCTCGACATCGCTTATGCCGCCCTCGGACTGGTCATCCTGCTCTTTGCCGGTGACAGCCTCGTCAAGGGCGCCGTGAACCTTGCGCTGCGGCTGGGGATCCCGGCCCTGATCGTGTCACTCACCATCGTCGCCTTCGGCACCTCCGCGCCCGAGCTCCTGATCTCGGTGAAAGCGGTGATGGAAGGGGCACCGGGCCTTGCCTTGGGGAACGTGGTCGGGTCGAACACGGCAAATATCCTCCTTGTCCTCGGTGTGCCCGCAATCTTGAAGGGGCTGCACACCGCCGACACCGACACGCGGCAGAACTACATCATGATGCTCGCCGCTACGGTTCTCTTCATAACCATTGGGTTCTACGGCACCTACGGCGCGGTTCAGGGTCTTATCCTGCTCGCAGGCCTCACCTTCATGCTTTTCATGGCGTTCCAGGCCGCCATGGCCCACCGGCGCGAATTGATCGCGGAAGCCAAGGCCAAGGGCGAACAGATCGACCCGGAGACATTGGACGAGGAAGAAGACCTCGAAGGCGCGGACCCGGACCTTCCGTTCTGGAAGATCGGGGTATTTCTGGTGCTGGGCCTGATCGGCCTGCCCATCGGGGCGGACCTTCTTGTCGATGCCTCCACCAATATCGCGCTCGCGATGGGGGTCTCGGACACTGTGATCGGCCTCACGCTGGTCGCGCTCGGCACCTCGCTTCCGGAACTGGCGACCACCGTCATGGCCGCCTACCGCAACCAGGCGGACGTGGCGTTGGGGAACGTGATCGGGTCGAACATGTTCAACCTTCTCGGGATCATCGGCATCGCCGGCCTTGTCGGCCCGATCCCGGTGGAACCCGAAATGCTCCGCTTTGACATGTGGGTCATGCTCGCCGCTTCGGTCCTGATCGCCCCCTTCGTCTTCAAAGGCTGGCGCATGGGGCGTCTCTGGGGCATCGTGTTCTGCGCGCTCTACGTCCTCTATATCGTCCTGGTGATCTCGTGAGTGCCGCACTCGTCACCGGCGCCGGGGGCCGCTTGGGCCGCGCCATGGCCATCGCGCTCGCAGGTCGCGGGCTGAACGTCGCGGTGCACTACGCCTCCTCGCACGAAGGCGCCAAGGACACCGCCGCCGCCTGCGAGGCACTCGGCGTCAATGCCGTGACGCTGAAAGCCGACCTTCTGGACCCGCAGGCGGTCGAAAGCCTTGTTCCCGCCGCGACGCAAGCCCTGGGCGGCCCACTCGACGTGCTGGTCAATAACGCTTCGATCTTCAATTACGACACCTTCGAGGATGCGACGCCGGAAAGCTGGGACCAGCACATCGGTTCCAACCTGCGCGCGCCGTTCTTCCTGACCCAAGCTTTCGCAGAACAGGCGCCCGAGCCCGTCCCCGACGACCGGGGCGAACCCGTGGCCCAGGCGCTGGTCGTCAACATGCTCGACCAACGGGTCAAGAAACTGACGCCGCATTTCGCAACCTACACCATCGCCAAGATGGGCCTCTGGGCGATGACCCAGACGGCGGCGCGTGCGCTCGCCCCGAAGGTGCGGGTCAACGGCATCGGGCCGGGTCCGACGCTCCAAGGCGCGCATCAGGCAGACGACGATTTTGCCTACCAACGCGATAATACGGTGTTGAAACGCGGCTCCGATCCCGAAGATATCACCGGCGCGCTGCTCTATTTCCTCGACGCAAAAGCCGTGTCGGGACAGATGCTTGCGGTGGATGGCGGGCAGCACCTCGGGTGGAAAACGCCCGAGATTCGCAACGTGGATTGACCCCGATCAAACCTGCTGCGGCACAGGTGCCTTGCAAGTTGTGCACGGGGATGGCGGCTTTCCAAAATCCAACATGGAAAATGGCCGGATTTCAGATATTTACAAATCGTTCATATTTTTCTTCAACAAAAACAACGCTCTAAAATGACGCCTAATTTTTGAGCACATGGTTCGCAGCCCAACGAAACAAGGAAAAATCACCCGACATAGCTTTTCATCCCCGCAGTTATCCACAGATTCTGTGGACGTGTTTCCTCTTGTCCCCGACCCGCTATCATTGCAGCCAAAACCAGAATCACCGAACAGGCACCATGTCATCAGACACGAACAATCTACCGGACAGTGAAAAGCGCACGGGTCACGGCGTCATCGCGGACTACGTGCGTCAACTGGACAGTTCGCCGGGCGTCTACCGGATGCTCGATGCCCAAGGCCGGGTGCTCTACGTCGGCAAGGCCAAGAACCTGAAAAACCGCGTGTCGAACTACGCCAATCGGACCGGTCACTCCGCCCGGATCGCGCGGATGATCTCGCAGACCGCCTCGATGATGTTCCTGACCACCAAGACCGAGACGGAAGCGCTTCTGCTCGAACAGAACCTCATCAAGCAGCTCAAACCGCATTTCAACGTGCTCCTGCGCGACGACAAGGCCTTCCCCTCGATCCTCGTCACCAAGGACCACGACTTCCCGCAGATCCGCAAACACCGTGGCGCGAAGAAAACCAAAGGCGCCTATTACGGTCCCTTTGCCAGCGCGGACGCGGTGAACCGGACACTCAACCAGTTGCAGAAGGTCTTTCTCCTGCGCAACTGCTCGGATGCGATGTTCGACAGCCGCACGCGCCCCTGCCTGCTCTACCAGATCAAGCGCTGCGCCGGCCCCTGTGATGGCCGCATCTCGCCCGAAGACTACGGAAACCTCGTGAAAGACGCCGAACGTTTTCTGTCCGGCAAGACCACCAGGATGCAGAGCGAACTGGCCGAGGAAATGCACGCCGCCTCGGAAGCGATGGAGTTTGAACGCGCGGCGCTCCTGCGCGACCGGATTGCCGCGCTGACCCAGGTCCAAAGCTCCCAGGGCATCAATCCGCGCGGGGTAAGCGAGGCCGACGTGATCGCGCTCCACATGGAAGGTGGCCAGGCCTGCGTGCAGGTGTTTTTCATCCGCGCGAACCAGAACTGGGGCAACCGCGACTTCTATCCGAAAACCGGCGCAGGCGCGGACGAAGCCGAAGTCTTGCGCGGCTTCATCGGCCAATTCTACGACAGCAAGGACCCCGCCCGTCTCCTGCTCCTGTCCCACGACATCGAGGAACGTGAACTCATGGCCGAGGCGCTGACGGAAAAACTCGGGCGCAAGGTCGCAATCGAGGTTCCGCAACGGGGCGAAAAGATGGAGCTCGTCTCCAATGCCGCCCGCAACGCGCGGGAATCGCTGGGCCGCAAGATGTCGGAAAGTGCGACACAGGCGAAATTGCTCGCCGGGTTGGCGGAGGCCTTCGACCTCGACGCACCGCCAACACGGATCGAAGTCTACGACAACTCCCACATTCAGGGCGCCCACGCCGTCGGCGGCATGATCGTCGCCGGTCCCGAAGGGCTGATGAAAAGCCAGTATCGCAAGTTCAACATCAAGGGCGAAGACCTCACCCCCGGTGACGATTTCGGCATGATGAAAGAGGTGCTCACCCGCCGCTTCAAACGCCTGCTGAAGGAAGACCCGGATCGCGAAAGCGAGTCTTGGCCAGACCTCCTGCTGATCGACGGCGGCGCGGGACAGGTCTCTGCCGTGCAGTCTATCATGGAAGACCTCGGCGTCGAAGACATCGCCATGATCGGCGTCGCCAAGGGGATCGACCGCGACGCGGGCAAGGAGGAGTTCCACCGCACCGGCAAACGCCCCATGGCGCTGAAACGAAACGACCCGGTGCTCTACTTCATTCAGCGCTTGCGCGACGAGGCCCACCGCTTCGCCATCGGCACCCACCGCGCCAAACGCGCCAAGTCGATGACCGCCAACCCCTTGGACGATGTGCCCGGCGTCGGCGCTGGCCGCAAGAAGGCGTTGCTCACCCACTTCGGCTCGGCGAAAGCCGTGACCACTGCCTCGCTCGACGACCTCAAGGCGGTCAAGGGAATTTCGGCGGCTTTGGCCGAAACCATCTACGGCCACTTTCACGAAAAAGGTTAACCGTCTGTCACGCGACAGCGCGCAGTGGCCACGGCTCTGCTGGGCGCGGCGTCTGCACAATCGTATGCACAAATGTCATACACATTGTGTACGCATGTCATACGGCTGCGGCTGGCCCTGCCAAACCGGTTAACACCCGCCCCTTCCCCCCGCCGACCGGGCGCGATAGACCTTGGTCATGCGTTGGACCGTGCCAAATATCCTCACCGTCGCGCGGCTTATCGCCGTGCCTCTCCTGCCGATCGTTTTCCTGTTCTTCGCCCGGCCCTGGGCGGATTATTACGCCATCGCGGTGTTCATGCTGGCCAGCCTCACCGACTGGGTCGACGGCTACCTCGCCCGCAGGCTGGGACAGGAAAGCCTGTTTGGCGCGGCCATGGACCCGATTGCCGATAAAGCATTGGTTTTGATGGCCCTTTTGGTCATCACCGCCTACTCTGGCCTCGCGGTTTGGATCGTGCTCCCCGCGGGGATCATCATTTTTCGCGAGATCTTCGTCTCCGGCCTTCGCGAAACGCTTGGCGACAAATCCCGCCTTCTGAAAGTCACCAATCTCGCCAAGTGGAAAACCACCGTGCAGATGGTCGCGCTCACCCTGCTCTTTGCAAAAGGCGTGTTCGAACACTACGTAGGAATGCAAAGCTTCGGGATGGATCAGGAGATGTTCGACGCCGTGATTTCGGGCGCTACCGAAGACGAGCTGGGCCTGCGCTGGAAACTCACAGGCATGAACTGGACCGGCAACGCAGGCGTCATCCTGCTTTGGGGCGCGGCGCTTCTGACCGCCATCACCGGGGTTGAATACTTCCGCAAGGCGCTCCCCTTCCTGAAGGAGCCGGAGGAGAAAAAAGATGATTGATGTCATGTATTTCGCTTGGGTGCGCGAACGCATCGGCGAACCACGGGAACGGGTTGAAACCTCTGCGGCGACGGTGGCCGACCTGGTCGAAGAGCTCAAAGCCCGCGAGCCTCGGTACGAGGCCGCCTTCGCCGATCTCTCGGCCCTGCGCGTCGCATTGGATCAGGAACTTTCCGACTTCGACGCGCCGCTGTCCGGCGTGCGCGAAGTGGCGTTTTTCCCACCGATGACGGGCGGCTGATGGACATTCGCGTTCAAGACGACGGCTTCAGCCTCGGGGACGAGTTGGAACGCTTCGGGAAAGGCTCCCATGACATTGGCGCCGTGGTTTCTTTCACCGGCGTGGTGCGGGACACCGGTGGCCTGGGCCGCATGGAGATCGAACACTACCCCGGCATGACCGAACGCGCCATTTCCATGATCGCAAAGGAAGCCGTGGACAGATGGTCTCTCGCCGACTGTCTGGTCATCCACCGTTACGGCACCCTCGCGCCCGGCGACCAGATCATGATGGTCGCCACGGCCAGCCGCCACCGGGTCGCCGCTTTCGAGGCCGCCGAATTCCTGATGGACTACCTGAAGTCCCGCGCACCCTTCTGGAAAAAGGAATTCGGACCGGACGGGGCCGAATGGGTCGCGGCGAAGGACGAGGACGAGGACGCGTTAACACGCTGGTAACGCTGCGAGTCGATACTCCATCCTTTTTCACCGGATGGTAAAACCCGTCCCGCAACACTCGGGTCATGCGACCCCAGGTGATCTTCTCCGGCACGCATTTGCGGGCCACCATGATAGGTGCCGCCCATGACCGGGTGGTGTTCACCTTCGATCACTGGCGACGCGACCGGAATGGGCTGGAGCGTGAGCACGGCGCAACGTTCCTGCGGCGCGGCTATGCCCATGTTCAAATCACCACAGCGCGTAACGACTGGTACCTGAACCGAGATTTGCCGGGGCTTCTGACCCGCATCGCGGAGGCCACCGCACCCTTTCGGGAGCGGATTGGACTGGGGTTTTCGATGGGCGGATACGGGCTTTTCGCGGCAAGTCGCGCGGTCGATTTCGATCGGCTCATGTTTGTCTCCCCTCACACGACCTTTGCCCCGGACCTGCCCCACGGAGCGGCGATTGGTGACACCCGGTTCATGCCCGATCCAATGGACGGGATTTTCGCGCGCGAGGCGCACAGGGTCTTGCGCGCCACGGGAAAGGCACCCGGCGACGCGGTGGTGCTCTTCGACCCGAGCCTTCCCGAGGATCAGGCCCACGCCAACGAGATTTCTCTTGGTTTTCAGACTGTTCGACAGGTTCGGCTTCCCGGGGCAGGACATCCCGTGACGCAGGGTTTGCCGTCCCATAGGGTCTACAAGCTACTCGTTGATGCGCTTATGCAGCGCCCCATCCGCACAGAAGCACTTCAGATGGCCTACGACCGTCACCGCCGCGTTCAGAACCGCGCCATGTCTTAGCCGGTGGCGTTCATCCGCTCGATGTAAACGCGCAGTTCTTCGGCCTCGCGACGGGCATCGCGCAAGCCGTCCATCGCCGCGCGAAGTTCGGCTTCGGTCTGGTGCTGCTGATTGGACAGCTCCGACTCGCGCTGCTGAAGATAAGTGATCGCCTGATCCCGCGTCTCTTCGGCTTCGTGAAGGGCCTGCGCCAATCGGTCGAGTTCCCCCATCTCCGCGCCCGAGACCCGGGTGAATCGATGGATCAGCCAGTGTGCGAACCATCCCAACGCAAACGCGATGAAAAGGATGATTGCCGTGACGATGATGAACTCGGCTCTGTTCATGTGTCCCTATCCCTACCGTTCCGGCCGCGGAGGCGCGCGCACGCCTTCAAGCTCGGGGTCCACCACGATGGCCGGTCCAAGCGGCTCCTCGGGCGGGGTTTCTTCTGTCTCGGTGTCTTCTGCACCGTTGGTCTCTGCGTCGATCGTGGCGCCGTTTTCGTCGGCCACATCCGCTGTTTCTTCTTCCGTTATATCACCCTCGGTGTCGGTTGCAGCCTCTGACGTATTGTCGCCTTCGGACTCTTCCGTGGCCGTGTCTTCCGTTTCACCGGACGTTGTTTCGGCCCGTTCATCAGCCGCTGTGGCTTCTGCGTCTGTCTCTGACGCAGAAGCATCCTCGGGCACTTCGGTCGCGTCCTGAGCAGCCGTTTCAGGTGGGTTTTCTGCCGCCGTCTCGTCGGTAACGGCGGCATCGTCGGTTACGGGAGCCTCGGCGGCAGCGTCATCTGCTTCAACCGCCTCCGCGTCGTCGTCACCACCTGGACGCGGGCGCGGACGCACGGAGCCAAGGTCTTCATCCGCCGTCTGGACGGCCCCTTCGGAGATGTCTTCAATGATGCTGCCATCAGGCGCGATGTTGTCCGGCAGATCCTCGGTTCCGATCAACTTGAACTCGATCCGGCGGTTTTCCTCGCGTCCCTCTTCGGTGTCGTTGTCCGCGACCGGCTGCTCTTCACCATAGCCATAAGCCGTGAGGTTCGACGTCAGCACACGCTCAGCCAGAAGCGCGTTCAGCACCGAATTCGCGCGCTGTTGGGAGAGCGACTTGTTCAATTCTTCCGAACCCTGGCTATCCGTGTGGCCGCCGATTTCCATCGCGACATCAGGGCATTGCCGGACCATATCCGCGATCTTCCGGATCGTCCCTGCCGCCGAGGCTTCGATCTCGACCGAGCCCGGCGCGAAGGTAATCTTGTTCTTGCGGATCGCATCGTTGATCATGATGACGCATTCCCGCGCGGAGGGCAGGGACGCGACCGGATCAAGTGCTTCGTCGTAGGTGACGTTCACCCTGAACTCTTCGTTCGAGCCAAGTTTCTCGGACAGGAGGCGCGATATTTCGGATTTCGCGTCGGGATTACCCGTCTTGCCGCGCAACTCGACGCGGTCGGGCTGAACGATAGCCGCACCGTTATCGAGGAAACTCAGCGCCTCGAGCGAGGCGAGAACACGCACCGACCATTCGGGCGGCAACCCTTGGTCCAGGCGCGTCGCCATGTAAACGCTGTCCATACCGAAGCGTGCGCGCGCAACGCTTTCCGTGATCGCGCGTTGTTGCTCATTGGTCAAACGACCCCGCAGCTGGACGTTGCCTTCGGGGCTCAGCGTCGCGGTGAATTCCTGTGCGCCTTCACCATCGCCGTCTTCGCGAGCCGTCCGGGTTGCATGGAGCGAAAAGACCTCCGGAAGGTCCGCTTCCAACTCACCCACAACACGATCGAACGCGCGCTGTTCGACACTGGCATCGGCCACCAAGGTAACATCCGCATCGGCATAGGTGATCGTGCCCGAGCCCATCTCGCGCAAAGCGTTCACACCCAACGCCACCGCGTCAGGCCAATCGGCGGACGGGACGCCAAGCCCGATAACACAGTTCGGGCGTCCCTTGACACCAGCGGCGATCCCCGCGCCGACGATTTTCGTCCGACCGATCTCGGTGCCCGCCGTGCAGGCATCGAACCGTGCGCCCGTTTCGTCGATAACGAACCGCGCCGTGAAGGGCGTGACCACCGGGCGTGGGGCCGAGATATTCAGCGCCACCCGAAGCCCTGTCGGCGCGCGACGTGCGAGGTCTTGCTCCCACTCGTCTTTTTGGGCTTCGCTATCCGCAATCGCTTCGACCTCCACGCGTTCCGAACTCATGGAAATCTTGGACCGGGGCAGCTCTTCCAGCGCGTAGACCGCGAAATCGAGCGCTGCGTCCCAGCCATCCGGCACCGGGTAATCGGCGGTTTCCAACAGATCGGCCACGCGTCGGCTGACAATGATCCGGCTCACACGCTGGGTTAGCGCCTCACGGTCCGTGGCGGCCGGGATGAGCCCGATCATCGAAATACCCGCATCGTTGCGCAGGATTTCGATCGAAAATCGCGGCGGCGCAACCTCTTGCGAGGATGGAACGACCATTCGGTCGATCACGCGGCTCGAGTCGACCTCGCCCCCCGCGATGGTCAGCGCCTGGAAACGATCCGTCTCGGTCGGCGCGATTCCATCCAGGATCACCTGAAGGCCGTCGACCGCGACATGTGCCCAGTCTTCGCCCTGAACGACCAACTGGCGTTCCACGGTCGTTTTCGTGACTCGCTCGATCACACCGACGGATGCCCAGGCAGCGAAGATCGCGATCAGGGCAGCGACGATGAAAATCCCGGGAACCAGAATGATTTTCGACAGGCGCATGGAGGTGAGTGGTCTCAGAGTGAAAGTCTGCGTTTCATTAGGGTGCTTTCAGGCGAGGCGCAATCAAAGCAACAGGGCGACGGCAAGAAACGGCACAACCAGGAGTCCCGCGTTTCGATTGGAGCGAAACAGGCGCAGGCAGATGTCGTTGTCGTCGATGTCGAGCACACGCATCTGCCACGACATATGCCAACCAAAGGCCCAAGGCGCGGCCAGCGCGACCAAAAGCGCAAGCGTCGAGCGTTCTGGCAGATAGGCGAGGATCACCGCAAGCGCCATGAGCGTGACGGAGATCACGAGAAACGCCAAAAGCCAGCGCGGCGTTTTGTCACCGAACAGTCGGGCCGTGGACTTCACCCCGATCAGCGCGTCGTCCTCTTTGTCCTGGTGGGCATAGATCGTGTCGTAGAACAGCGTCCAGGCCATACCCGCAAAATAGAGCGCGACGGCAGGCCATTCGAGCCGCCCGGTGTGAGCGGTGTAGGCCAGAAGGGCGCCCCAGTTAAACGCGGTGCCGAGGAAGATCTGCGGCCACCACGTGAAGCGTTTCGCAAAGGGATAGATCGCCACCGGACCCAGCGCCACGATGCCGAGGATGATCGCATTGGTATGGAAGGTCAGCAGGATCACGAAGGCAACGAG
>DOUP01000079.1 GCA_003520545.1 Maritimibacter sp. | reverse complement strand
GCCGAGAGCGAGCGTCTTGCGCGGCTGTTGGGCGTTTTGCAGTCCATCGAGGCGGCGCCGGAGCCGCATTTGCTGCTTCACCCCGAGGGGCCGATTGGCACCGCGCGCACGGGTATGATCCTGTCCGAAGTGACCCCGGCGCTGAACCGGGAGGCCCAGCGCCTTCGTGCCGCGCTTCAGGAGGTCGCCATGCTGCGGGCGTTGCAGGAGGCGGCTGTGTCCACCTTGGAAGAGGGGCTTCAGGGGGCGCAGGCGGCGCGCACGGAGTTGAGCCAGGCGGTGTCGAACCGCACTGATCTTCCGAAACGGTTCACCACGGATCAGGAGGCGATGGAGAACCTTGTCGATACCGCCGACACGCTGGCCAGTTTCGCCGCCGGGCTGATGTCCGCGACGGTCGAGGATACCAGCGTCTCCATCGCGCAGCCGGATTTCACCGAGGCGCAGGGGACGCTGGAGCTTCCGGTTCTGGGCCGGGTGATCCGGGGGATGGGAGAGGCCGACAGCGCCGGTGTGCGTCGCCCCGGATGGATCATTGCGACGCGCCCCCTCACGCTGGTCACATTGCCTTGGCCGGCCACGATCCGGTACCTGGGGCCGCTTCTGGACTATGGTCTTGTGGCCGTGGTCGAACCGGGAGAGGGGTACTTGCTGGTCCTCGCGGGGCTTGGGCAGCTTTACGGCGAAGTGGGAGAGGTATTGCCCAAGGGGGCGCCCATCGGTCTTATGAGCGGTGAGGATACATCGGGCGATCAAGCGCTTTTGATTTCAAACTCAAGCGGCGTTGGCTCAGAAGCGTCTGAGACATTGTACATGGAACTGCGCCATGACGGAGAGCCGGTGGACCCGGCCCAGTGGTTTGCGGTATCGGTTGACTGACCGGGCCATTCGAGACCCGAAAAGAGTCGTGAAAGAGAGAGCAGACGAGATGAAGAAATTCCTGATGGCCGCCATTGGCGGCACCCTCGCCGGCGCCGTTCTGACCACACAGGTCGCCGGACCGCTTCTGGCCCAGGACAACGGGGGCAACACGAGCGTGTATCAACAGCTCGATCTGTTCGGAGACGTCTTCGAGCGGATTCGCGGGCAATACGTGGAAGAGGTGGACGAAAGCGATTTGATCGAAGCCGCGATCAACGGGATGCTTCAGTCACTCGATCCGCACAGCTCTTACCTTCCGCCGCAGGATGCGGATGCGATGCGCGTGCAGACGCGCGGGTCGTTCGGGGGCCTGGGCATCGAGGTCACGCAGGAAGAGGGCTTCGTCAAAGTCGTCTCGCCAATGGACGACACGCCGGCGGACCAGGCGGGGGTCGAGGCCGGCGACTTCATCACGCACGTCGATGGTGAGAGCCTTTTGGGGCTGACGCTGGATCAGGCCGTGGACATGATGCGCGGGCCGGTTGGGTCCGAGATCATCATCACCGTGGTGCGCGAAGAGGTGGAAGAGCCCTTCGATATCTCGATCATCCGCGACACCATCAAGCTGACGGCCGCCACGGTGCGGCAGGTGGGCGATGCCATCGTCGCGCGTGTGACCACGTTCAACGATCAGACCTTCCCGAACCTGTCCGAAGGCTTTGCCGAAACGGTCGAGGAAATGGGCGGTCTGGAGAATGTCGAAGGTGTCGTGCTCGATCTGCGCAACAACCCCGGCGGGCTGTTGAAACAGGCGATTGCCGTTTCGGATGCTTTCCTGGAGGGTGGCGAGATCGTGTCGACCCGTGGCCGTCTGCCGGAGGAAAGTGACCGGGTGAATGCACAGCCCGGCGATATCGCCGAGGGCAAACCGCTGGTCGTGCTGATCAACGGCGGGTCGGCGTCGGCCTCCGAGATTGTTGCGGGCGCGCTTCAGGATCACCGGCGTGGTGTCGTGGTCGGCACCAAGTCCTTCGGGAAGGGGTCGGTCCAGACCGTCATGCCGCTTCGGGGCGATGGCGCCATGCGTCTGACCACGGCGCGCTACTATACGCCTTCGGGCCGTTCGATCCAGGCGCTGGGCGTGAGCCCGGACATCGTGGTCGAGCAGCCGCCGACCAATCCGAACGCCGAGTCCGAGGAAGACGAAACCAACACGCGCAACCTGCGCTCCGAAGCTGACCTGCGCGGTTCGCTGGATAACGACAGCCTGTCGGAAGACCAGATCCGCTTGATCGAAGAAGAGCGCGAGAAGGCCGAAGTGGCAGCGCAGCTTCGCGAAGAGGATTTCCAACTGTCCTACGCGGTCGATCTTCTGCACGGTTTGTCGAAGCTCAACCAAGACTGATCGACAGTTGGACCAAGGAACGAAACCCGCGCCCGGTGCTCCGTGGCGCGGGTTTTTCTTTGGCTTTCCGGACCCTCTGGCCTTCGTGGTGCGGCGGTGTAGGGTGAGCGCGACAAAGGAGATGCTGATGACCCCCGAAGAAATCCAGGCCCTGCCTTATCGTCCCTGTGTCGGGATCGTGTTGGTGAACCCCGCTGGCGAGGTGTTCGCCGGTCAGCGGATCGACGCGCCGAAGCTTGGGACCGATGCGACAGCGTGGCAGATGCCGCAGGGCGGGGTCGATCCGGGAGAAGAGGTGCGCGATGCCGCGTTGCGGGAATTGTGGGAGGAAACCGGAGTGACCGCCGATCTGGTCGAGATCGAGGCGGAGCATCCTGAGTGGCTCCCCTATGACCTGCCGCACGATATTGTTCCGAGAATCTGGAAAGGGCGCTATCGTGGGCAGCAGCAGAAGTGGTTTTTGATGCGCTTCAAGGGCACCGACGACCAGGTGAACATCGAAACTGACCACCCGGAGTTTTCCCAGTGGCGGTGGATCGGCGCGGACGAGATCATCGACCGCATCGTGCCCTTCAAGCGCGACATTTACCGCGCTGTCATGTCGGAGTTCAGGGATAAATTATGAAACGTCTCGTTCTCGTCGCCGCTCTCGCTCTTGCATCCCCAGCGCAGGCGCTGACCATCTTTCCCGATTGCACGGAGATGGACGAGACGATCGAGGCGGCGATGAACAAGGCGATGAGCTATCACCTGACCTATGTGCTGGCCGTTGGGGCGTTTCGCGGGGCGAAGGTCCTGAGCGAACAGCGGGGCTATGACGTCGGCCATTATCGGCGGGTTACCACCACCTTTTCCGGGAAATCGGCGTCGAACCGCGGATTTACCAATGCAATCAAGGTGCCAGTTGAGTTGGAGCAAGCCTGTCTCAACACTGCTTGCACACCCCGCACGGACGGGACCCCATACCTCGTGCTGATGCTGAAGGATGAACAGGGCTACATGGTGCAACTTGGCGAGTTTGGTTGCACCGCTCCGTTTTTCGAGCGACCCAGCGCGACAATGCAAAGGAAAGCAATCCAATGTTTGAATGCAGGCGCCTGTTAAGCCGCAGCCTGGCCGTTATGGCCGCCTTGTCCGCCACGCCCGCGCTGGCGCTGTCCTGTATGCGCTTTGACCCGGTGGATGCCTTTACCTTCGCCAATGAGGCCACAGAGAGCTATGTCGTGATCCGGGGCGCGCTGGCCTATGACGCCAGCGAGGTGCCCGAGGGCTACTCCGAGGACAACGTGCCGGTGTCGATCCCCGGCAAGGTCGCGGGCAAGCTTCTGGGCGAGAACGGGTTCCAGGAAGAGGTCGGCGTCGAGGTGATGCTCGACATCGGGTGCACCGGCGGCTGGTGCGGCGGTGTGCCGGCGGGCGAGGATGTGCTGATGTTCCTGCGCTACGAGGATGAGAGCTATCACATCGCCCTGGACCCTTGTCAGCCGATGGCTTTTTCGGAGCCGCAGGCCGAGGTGATTGCCGACATCGAAGCTTGTATGGATGGAAACTGCCCGAAATAGGGTCTGTTTCAAGGGGTCTTTCAGGTGGGCTGTGGTCCACCTGATACCTGTCCAATTTGCCGACTCCCCATTCCTGACTCTACATGAGAACAAAAGGTGAATATAATGCTGATTCACCATGTTCGTCGAACTTTGCATCACCTCCAATTTCACCTTCCTCACCGGCGGTTCCCACGCCGAGGAGTATGTCGATCGTGCGGGCCTGATGGGGATGCGCGCCCTGGCGATTGCCGACGAGAACTCGGTCGCCGGGATCGTGCGGGCGCATACGGCGGCCAAGGAGATGGGCAAGATGATCGCGGCGCGTGACAGGCAGGAGGCCGAGCACGGCGTCATCGGGCCGCCTGCGCCCCATCATGTGCCCAAGCCCCCGTCCGCCCCGATCCGCAACGTGCCGCGTCATATCCCGGCGGCGCGGATCGTGACCGAGGAGGGTGTCGTTATGACCGCGCTGCCCCGCACGCGTGCGGCCTGGGGGCGGCTCAGCCGGCTGATCTCCAAGGGGCGGCTCCGGGTCGAGAAGGGGAGCTGCCTGATCCGGGTGGCGGATGTGATCGACGTCTTGGGCGAGATGGAGATGCTGCTGCATCCGCCGGTCGAGATCACCGGGGCGTGGCGGCGACATATCGGGCGGCTTTTGGACAAGAATAGAGACGATTTTTCCCTCGTTCTGGCGCCGCGCTACAATGGGCGCGACCCGGAGCGGTTCGCGCATCTAACCGCTTTGGCAGGGGAGCTGGGGCTGACCACGGTCGCCTCCGCCGAGCCGATCATGCACCACGCGCGGCGGCGGCGGTTGGTCGATGTGCTGACCGCCATTCGCACCGGGCGACGGGTGGAGACGCTGGGACGGCTTGCCCAGCCCAACGCCGAACGCCGCTTGCGGTCCGAGGCCGAGATGCTGCGCCTGTTTCGCGGCTTCGAAGACGCCGTGCATCGGTCGGGAGAGATCGCCGAACGTTGCACCTTTGCGCTGGACGAGTTGCGATACGAGTACCCCTCCGAGATTGCCAATGGCGAAACGCCCGCGGCGCGGCTGTCGCGGCTCGCCCGCAAGGGGCTGCGTGATCGGTATCCGGCGGGGCCGCCGGAGCGGGTGACGAAGATGCTGGAGCATGAGTTGGCGCTTATCGCCAAGCTGAAATACGAGCCCTATTTCCTGACCGTGAGCGACATCGTCGCCTTTGCCCGGTCGCGGGGCATCTTGTGCCAAGGGCGCGGGTCGGCGGCCAATTCGGTGGTGTGCTATGCGCTGGGCGTGACCTCGGTCAGCCCCGAGATCGGGACCATGGTGTTCGAGCGATTCGTCTCCGAGGCGCGGGACGAGCCGCCGGACATTGACGTGGATTTCGAACATGAGCGGCGCGAAGAGGTGGTCCAGCATATCTACGAGACTTACGGGCGGCACCGGGCGGGGCTTTGTGCGACCGTGATCCATTATCGGGGCAAGCGGGCCATCCGCGAGGTCGGGCGCGCGATGGGGCTGACCGAAGATACCATCGCCAGCCTGTCGTCACAGGTCTGGGGCTGGGGCGGGTCCGGGATGCGGGCCGCGCGGTTGGCGGAAATCGGATTGGACGCATCAGACCCTAAACTGGCGCAAATCATGGATCTGGTGGACGAGATACAGGGGTTTCCCCGGCACCTGTCCCAGCACGTCGGCGGTTTCATCATCACCGAAGGACGGCTGGACGAGCTGGTCCCGGTCGAGAACGCCACCATGGAGGACCGAACGGTCATCTGCTGGGACAAGGACGATATCGACAGCCTGGGCATCCTGAAAGTCGATGTGCTGGCGCTGGGGATGCTGACCTGCCTGCGCAAGGCTTTTGACCTGATGGAGAGCCATCACGGGCTGGATTATGGGCTGGCGACGCTGCCGCCCGAAGATCCGATGGTTTACGACATGCTGTGCCGGGCCGACAGCCTTGGGGTGTTCCAGGTGGAAAGCCGTGCCCAGATGAATTTCCTCCCCCGGATGAAGCCGCGCTGTTTTTACGATCTCGTCATCCAGGTGGCGATCATCCGGCCCGGTCCCATCCAGGGCGACATGGTGCATCCTTTCATCCGGCGGCGAAACGGCGAAGAGCGGGTGGCGTTTCCGTCGGACGCGCTGGGCGAGGTGCTGGGCAAGACGCTGGGCGTGCCGCTGTTTCAGGAACAAGCCATGCAGATCGCCATTATCGGCGCCGGGTTCAGCCCGGAAGAGGCGGATCAACTGCGCCGCGCCTTGGCGACCTTCAAGAAACAGGGCCGGGTGAGCGAGATGCGCACGCGGTTCATCCGGGGGATGCGGACCAACGGATACGACATGGAGTTCGCCGAGCGATGTTTCAGCCAGATCGAGGGCTTTGGCTCTTACGGCTTCCCCGAAAGCCATGCGGCGTCTTTCGCGCTTCTGGTCTATGCCTCGTCCTGGATCAAATGCCACCATCCCGGCATCTTCGCCTGTGCGCTTTTGAACTCGCAGCCGATGGGGTTCTACGCCCCCGCCCAGATCGTGCGCGATGCGCGCGAGCATGGGGTCGAGGTGCGCGGGGTGTCGATCAACGAAAGTTACTGGGACAACGTGATGGAGCCGGATGGGCGCGGGGGATTGGCGCTTCGGATCGGGTTCCGGCAAATCCGGCGGATGGCCGAGGACGAGGCGCGCTGGATCACGGCGGCGCGGGGGAACGGCTATACCTGTGTCGAGGATGTCTGGCGGCGGGCGGGCACCAAGCCCGCGCTTCTGGCCAGGCTGGCCGAGGCGGATGCGTTCAGTGGCCTGGGGCTGACCCGGCGGGAAGCGATGTGGGAAGCCCGGGCGATCACAGGGGAAAAGCCCCTGCCGCTCTTTGCCGGCGATCTGGATGGCGAGGGGATCGAGGAACGCCCCGTGAGCCTGCCGCCGATGAGCGAGGGGGAAGAAGTGGTCGAGGATTACGCCGCGTTGCGCCTGACGCTCAGGGCGCATCCCATCGCGCTTATCCGCCATATGTTGACGCCGGGGATGGACCGGCAGACGGCTGGGGGGTAAGAGGCGCTTGAAAGCGCAAATGTCGGGTGAGCCTGCGCGTCTCGCCAAACTTTCATGCCTCCGGCGGGGATATTTTTGGCACGATGAAGGGCGCAGGGCGCGCGTTAACCGAGTTAACTTTGTTAACCTTGATTGGGAGTGAACAGATGGGTGATGTGAAGATCGCGCCGAGCATTCTGTCGGCGGATTTCGCCAACTTCGGGGCCGAGATCCGGGCCATCGAGGACCAGGGCGCCGACTGGGTGCATGTGGACGTGATGGACGGGCATTTCGTGCCCAACCTGACCTTCGGCCCACCCGCCGTGAAGGCGTTTCGCCCGCATGTGAAAACGGTGATGGACGTGCACCTGATGATCTCGCCCGTCGACACCTATATCGACGCCTATGCCGAGGCGGGGGCCGATGTGCTGACCGCTCATCTCGAGGCAGGGCCGCATCCGCACCGCACGCTTCAGGCCATTCGCGGGGCCGGGATGAAGGCCGGCATCGCGCTGAACCCCGGGACGCCCGCCGAGAGCGTGGAGCACCTGCTGGACATGGCCGACCTGGTCTGCGTGATGACGGTGAACCCCGGGTTTGGCGGGCAGACGTTCCTCGATATGACCGCGAAGGTCGCGAAGCTGCGGGAGATGATCGGGGATCGCGAGGTTCTGATCGAGATCGACGGCGGCGTCGATCCCAGGACCGCGCCACTGGTCGTCGGGGCGGGCGCCGATGTGCTGGTCGCGGGCAGCGCGGTGTTCAAGGGCGGCTCGGTCGATACGCCCGAGGTTTACGGCGAGAATATGCGGGCGATCCGGGCCTCTTACGCCTGAACCTCAGGCCTGTTGGTCGCGCAGGCGCTGGAGCACGGAATGGGTGAGAAACCCATCCGCCGTCAGCCCGTTCTCCGCCTGGAACGCGCGGAGCGCCCGGGTCGTATTCGGGCCCCGCAGGCCGTCCACGCCCTGCGTGTCGAACCCGAGTTGGGACAGCCGAACCTGCACCTCGCTCACCTCGTCCCGGCTGAGGAGCGGGTCGTTGGTGGGCCAGTTGGCGACGAAGCCGCGGTCGCCTGCGATCCGGTCGGACAGATGACCGATCCCGAGTGCGTAGAATTCGGATCGATTGTAGCGCAGGATCACGTGGAAATTTCGGAGAACGATGAAAGCCGCGCCCTGAGCGCCCGCCGGGACGAGGACTGATGCGGGACCATAATCGGGCAAACGGCCGCCCGAGGCGACACGCACCCCGAGATCGTGCCAATCCTGCGTGGACTGGACTTGATCCAACCCGGTCTTGCCGAAGTCGAAGTCGGGCGGCAGCGATACTTCGTAGCCCCAGGGTTGACCGGATCGCCACCCGTGCTTCTTGAGGTAGTTCGCGATAGAGGCGATGGCATCGTCTGGCGCGTCCGACCAGATGTCGGCCTTGCGATCCCCATCGAGGTCCACGGCGAAATCCAGAAAGGACGAGGGCATGAATTGGCCATGTCCCATCGCGCCAGCCCATGAGCCGATCATGTTCTCGACCGTTACATGGCCGGATTGGAGGATGCGCAGAGCGGCGATCAACTCGTCTTCGAAGAAGCTGGCGCGACGTCCTCGCCAAGCGAGCGTGGCCAGCGCGGACACCACCGAGTGCGCGCCGCGGTTCGCGCCGTAGCCGGTTTCCAACCCCCAGATCGCGGCGACGACTTCCGGTTCGACGCCGTAGAGTTTTTCGATCTCGATGAAGCGCGCGCGGTGCCCGCGCAGGGCCTGTCGTCCATTGCGGATACGCTCCTCCGAGGCCGCGATGTCGAGGTAATCCCAGATCGGAAGCACGAACTCTTTCTGGTTTTTCTGGCGCTCCAGAACGTCGGGAAAAAAGCGGGCCTGCGCCATCGCATCTTCGAAAGTGTCAGCCGAAATCATGCGTCCCGTCGCGCGGGGACGGAGCGAATGCTCGACCCAGGTCCGGAACTCTTTGTCCGCAGATTCAAGGGGGTGCGCCGCGTTCATTACGCCTCCTGTCGGGTGGACCGACTCTCAGTTCCGGGTGCGGCGAACTTTCTTGCGCGTTTTCGCCGATTTCTTCGCCGCGCGCGCGGGCTTTCGTTTTACGCCACGCCCCCCGGAGGCGCGATACGAACTTTTGATAGGTTCGCCATCCACTTCAAGGAGTTGGAAGCTCAGGCCCCCGGTCACCGGGACGGCTTCCGCCAGTCGCACAAGAACCGGTTGGCCTAGGGTCAGTTTGAGCCCTGACTTTTCGCCCACGAGCATCTGTTCGCGTTCATCGAAGCGGAAAAATTCGTTCCCGATGGTCGAGATCGGAACCAGGCCGTCGGCCCCGGTCTCGGTGAGCCGCACGAAGAGGCCGAAACGCTGGACGCTGGCGATCTTGCCGGGGAGCTCGTTGCCGACGCGTTCGGAGAGGTAGGCGGCGAGATAGCGATCGGTCGTGTCGCGCTCGGCCTCCATCGAACGGCGTTCGGTCTGGCTGATATGTGTCGCGGTCGCTTCCAACTGGTCGATATCTTCGCGCGACAGCCCGTCTTCGCCCCAGTTGTGCCCGGAGATCAGCGCGCGGTGCACGATCAGGTCCGAGTAGCGGCGGATCGGCGAGGTGAAATGCGCGTAATCCGTGAGCGCGAGGCCGAAGTGCCCAAAGTTCTTTGGAAAGTAATAGGCCTGCGTCATGGAGCGCAGCGTGGACATGTTGATCAGTTCGTCGAATTCGCTGCCTTCGGCTTGCCCCAACAGCTGGTTGAGGTGCCGGGTCTGGAGCACCTGGCCCTTTGCAAGCGTGAACCCGGAGGCTTGCGCCACTTCGCGCAGCGCGTCGAGTTTCTCCTGGCTCGGCTCTTCGTGGACCCGGTAGAGAAGTGGACGGCCGAGACGCTTGAGCTCTTCGGCGGCGGCCACGTTGGCGAGCACCATCATCTCTTCGATCAGGCGGTGCGCGTCCAGCCGCTCGGCAACCTGCACGCTTTCAACCTCACCTTCCTCCGAGAGGACGATCTTGCGCTCCGGCAAGTCGAGATCGAGTGGTTGGCGGGCCTGTCGGGCGCGGCGCAGGGCGTAATAGGCGTCATAGAGCGGGTCGATGACGTCCTCGACCCAAGGGGCGCACGTCTCGTTCGGCTGCCCGTCGTGGGCCTGCTGGACTTCGCGGTAGTTGAGCGTGGCGTGGCTTTTCATGAGGCCACGGATGAAGCTGTGCGAGCGTTTCTCGCCATTCGCACCGATCACGATCCGGGCGGCGAGAACGGCGCGCGGAACGCCTTCGTGCAGGGAGCAGAGATCGCCCGAGAGCCGGTCGGGCAGCATCGGGACAACGCGGTCCGGGAAATAGCTGGAGTTGCCGCGCTTGCGCGCCTCACGGTCCAGTTCCGACCCCGGGGTCACGTAATGCGCGACATCGGCAATGGCGACCCAGATGACGTGGCCGCCGGGGTTCTTGGGATTTTCGTCGGCATGGGCATAGACCGCGTCGTCATGGTCGCGGGCATCGGCGGGGTCGATGATGACGAGGGGCAGGTGGCGCAGGTCCTCGCGGCCCTTGAGACCGGCGGGCTTCATCTTGTCCGCTTCCGCGATCACATCGTCGGGGAATTCATCCGGGATGCCGTGCTGATGTATGGCGATGAGCGACACGGCGCGGGGTGCGGTCGGATCGCCGAGGCGGGCGACGATCTGTGCCCGCGGCAGGCCCATGCGGCCCTTGGGGCCGGTCTGCTTGGCCTCGACCAGTTCGCCGTCCTTGGCACCGTTGGTGGCACCTGCCGGCACCGACCATTCCTTGTCCGCACCCTTGTCGATGGGTTTGATGCGCCCGCCTTCGTGCGTCGCGTTGAAAATGCCCAGGATTCGCCGCGCGTTTTCGCCGATGCGCCGGATCAGGCGGGCTTCGTAGTCGTATTCGTCGGTATTCACCTCGGCCATGCGGCACAGGATGCGGTCGCCCACCTTGAGCGCGGGGTCGCCGGATTCCTCGACAAAGAGGATGCGCGGGGCGTCGCCTTCGCCCTGCCATTCCAACGCGCGGGCGAAAAGGTCGCCATCGGGCGTGATCTCGGAGACTTCGAGGACGGAGACTGGCGGCAGTTTATCGGGATCCCGATAGGTCTTCTTGCGTTTCTCCAGATGGCCGTCCGCCTCCAGCTCTCGCAGGATGCGTTTCAGGTCGATCCGGTCCGCCCCCTTGATACCGAAGGCCCGCGAGATGTCGCGTTTGGAGGTCTGGGTCGGGTTCTCGGAAATCCATGCGAGGATTTCCTCTTTCGAGGGGATACGTGCCATGACCCCCGCGTAGCATGTGGGCGCGTCAGGAGGAATAGCGCGCGAGGTCGGCGGCGGTGTCGATATCTGGGAGTTCGGGCAGGACTGCCGGGGGCGGCAAGGTTGCCAGCGTGTCGGCGAGCGCGTGCTCGGTGGACCAGCGGGCATTGGCGAAGAGGTTGCGCGGGACCGGTCGGCGGGTGTCCAGCCCGACCGCCCAGAAACCGCCGTCTGGCGTGGGGCCGATGACGGACTTTTGGCGGGCAAGCGCGCGAAAGGCGCCGGCGATGATCTGCGGGGTGATGGCCGGAATGTCCGCGCCGACGATCAAGACCCGCCCGGGTGGCGCGGTGTGAAACGCACGTGTCATCCGGGCACCAAGGTCTCCGCCGCCTTGAGGAATGCGCGGCAGAGCGGGAAGCATCGGCGAGCCACGTGCGGTGTCGGGGGCGACACAGAGAACCGTTTGCCAGCGCGGGTCGGCAAGGCACCGCGCGAGGGTGGTCAGCATGTGACGCTGCCACCAGGCCGCCGGGACTGTGCCGATGTCGCGGGCCAGCCGTGTCTTGACCCGACCGGCCCGTGGCTCCTTGGCCATAAGAACTAAAGTATTTGTGATGGATCCCGAAATCGCCTTGCGTTCCTGCTGGCCCGAGTCATTTTTCACCAGAAAACCAGAAAACCAGAAAACCAGAAAACCAGAAAACCAGAAAACCAGAAAACCAGAAAACTGGTTTTCTTTTTGCGACCAGGGACTTGGTCGTGTTTCAGCGGCGCACCTTGCCGCCTAGTTAACCTTTTTCGAAGTAGTCGCGGATGATCCGGCCGTAGATTTGGGTAAGCTTTTCAATCTGAACGATCTCCACGCGCTCGTCCACCTGGTGCATGGTCTTGCCCACGAGCCCGAACTCGACGACCGGACAGTGGTCCTTCACGAACCGCGCGTCGGATGTGCCGCCCGAGGTCGACATTTCCGGTCTCACCCCGGTTTCCGCTTCGACCGCGGCCGCGACGATATCTGACAGAGTGCCGGGAGGGGTCAGGAAGCTGTCGCCCGAGACTTTCACCTGCATGTCAATCTTGATGCCGGTTTCGCCGGTGATCCGGTCCAGCTCTTCCTGAAGCCATGCCGTCAGACCCTCGCGTGAATGCGCGTCGTTGAACCGGATGTTGACTGTGGCGCGGGCTGTCGCCGGGATCACGTTGGTTGCCGGGTTGCCGACATCGATCGTCGTGACGGCCAGCGTCGAGGGATCGAAATGCGCGGTGCCTTCGTCGAGCACATGGGCGTCCAGGCGGGCAACCAGGCGGGCCAGCGCGGGCACGGGATTCTTTGCGCGATGGGGATAGGCGGCGTGACCCTGGATGCCTTGGGCGGTGAAATAGGCGGTGAGCGACCCCCGGCGACCGATTTTCATCATTTCGCCCATGTGATTTGGGCAGGTGGGTTCGCCAACGATGCAGGCGTCCATGGCCTCGCCACTCTCGGCCATCCAGTCGAGAAGCGCGGTGGTCCCGTCGGTGGCGTCGCCCTCCTCGTCGCCGGTAATGGCAAGGACGAGCGCCGTGTTCTCCGGCAGATCCCTGGTTGCCGAGATCGCGGCGGCGACCCAGGCGGCGACGCCCGATTTCATATCCGTCGCGCCCCGGCCCCAGAGGTATCCGTCCTTTTCCTCCGCACCGAAGGGATGCACCGTCCAGGCGCCTGTGTCGCCGACCGGCACCACGTCCGTATGCCCGTTGAAACCGAGCGTTTTGGCAGCGTCTTTCGGCCCGAAGCGGGCGAACAGGTTCGCGGTGTCGCCCCGGTCCACCCGCGTGCATTCGAAACCGGCCGCGTCGAGCAGCTCGGCCAGGTAGACCAGCGCGCCGCCCTCTTCCGGCGTGACGGATGGGCATTCGATCAGCCGGCGGGTGATCTCCACAGCGTTGATATCGTTCATTGGTTCGCTCCCTGCCTTTGCCCCCTGATACACGACGCGGTGGCCGGGCTGCAAATGTGACCTACGGGTGACATCCGAGACCTTGCGCCCAGTTTGGCGAACCAAAAGGTTAACAATATGGAATTCCTGGTTCATAGTGTGTCAAGAATGAATAACCCGAGGCAGGGTATCGGATCATCGAGACGTGCGAAAAGCATGCCGGGTCCACTGAGCGGAACACCATCAGACAGGCTTGGGCCTGCCGTGATGCCGTGCCTCGAAGGGACTGGGGCAGGTGAATGGCAACGGCGAGCGAGCTGCCGATTGATACGAATGCGTCCGCGCTGGAGATGGCGAATACCATTTTCGGCGAAGGCGTAAGCGTTGTTTCGGCCACATATACCGGCGACAACCGCTCGTCAGGTATCTATACTGACGGCGATGCGGTTTCGCCGGGGGTAACCCCGGCGGATAGCGGTGTCATGCTGTCCACGGGCCGCCTATCCAGTTTCACGAACCGTTGGGGGGATCCGAACCGGTACAGCAGCACGTCGACCAACACCAGCGGTGAGAACAACGAAGCCGGGTTCAACGCGCTTGCCGGCACTTCCACCTATGATGCCTCCTACATAGATGTCGACGTTATCCCCGATGGCGATACGATTTCGCTTCAGTTCGTGTTCTCGTCAGATGAATACCCGGAATACGCGGGCTCCATTTACAACGACATCGTTGGTGTTTGGGTGAACGGTCAGCAGGCTGAAATGTCGGTGGGCGACGGCACCTCTTCTGTCGGCAACCTGAACGATGCGACGAACGAGAACCTCTACGTCGACAACACCGGTGACGACTATAACACCGAGATGGACGGCTTTACCGTTACCATGACGCTGAAGATGTCGGTCACCCCCGGCGAGGTGAACTCGATCCGGATCGGCATCGCGGATGTGCTGGATTCCTCTTACGACTCGACACTTCTGATCGCGGCGGAGTCCGGGCAATCCGTCGTCCTCGCGAACGATGACGAATTCAACATCGCGCCCGGCGGCACCAAGGTCGTCGATGTTCTGTCCAACGACACCGGTCCCGGCGGGTCGACGCTGACCATCACCCATATCAACGGGATCGAGGTGGCGGCGGGTGACAGCGTGACCCTGACCACGGGGCAGGTCGTTTCGCTCAACGCGGATGGCACCCTGACTGTCCAGGCCGACAACGACATCGAGACCGTCAATTTTTCCTACACGATGGCGCCGGGTGGCGGGCAGCCCTCTGACAGCGCCTTCGTCACGCTCAACTCCATTCCCTGTTTCGTATCCGGGGCACGGATCGAAACGACGCGCGGGCTGGTTCCGGTCGAGGATCTCGAGGTCGGTGACCTGGTCGTGACCCACGATGACGGCACCCAGCCCGTGCGCTGGATCGGGCAACGCACGGTATCGGCCACGGGGCGGCTCGCACCCATACGGATCGAGGGCAACACCTTCGGCACGCACGGCACGCTGATGCTGTCGCCGCAGCACCGCATCCTGATTCGCGACGCACTGGCGCAGTTTCTGTTCGGAGAGCAGGAGGTTCTGATCGCGGCGAAAGACCTGATCAACGATCTGAGCGTTCGCCCCGTCGAGGGCGGCGAGGTCACCTATGTTCACGTGTTGTTTGACCAGCATCAGGTGATTTTCGCAGAAGGTCTGGCAACCGAGAGTTTCCTGCCCGGGCCTCACGTTCTGTCCGGGTTCGAGGAAGAAGCGGTCGAAGAGCTTCGGGCGCTTTTTCCCGAATTGGACCCTGATACGGGCGACGGGTATCCGGGCGCGGCGCGAAAGCTTCTGAAGTCCTACGAGGTCGATCTCTTGCTGCGCAGAAAGGCCGTGGCATGAGTTGGATCGGCATGACGGACCATGACCGGAGCCTGTTCAACCCTGCCGGGCTGGGCGAAGCCCGTCGTGGGCAGCCAGAGATGGCAGCCCCGAATGACATTCTGCCCAAGGGAACCCTGATCGTCGAAACGCAATTCATCGCGACCGAAGGGAACGTCCAGGTTCCGCTGGCATATCGGCGGACGAAAGACTGGTTGCGCGAGTTGCGCATCAGCCTGTCGGCCAAGGGTGAAATGACGGTCGACCTGCGCCAGGGTGGGACAACCTTTTGCGCCACGCTGCGGTTCCCGGTTCCTGACCGGGATACCATGATCAGGCTCTATTACAGCTGGAATGGACCGGAACGCTGGGCGCGGCTCGCCGTGAAGTTCGTCGAAACCGGCACCTTCCACATCGTTCATGTGCGCGATCCGCTTCCCATGCCGGTGCTCGATGCGCTCACCATCATGCGGAATGGCAAGGCAACCAAGTTGCCCGCCGAAGCCGTCTTTGCCGCCATATCCGACAAGGTCGAACCAGTGGGTCTGTCCGCCGGTGTGGTCGAGGGGACCCTGGTGGAAACACCGTCCGGCGCGGTGCCGGTGGACCGGCTTCGGCTGGGCGATCACGTTGTGACTGCGTCCTCCGGTGCCCAGCCGACCCGCTGGATCACCAGGCGAACCGTCCCTGCGCTGGGTGCGTTTCGCCCGGTGCGACTTCGTGCGCCGTTCTTCGGGATGCAGGAGGACATACTGGTCGCGCCGGATCATCGTATCCGTGTGAGCGGTGCGGATACCGAGTACTTGCTTGGGTCCGATGAGGTGCTTCTCGAAGCGGGTCGCCTGGTTGGAAGCCACGCGGCACGGGTCGAAACCAGATTGAAAACCGTAACCTATTACCATGTTCTGCTCGACCAGCACGAATGCCTGCTGCACGATGCGCTCTGGGCGGAAAGCCTTTACGTCGGTCAAATCGCGGCGGATCGCACCCGGTTGAATGCAACCGCCCTGGGCCAGATGCCGGCCTCTGCGGTGCCGGTTCATCGAGGCTATGCCCAGCATCGGGTGAACGAGCACGAGGCGCAGTCTCTGGCGACTGTTCTGCATCGGTAGAGCGTCTGGACAGCATCCCGGGCCCCTGTCAGTGTTAGGGCGACAGTTTCAGGAGTATTGCCATGCGCGGAATGTTCACAGGGCTCGCACTCGCCATCACGCTTCCCCTTGCCGGGTGTTTCGACGCCAATGTCTCGGCCGACTTCACCGATACGGACGAGGTAAAGCTCGACGCGATCATGATCATGGGGGCAGAAATTTATCAGATGGTCGCCTCGACCGGTGAAGACCCCTGTGAAGATGGGGAAGGCACGCTGAACGACGATGGCACCTACACCTGTGCCATGTACGAGCGCCGGTCGCTGGATGAGCTTTTGGCAGCGATGGATGAGCCGGACAACGAGCTTGGCATCGGCGATGGCGTGCACATCGAAGAGGTGGCGGACGGCAACATTTTCATCTCCTTCGACCTGTCCGAGATGACCAAGGACATGCCTCCGGCGGAAGAACGCGCGCAGATGTCTGCCATGTTCGGCGATGCCTTTGACGGCCATGCGATGCGGCTGAGTGTCGTGGCGCAGGAGATCATCGAGACCAATGGCACGTTGAGCGACGATGGCACCACAGCGACGCTGGAAATCCCGCTCAACGAAATGTTCTCGCCCGAGCCGCCCGATCTTCCGGACAGCTTCGACGTAACGCTCGTTCCCGGGTCCTAACCCAGGGGATAGGCCCCGATGACGGGGCCGTGCAGGACGATGAGAACGCCGTAGAGCGCCACGGCGAGCGTAAGGCGGGCGAAGCCGTTTCGGGTCAGACTGATGGTGCGGTTGGTGCTGGTCAGCCGGTCCCAGTCCGCGCCCAGTTCGCGGCGTTTGCGGCGGTCGATCAGCTTCATTCCAAGCACCGAGAAGGCGGCGAAAAGCCCGAACAGGATCATATGCGCCAGGTCGCCGTTCGCGATCAGGTGGGCGAGCGACCAAAGCCCGATGGCGGCCAGGAGCGGGTGACGGACCCAGCCGACGATACCGGAATGGCGCGGGTCGAACCGGTCGTTTCGCGCGCCTCCGAAGGAGAGCGGATTGGGCCGTGCGATGCCGAGCGCAAGAATGGCGACCGCAACCGCCATCACGGCAAGGCCCGTGTGCCGGGTCCAGAGGGCCTGCGGCCAAAGCTCCACGTAGGGCGCGCGTCCAGCGGCAACGATCAGGATGGTCAGCGTGACGAGAGACAGGGCGGAATAGCCGAGTGAGAAGGCGCGGCTTCCTGCGCGGGCCACGATCCGGCCTTTGACGGCGGGTCGCACCGGGACGGTATGCAGGACGAAGAACAGCGCAAGGGCGGCGGTAAACGGCAACCAGGTCATGCTTTATCCTAGCATTTCAGCGACAAGACCGGGCAAGTCGGCAAGGCTGTTGCAGATCGCATCGGCGTGTTGGTGTTCCGCGTCCAACCCAAAGCCCCATGTCACCGCGATAGACCGCATCCCGACCTTTCGGGCCGCATCTATGTCGTGGTGGCGGTCGCCGACCATCACGGACCGATCGGGCGTAACGCCGAGCGTTTTGAGCGCCTGCGCCAGAAGATCGCCCTTGTCGCTGAGCGTGCCGTCCAAGTCCGGACCGAACTGTGCGGATAAGTGTCTATTCAAGCCAAACCTGGCCGTTATGCGTTCGGCAAACACCAGTGGCTTCGCGGTGGCGAGTGCCAGGCGGTGGCCTTTTGCAAGGGTCGTCAGCATCTCTGTGACGCCGGGATAGGGCGTGTTCTCAAACAGGCCGATGGTCGAGAACCGCTCGCGATACAGGGCGACGGCGTGGTTGGGGTCGGCAACACCCAGCTCGGAAAAGCTGTCGGTCAGGGGCGGGCCGATGACCCATGTCAGGTCGTCTTGCGCGGGCGCGGTATACCCCATCGTCTCTAGTGCGTGGATGACCGATTTGGTGATGCCTTCTTTCGGGTCCGTGAGGGTTCCGTCGAGATCGAGGAAGACGGTGCTCATTCGATCCACATCCAGCCGTTTGACGAGGCAAAAACCGCGAGCGCCATGAGCGCGACCACGGCGGCAGACGAGCCTAGCGCGACGCGCATGGAAGTAGCGTTGTTCTCGGTCTCCCAGCGGCGCGGGCGCACGCCCTTGATCCAGAACACCGCGAGGGCGGCGAGGTTGATCGCGGCGATGTTGATGATGACGGTGGAAGCGGCGCGGAGCGCTTCGACATAGTGGCCATTGCCGAGCAAAAGCCCTGAGGCAGAAAGGGGCGGCAGGAGCGCGGCGGCAACCATCACGCCAACGAGGCCGGAGGTCTGCCCGCCCGCGACCATGAGGGCCGCGGCGGCACCGGAGGCGAGTGGAAGGGCGACGGTCATCAGGGATAGGTCGCCGGAATAGTCGAGCAGGTCGGACTCACCGTTGAACGGGACCACGAAGCTGAGCGCGATGCCAGCGATCGCGGCGACCAGAAGGCCGACGCCAAGCGCACGGAGTGCGATCAACATCAGGGAGAACGTGCCGACCGTATTGGCAAAGGCAAAGGCGAGGATTGGTCCGAGAAGCGGCGCGATCACCATGGCACCGATGACCACGGCCACCTGATCCTGGATCATGCCGATGGCGGCGACGATTGTGGCGAGCGCGGTGAGGACCACGTAATTAACGGTGAGCGCTGTGCCTTGGCGAATGTCGGAATAAATCTCTTCGCGGGCGTTGGCCTGTTCGGCCCGTGCCACGCGCTCGGTTTCTTCTTCGTCGTCATTTTCGGGGAGGCTCGCCTCGGTCGGCAGGGCGTGGAGCGACCAGCCCTCGCGCCCGTCCATTACCTCTGAAATCGAATCGAGCACGTTTTGCATATCGACCTTGTCGAGCGTGACCATGATCGCCTGGCGCCCGTCCTCTCCGGCGGGCAGCGTGTGCCAGTCATCACTGCGCAGATCCTGCAGACAGCCGGTGATCCGGTCGATGTCCTCCTCGTTGGCGATAATCTGGATCAGGCGGTTAGCCATTCGCCTCGTCCTCGTAGAAAGGTGTCATCTGCGCCACGACCACCGAGTTCTCGTCCAGGGCGCGCTGCATCAGACCCCTTTCCTCATCTGAAATGTCGTGGCCTTGCTCAAGCCGTTCATCGAGCGTGCCGTAGCCGGTGACGTCCAGAGGCGCGAGGTCGGCCTGTTTCAGGATCGCGACGGTTTCGCGCACGGCTTCGGCTTCATCCACACCGGAGGCATAGCACATGAGCGCGGCCCCCGTGCTGCCTTCGGGCAACCCGTCTTCCGCCGTGCGGCCAACTTCGACGAGCAGGGTGAAGACCTGCTGTTTGGATTTCTTCTTCGGTTTGTCGGCCATGGCGCGTCTCCTTTGCGGCGAGNNATGTCAAGCATCGCTCAGTTTGCGGTGGAGACTTCGACCGCCACGGCGGTGGCGTAAACGGCGATCATCAACACGCTTTCGATCCCGATGCGGGCGGGGCCCTGACGCTGGCGCAGGATCAGGCCGGACAAGAGGATGGAGGTCAGGAGAATGCCGGTGGCAAGCCAGTAGAGGTCGGTTGTGCCCACGGCGTGAAACAGCGACCCATCGCGATAGGCCACATCGGAAAACACCAGAAACAGCGTGTCAAAGGTGTTGCCGCCGATGATGCCCCCCACGGCCAGTTGCAGCGCACCGCGGCGCACGGCCACGAGGGTGGTGACAAGCTCGGGGATTGAGGTGACAACGGCGGTGATAAGGGCACCAACCAGCGACGAGGTGAGGGCGAAACGCGTTATGAACTGCCCGCCAACCTGGCTGATGACCCAGCCGGAGGCTGCCATGATGACGGCGAGGATGATGAACACGGTAACCGGGCCGCGCGCCGATTTCCTCGCGTCCTCCGCGTGTTCGGGCATGTCGTGGCGGGTGTCCGAGGTTTCCACGGGTTCCCACATCGGCCTCTCGCGCACGTCTGTGGCCAGTTTCACCCCGGCGAGGTAGGCGAGGAAGAGCGCGATGGACGCCGGATGGATCCCGAAATAGGCCATTTCTGGCCCGGCCATGGCGGCGATGGGAAGCGACAGGAGGATCAGGAGCAGTACCGCCTGGAACATGTTCGCAGGTTCGGCGGCGGCATGTTCGAGGTTGGCTTTCCGGTAGATCAGGTCGGCAAGCGCCAGAAACAAGGTTTGCGCGGCGATGCCGCCGACAGCGTTCGAGAAGGCAAAGCTCGCATCGCCGGACGCGGCGGCCGTCACGGACACGACAACGCCCGAAAGCGAGGTCGCGCCGCCGAGAACGATGCCGCCCACCATCGCCTCGCCCATGCGCGTGCGGTCGGCGATCACATCAGCGAGCTGCGTGGCCTTGATCGAGGCCGCGATGATGATTGTGCCGGCAATGGCGAAGACCAGAAACAGGATGGGATTGGAAAAGCTTTCGACCATCGTTCCCAACACTGCTTGACCAATGAGGGTTCCCTCGGTTCCGAATACATGGGGTAAGAGCAGGAATGGCGTGACGGAAACCAACCAGACCAGTTTTAGTTACTGGGTGAGTCTGTTTTGGCGAGTGCCCGGACGAGATCCATCGCATCGCCGGGCGCATTGGTGGCCAAGAAATCAAGAGGGTCCACACCTACTTGAATCGCAACTGCATCACAGAATTTGTTCAGATTCTGTAGGAATTTGTCGACTTCCTCCAAAGGCCATTCCGAATGTGGAATGCCCTTGGTCAGTGCTGCCTTGTCTCTATGGGCGACGAGCTTGCGGCGGGATTGGATTACTCGTCTAGCGTATTCTTGAAGTGCGTCATGTAGACTATCAATTTCGCTGGTGGCTTTCCCCTGCTTTCTCAGGCAGTCAGCGAAATAGTCCGATGTAAGATTTTGGTTGGAGCCAGACCTTCCTTTTTCGGTAATACGATGCACTAGAACAACGCCATATTCCTGCGAGATGACGCTGTAGTCGTAGAAAAACCAACCTGCGGTTTTCCGGAGAATGCGATCCGTTTCCTGACCCGAATGGAAAAGAACCTTGTGTGTGTTGAAGACCGTCACGCACCAGATGCATTCCTCACGGAACATTTCAAACTCAGCGCGAAGGTCTTCAACAGGATCAGTCACGCAGAAGCTCGTTGATGCCGGTCTTGGAGCGCGTGCGCTCGTCCACGCGCTTCACGATGACGGCGCAGTAGAGGTTCACGCCGTTCGTCGAGGGCATGGAGCCGGAAACGACCACCGAGTAGGGTGGGACTTCGCCGTACATGACCTCGCCGGTTTCTCGGTCCACGATCTTGGTGGATTGGCCGATGAAGACACCCATGCCCAGCACCGAGCCTTCGCGCACGATGCAGCCTTCGACCACTTCGGACCGCGCCCCGATGAAGCAGTTGTCCTCGATGATGGTCGGACCGGCCTGCATCGGTTCCAACACGCCGCCGATGCCGACGCCGCCCGAGAGGTGCACGCCCTTGCCGATCTGGGCGCAGGAGCCGACGGTGGCCCAGGTGTCGACCATGGTGCCTTCGTCCACGTAAGCGCCGAGGTTCACGAAGGACGGCATGAGCACCACGCCGGGGGCGATGTAGGCCGACTTGCGCACGACCGCGTTGGGCACGGCGCGGAAACCTGCGGCGCCGAACTGGTTTTCACCCCAGCCCGCGAATTTCGAGTCGACCTTGTCCCACCAGCCGGAACCCTGTGGGCCACCCGGCTGGAATTCCACGTCCTTGATGCGGAAACCGAGCAGAACAGCCTTCTTGGCCCATTGGTTCACATGCCAGTCCCCGTCGTCCTGACGTTCGGCCACGCGAAGCTTGCCCGAATCGAGCGCGTTCAACGTGTCTTCGATGGCTTCGCGGGTTTCGCCACCCGTGGAGGGCGTGATCGTGTCGCGTGCTTCCCACGCGGCTTCGATAGCGGCTTCAAGCTGTTCGTTGGACATGGTTTCTCCCGAAATCCCGTTTTCGTCTGGTTCGGCGCAAGGCTATAAGGGTTGGGATACGTCCGCGCAATGCGGCAGAGAGGTTGAGCAGATGACAGAACACAGCAGGGCCCACCCGTTCCGGCATTCGGTCGAGGACCGGGAGGCGAGCCACCATATCCCGGATACGCCGCAAACACGGTCCTCGACCTATGCCTTGGCCTTCGACGATACCGATTTTCTTCAACGTGAAGAGCTGCGGCCCGTAAGGCTCCAACTGGAGCTTTTGAAGCCCGAACTGGTCATGAACGAAGCCGGGATCAAATCCACCGTCGTGATGTTCGGCGGTGCGCGCGTGCCGCGCCCCGCGGAGGCCGATCAGGCGCGGACCGAAACGCTCAAGGGATTGGCGAAGTACTACGACGAGGCGCGGGAATTCGCGCGGCTTTTGACACTGGAGGGGCTGAAGACCCCTGAGCTTGAAAAGGTCGTGGTGACCGGCGGGGGCCCCGGCGTCATGGAAGCGGGCAGTCGCGGGGCGCAGGATGCGGGCGGCGTGTCCATCGGGTTGAATATCGTGCTCCCGCACGAACAGGCCCCGAACGAATACGTGACACCGGAGCTGTGCTTCAATTTCCACTATTTCGCGATCCGGAAGATGCATTTCCTGATGCGGGCCGAGGCCATCGCCGTGTTCCCCGGCGGGTTCGGGACATTGGACGAATTGTTCGAGAGCCTGACGCTCATTCAAACGGGTCGGATGAAGCAGATCCCGATCCTGCTGTTCGGGCGCGACTTCTGGGAAATGATCGTGAATTGGGATGCACTGGCCGAGGCGGGGACGATTTCACCTGCTGATCTGAAGCTTTTCCGGTTCGTGGATACGGCACAGGATGCATTGGATGCGATGGAAAACTGGGAAGGTAAAGGGGAGAAGCGCGGTGCCATCCCCGGACGCTGATTTCGCCCATTACTGGATCGCCCGGGGCGCCGTCGACGGGGGCGATGCCTGGGAGCTTTTGACCGGTGGCAACACCAACGAGACCTGGCGCGTGGGCAACCGGATCGTGAAGCGCTTTCGCGAGGGCGGCGAGACGCCGATCTTCGGGAACGACGTGCAGTCGGAGCGGTTGGCGTTGAAGGCATTGAAAGGCACCGGTCTTGCCCCCGAATTGGTCGACGCCAAGGGCGACACGGTCGTTTACAAGCGGATCGACGGTCACAACTGGACGCCGGATGACGGGGTCGAAATGGTGGCGCAGGCGCTGGCCAGGTTACACGCGCAGCCGATCCCGGAGGCCTTGAGCGACATTGATCTGCGCAAGGATGCGATGGTGCGGCAGACCCTGTCGATGAACGGGAAGGTGCCGAGGGTGCCCGCCGAATTGCCCCCGCAGAAGCATGTGTTCCTGCATGGGGACGCGACGGCGTCCAACGTGCTTGTGAACGAGGCGGGCGTGACCTTCATCGACTGGCAATGTCCCGCACGCGGCGATGCGGCGAGTGATCTGGCGATCTTCCTGTCGCCCGCGATGCAGGCCATGGCCGGCAACGAACCCCTGTGCGACGAGGAGGTCGCGGGTTTTCTCGCGGCCTACGGCGATGCCACGGTGACGGACCGGTATGTCGCTCTGCAACCGCTCTATTCAGCCCGGATGCGTGCCTATTGCCAATGGCGCGCGGCGCGCGGAGATCATGGCTACGGACGTTTGGCCTCGCTTGAAAAAGGAGCGGGCTGACGCCCGCACAGGATTTGCGCGGCCCCACCTTCGGTGGGTCCACGCGGTGCCTCCGGCGGAGGTATTTCCGGCCTTATGTATCAAACGCACCAATCCCCCAGTAGGGGAAACGGTTACAATGTCACCATGCAGGACAAGACCATAGACAACGCGCTGCTGGCGCTGTGGAAGCAAAACGGACCAGAGATTGAGTGCGTCGAGAGGATCATGAAAGCGCGAGGCATACCAATTCCCACCAGGCGCTACAGTCAGATGCTCACCAGAGGGAAGTGCAAAAGGATTGCGCTATCCGTGCTAGAGAATGGCCCGTGCGGGTCCAGAGATGTTGCTGACGCTATTCTAGAGGTCCTGCCGGACATAGGGCGCAAGAGCGCGTGGCAGCGGGCCTACATGGCCCTTACAAGGCTTGTAAGCACGGGCAAGATTGTGGGCGAGAAGGATTCGACCGGGCGGTGGGTGTGGTGGCTGGCCCCGTAAGGCCAGCCGGAGTTCTTATTTGATTTGGTTTTCGATATCGAACAGACTCAGAGCGTTACGCGGCACCGGCTGCTTATTGCACGGAGGATTCAACGAATGCCTAAGTTCAGTTTCGATCCGAAAACGATCGGTTGGCCCGCATCGCAGGAAACCGATATGCTCGGCCCCGAGCCGACTGGCGCGTTGAAGACCCTTGTGTTCCTTCGCCCCGGTGTTGAGGCGTTCGAACAGATCGCCCGCTTCACCGACATAGAGTGGAGCAAAGCCTTTCTGAACGGCCCTACAGATGATGTAGACCCCGCTCTCCGGCGGTAATACCACCGGGATCTGATACACTTCGAAGGTGTATTCCTGCCCATTTAACCCGGGCCAAGTCCATAGATGTCCCATCGCATTTTTCTCCTTAGCGATGCGCCGGTTCGGACTTGACGTGAGTCACCCAGTATGCCAATTATTGGCTGTGATCACATAGCCCAGCCCTCACCGGCTAGGTTTCCAAATAGAGGCGGCGGGTGTAGTGATCCGACCGCCTCAATTTTTTGTTTATCATGAATCATTTACTCGGTCTAGCGGCGTTCACGGTTCACCCCCACAACCAGTTGTATCACGCTGCGCGCTGCCAATACCCCTTCCACTGGCGACTAACCGGAGCGTCCATCGACGCAGCGACCAGTTGTCCTGCCAACCCGCCGTTCGGAGTGCGGCGGTTATCTTCAAGCCAAGCGGCATGGTTCGCATACTGGTAGAGGTATTGCGGGCTGACGTGATGGTGCTGACCGCTCACCATACGGCGCAGACGCGAGAAATAGCTTTCAACCCAGTTGGTGTGCTTGCCGTGGTCGCTGTAGGTCAGGCTGTGGTTTACACGTTCAACAAACCAACCATCGTGCAGATCGTCCCAGTGCGAAGCCTCGTCAGCGGAAACTGTGGCCATGCGGTCAACGTGCATCTTGGCCAGATCAACGCCATCTGCCTCGCTCTTGGTGACGAACGGGACGGTGCGGCCAAGGCGCTCACGCATGGCCACAACGACGCGGCGGCGGTTGGAACGGTTCTCACGGAGGCGGCGGTCCTTGCGGTCTTCTTTGCGGTTCTCAGGGCGAACGTGACCACCAAAATAGGCCCCATCAATCTCAACGTGACCATCCAACACTTCGCCGGTCTGGATTTCCGTTCCCATAGCTTCACGCAGCTTGTGAGCCAGCACGAAGGCTGTTTTGTATTGGCAGTCCAGATCGCGGGAAAGCTGCACCATCGAAACACCCTTGGACGCATTCACGAGGATGCAGATCGCGGCCAAAAGGTCCACGAAGTCCATCTTGCGCGATGCAAAGATGGTGCCGCTCGTGACCGAAAATTGGTGCTGGCAGGACTTGCACTTGAACTTGCGGCGCGTGGAAATGTTGTAGGTTTCGCCATGGCCGCAACGCGGGCAAACAGCCTCACCATCCGTTTCCGGCCAGCGCATTTCGCAAAACGTGCGATACGCCGCATCCTCGCCCGACTTGTAGATCGAACGAAGGCTAAGGGTGCGGGAAGCAGCTGAGAGAAGAAAGTGTTGTGCCATTGTCATCATTTCCATTACCTATGTAACGGATATGATGCCTAGACGTATCCCTTTCAAGGGCATATATCATCAAAAACATTACTTTTGACGAGAAAGGCGATACATGCCCACGCAAACCGAATGGGAAACAAAGGCCGCAAGCCTTCTGAAAGCCGAGTTGAAGCGCAAGGGGGTGACTTACGCCCAGCTAGCCGACATGATCGGGGACAAAGAGGTAAACATTAGGAACAAGCTGTCGCGCGGCAAATTTAGCGCGGCGTTTTTTCTTCAGGCGCTTATCGCTTGCGAGGTAAGTACACTTCACATTCAGTGAGGCGTATCCGAAATTTGCCTAATGATATACGCATGACCTTTCTCGGGGTCACTCAATGAGGCATAGATAAAATCCGTCGCTTCTTTGACCCCCTCGTCGCCAGCCTCACTTTTGCGCAGACCCAGCTTTCTTGCCGCAGCCTTAATACCCTCACCGTCGTCTGCATCAAGAATCGGGTTCATTTCTTTCAGGTCTTTGACTATTTCCCAAATTGTTTTCCCGCCCAGGTCCCTAACACGCAGGGCTAAACTCCTGTTATCCCAAGCCTTGATTTGGATGGTATCGATATCCACTCTTGCGACACCCTTTTCACCCCAGCAGATTGAAGGTGTGCAGCGGAGCGGCCATGGAAATAGGATTTGGATGGTATCGTTCCCCACAGCGAAAACTTGGCATTGTCCAACCGAGACAACCTGCCTGAGATACCACGGTACTTCATCTGAAATCGAACGACCTGCGGCTTCAAGCCTCACAACTTCTGATTCAGCAAGGTCCGCCCGTTCTTTTTGAATTCTGTAGGGAGTACAGGCCAAGTTCCAGAGGAAGAGCAATAATAGTGCGCCCAGTGCTCCGGCAACCGCAGCCCAAAAGTACGGCACCTCTTCAAGCGCCATGACGCGACCATGCGTAAAATACAGGAAGGCTAGACCAATAATGCCACCAACGACGAGGACGAAGAGCGCCTGCCCCTGTCCATTGAGCGTATCCTTGAATGCCCTCTTTAGCCACATGCCTAGACACTGACCTAGTAGCGGCCCGTTTTGGAGTCCTAATCACTTAGATAACTCCGGCTCTTGGTGCGTTTGATACATAAGGCCGGGTATTTCGAAACCAGAGAGCCCGGTCAGAGAACGGCGGCCAGCGCGACGCCGACGAGGGCCATGCCGCCCCCCAGAACGAAGTAGCCCATGGCGCGCAGAGGCCGGGCGCGGTCGAGGTCTTTTTGAGGGGTCGATTGATTGATGAGCGCGGCTTCAGCGAGTTCGGGCAGGCGCGGGCCGAAGCGGGCCAGGACTTTCACTGTTTTCAGCAGGTCTTTCGCTACCGCTTTCGGGCCGATGGCGCTGGCGATGTAGTCTTCGACCACCGGCTGTGCCACGTGCCAGATGTTGATGTGCGGATTGAGCGACCGGGCAACGCCTTCGACGATCACCATGGTGCGCTGGAGCAGGATCAGTTCGGTGCGGGTTTCCATGCCGAATTTCTCTGTTACCTCAAAGAGATAAGCGAGAAGCCGGCCCATGGAAATCTGGGTGGCGTCCATGCCGAAGATCGGCTCTCCGACGGCACGCAGCGCGCGGGCGAATTCGTCCACGTCCTTGTCCGCGGGCACGTAGCCTGCTTCGAAATGGACCTCGGCCACGCGTTTGTAGTCGCGCTTGATGAAGCCGTAGATGATCTCGGCATAGACCCGGCGGGTGTATTCGTCGATCCGGCCCATGATGCCGAAGTCGATGGCGACGATGTCGCCGTTCGGCAGGAATTTCAGGTTGCCGTGGTGCATGTCGCCATGAAACAGCCCGTCGCGCAGGGCGTGGGCCAGGAACAGGTGCAAGACCCGGTTGCCGATGTCCTCCACGTTGAGGTTCGAGGATTTCAGGCGGTCCAGGTTGTTGGCCGATATGCCGTCCGCCCATTCCATCGTCATCACGCGGCGCGAGGACAGGTGCCAGCGAATCTCCGGCACGATAAAGCCCGTGTCCTGCTGGGTGTTCTCGGCGAATTCCGAGGCCGAGGCGGCTTCCTGGCGCAGGTCCAGCTCGCCGAGAACGGTATCCTCGAAATGCTGGACCACGTCCTGTGGGCGCAGGCGGCGGGTCCTGGGTAGGAGCAATTCGATCACTGAAGCGGCGAAGTGGAAGGCATCCAGATCGGTGCGGAAGGCGCGTTCGATCCGGGGCCGCAGGACTTTGATTGCCACGCGTTCGCCGGTCGTGCGCAGACGCGCCTCATGGACTTGCGCGATGGAGGCGGCAGCGATGGAATCGGAGAAGTCCGCGAACACATCGTCAACCTTGATACCCAGCTCGCTTTCGATGGTCTTGCGGGCCACGGAGGTTGGAAAGGGATCGAGCTTGTCTTGCAGGTAGGTGAGTTGCTCGGCCATTTCCTGCCCCACCACATCCGGGCGGGTCGAGAGGATCTGGCCGAACTTCACGTAGGCCGGTCCAAGCGCGGTGATGGCGCGGGTTACCGGCGGGAGATCCGGGTCGCCCTTTTTGCCGAGCCAGGCGAAGGTCCAGCTGACCGAGCGCACGGCAAGGCGCACCAAGGGCGGGGCACTCATGGCATCAAGCATCTCGCCCAAGGCGCCGGTGCGCGCGAAGGTGGCCCCCGTGCGGATCAACCGCCAGATGTTGATCGGGCCGCGCATCAGATTTTCCAGCCGGAGTGGAGCGCCGCGATGCCCATGGTCAGGTTGCGGTATTTCACGTTGTCGAAGCCCGCGGTGCGGATCATGGAGGCGAAGGTTTCCTGATCGGGGAACTTGCGGATGGATTCCACGAGGTATTGGTAGCTTTCGCTGTCGTTCGCGATGACTTTGCCCATCTTCGGGATCACGTTGAAGGAATAGAGATCGTAGGCCTTTTGCATCAGGTCGTTGGGGATCTGGCTGAATTCCAGCACCA
>DOUP01000119.1 GCA_003520545.1 Maritimibacter sp. | reverse complement strand
GCCAGCTTCTGCGCGAGATTTCCCTGCTTCTGGCCTACGAGGTCACGCGCGAGCTGGAGATGACGACGAAACGCATCGAGACGCCGATCCAGCCGATGGATGCGCCGACGTTGAAGGGGCGGAAGCTGGCGCTGATCTCGATCCTGCGGGCGGGCAACGGGCTTCTCGACGGGATGCTGGAGCTGATCCCCTCGGCCCGCGTCGGGTTTGTCGGGCTCTACCGGGACGAGGTGACGCTCAAGCCGCATAAATATTATTTCAAGGTGCCTGAGCAGTTGGACGAACGCATGGTGATCGCCGTGGACCCGATGCTGGCCACCGGGAACTCGTCGGCGGCGGCTGTCGACATGCTCAAGGAAGCCGGCGCGAAAGATATTCGCTTCCTGTGCCTGCTGGCCGCGCCCGAAGGCGTCGCCCGGATGAAAGAAGCACACCCGGATGTGCCGATCATCACGGCCGCGCTGGATGAGAAGCTGAACGAAAAAGGTTATATCGTTCCGGGGCTTGGCGATGCGGGCGACCGCATGTTCGGAACCAAGTAACGGGTCATTCCACTTCTGTTTCTGCCTTGGAAATCGTGGTCCTCGCCTCTTTACTCCCCGCGTGCCTTGGGCCATGGTGATCCCATATCTAGTGTTGGGGGACACTTTAATGAATAGAACAGGTTATCTGTCTGCCTTGGCCATCGCTGCCGCCCTTGTGACGGGCTCGGCCCAGGCACTCACCTTGAAAGACGGCGCCAAGCCGCGTGAAACCCCGCCGGCGAGCTATTCCGGCGATGTTTATGTGGACAGCCGTGGCTGCGCCTATGCACGGGCCAATGTCGGCTCTGCCACGAATTGGGTGCCGCGCCTCTCGGCGGATCGCAAACAGGTGATCTGCGGGTTGAACCCGACCTTTGCCGCAGGCACGCCACGCGCCTCAGCGCCGCCGAAGCCCATTGCGCCGCCGGCCCCGGCAGACGTGGCCGCGACCACCGCGCAGCCGACCGCCACGCAGCCGGCCCAGCGTCAAACCGCCTCTGTCCGCACCCCCGCGGGCAACAATGGCGGGTTCTTCGGGATCGGCACGCTTCCCACGCCGAGCCCGGCCCCCGAGCCGACGAACGTGTCGGCCCCGTCGCGGGACGCGACGCCGGTGCGCGCCAAGACCCGTCAGCTTGCCGTGACCTGCCCCGAGGGCGCACGGTCGGCCCGCGTCATGGTGGGGGGCTCGGAAGTCAGCCTTGATTGCGGCACGGGTCTGCTCGCCCCGCGCACCTACACGGTGAACCACGCTGGCGGGATGCGCACCGAGCTTGTCGCCAGCCCGGCGCCCGTCGTGGTGGCGCAGGCCGAAGCCGCGTCGAGCTATTCCCAGTATCGTCCGACCCGCCGTGTCGTCGTCAACGGGCCGCGTCCCGATACGCGCCACTTCACTGCGGGCCATGGCACGCTTGTCTCCGGCACCGTCGGGGCTGTGCGGATGCCCTATAACGGTCCCGAAGGGGGGCGCGGTTTCGCATCCGAAGGTGGTGAACGCGCTGCTGGCCGGTTCCGTGCGCCGCCGCAGGGCGGAAGCTACGAGGCCTATATCGCGGCGAAATCCGCCGCCTATGCCGCGGCCGGGATCGAGTTCGAAGCCGCTGGCGGCGTTGGCGTAGACAACTTCGGCCATGCCGCCAATCGTCCCGTGGCTGCGACGACCCGTTCGACGGGCACGACAACCGTTGCGACCAAGAACCCCTACAGGCCGGAGGCAGGATACGGGCGGATGCCCGCCTCCAACCCGCGCGTGATCGTCAACGGGGCCACCAGGGCACCCGCAGGGTATCGCCCCGCGTGGGATGACGACCGTCTGAACCCCTATCGCGCGGTGCGCACGATCGAGGGTGAGCTTGAGATGCAGCAGGTCTGGACCAATACGGTCCCGCGTGAGCTGGTGTCCCTGTCACGCTAGCCCGACCATCGCCATGGCTTTCCAAGAACCCCGCTCCGGCGGGGTTTTTTATTCGCCGCAGATCCCTTGCAGGCTGACCCAGGCGCTGTCCGGGATCAGCGGTTGTGCGTCGCTCACCGGTATCGGGTCCGCTTCGATCAGGGTGAGGGTCGTTTCGCCGCTCTTGTCCAACGCGTAGGCATAGGGCGTGGCGCGGACACGGGACGCGGCGAACAGATCCAGGAGCGCGGCCGGGTCGAGCGAGGGGGCCGGGTCGGTGAAGAGGGTCTCGGCGTAGCTGTCGAGCACCTCGCCCGAGATCGTTCCCGTGGTCAGCATCCGGACGGTGGCGATGAGACCGGCATGATCCAGGAGGTCGAGCATGGGGTCGTGGGCTTTGGCGCGCAGGTGCTCGGCGAGGATGAAGCCCGCGGCCACGTCCGGTTCCTCGTACTCCTCGACCAGGGCCCGGTTCAGAAGGACGGTCTGGCCCGGAAGGTGACTGGCGGTGCCGACGCCCGAGGAGAGAACGACGACGCGCGGCGCGTCGTCGCCCAGGATACGGGTCGAGAGCCGGCGCAATGCGGCTTGACCCAGCGGGCTGTCGCAAGGGGTGCCGGAGATCCGGCGGATGCGGGTGAGAAGCTCATTGCCCACGTCTTGGCGGGTGACGTCGGGTAGAACAGCAAGCGTCTGGCGGGTGAGCGCGTCGGGCAGCCACGTGACCGCGCCGATGGTGAGCCCGGCGAGGAGGGAGAGCGTGATCCCGCTTCGCAGCCGCCCCTGGCGCGGGCGCCGTTTGAGGAGCGTCTTGCGGACCTTCTCGATCGCGTCGATCATCACGTCGTCGTCAATCTCGAGGTTCTCGGCCTCTTCCGGGTCGTCCGATGGCGCGAAAAGCGCGGGGCGTTTGCCCGCGTTCAGCCGGTGGACCGCGGCGAGCGACCAATGCGAGAGCGCCCGGTCGGCCTTGTCGGAAATGGTCAGCGTGGCATCCCCGATGGAAACGATGACTTCGACGCGCTGCGCCTCGGCCCCGGGTCGCCACAGGCCGGTGGCTTCGATCCGCTCGTATTGGGTCAGGGCCGTCATCGGCGGGGCTGCTCTGTTGGTTGTTATTGCGAGCAAGATAGCCCGGCGCGCGGCCTATGAAAAGCGCTGCAACGCGGTCTGCGCGGACGCGCAGGCAGGTTTTGCGCAGTCCACCTGCGGTGGACCACGCCGTGGGGGGCGCTGCCCCCCGGCGCGAGCGCCGCCCCCCGAGGTATTTTGAAACCAGAGACGGGGATGGGCTAGAGGTCGGCCACCTGTTTGCGCAGTTCGAATTTCTGGATCTTGCCGGTGGAGGTCTTGGGTAGCTCGGTGAAGACCACGTGCTTGGGCGTCTTGAAGCCCGCGAGCCGGTCACGGGCAAAGGCGATGAGGTCGGCCTCGTCCGCCGTTGCGCCGTCCTTGAGTTCCACGAAGGCGCAGGGCACTTCGCCCCATTTCTCGTCCGGCTTGGCAACCACGGCGCAGAGCGACACGGCGGGGTGCGAGGAGAGCGCGTTCTCGACCTCGACCGAGGAGACGTTTTCGCCACCCGAAATGATGATGTCCTTGGCCCGGTCGGTGATCTTGATGTAGCCGTCCGGGTGTTGGAAAGCGATGTCGCCGGTGTGGAAGTAGCCGCCCGCGAAGGCTTTTTGGGTTTCCTCGGGGTTCTTCAGGTAGCCCTTCATCACCACGTTGCCGCGCGCCATGATTTCGCCCAGCGAGGCCTCGTTCATCGGGACCTGTTCCATCGTCTCCGGGTCTTTCACGGTCACATCCGCCATGTCCGCGTGGAGGACGCCGGTGCGGGCCTTGATGGCATAGCGGTCCTCGGGGGCGAGGTCGTCCCAGTGGTCCTGCCACAGGGTTTCGGTGATGTGGCCGTAGGTTTCGGTGAGCCCGTAGACCTGGGTCACGTGGAAGCCCAAGGGTTCGATGCCCGCGAAGGTGGCGGCGGGCGGCGGCGCGCCGGCGGTGAAGACTTCGACCACGTGGTCGAAGTCGCGCCGCTCGTTGTCCTTGGCGTTGATGAGGGTGTTGAGCACGATGGGGGCGCCGCCGAAATGGGTCACGCCTTCGTCCGCGATGGCGTCGTAGATCGCCTTGGCCGTGATGTCGCGACAGCAGACCACGGTGCCGCCGACAGCGGGGAGGGTCCATGTGTGGCACCAGTTGTTGCAGTGAAACAGCGGCACGATGGTGAGATAGACCGTCTTGCGGGTGAGGCCCCATGTGAGCGCAACACCCATGGTGTGCAGGTAGGCGCCCCGGTGGGAATAGACCACGCCCTTGGGGCGGCCCGTGGTGCCGGAGGTGTAATTCAGCGCGAGGCTTTCCCATTCGTCCCCGGGCATCACCCAGTCGAAGGCAGGGTCGCCCGAGGCGAGGAAGTCCTCGTACTCGGTGTGATTGCCGCTCGCGGGGTAGCCGGCGGGCGTGTCGGAGACCTCGACCACCTTGGGGGCGGGGCTGTCCATCCTGGCGATGGCTTTCTCGACGACGGGAAGGAACTGGGTGTCGACCAGCACGAGCTTGGCTTCGCCGTGACCCAGGATGTAGGCGATGGTGTTCACGTCGAGGCGCACGTTGATGGTATTCAGAACGCCGCCCATGGCGGGCACGCCCCAATGCGCTTCGACCTGTGCCAGCGTGTTGGGGAGGACCGTGGCCACCACGTCGCCGGACCCGACGCCTGCCCGCGCCAGGGCCGAGGCGAGGCGGGAGGTGCGCGCGTGCAGGTCGGCGTAGGTGAAGCGGCGGTCGCGGTCCACCACCGCGGTGCGCGCGGGCATCACCCGCGCCGCCCGCGCAAGATGCGACAGCGGCGTCAGGGCGACGAAGTTCGCCGCGTTTTTGTCAAGCCCGGTCTCGTCGGAAAGCCAGCCCATGATCTCCTCCCTTGTCATGCGTGTCGGCGATTAGGGCGCATCCGCGTCCATGCGTCAATCCAGCTTTTCGATTGTTGCGCAGGCGGCTAGGGTCCGAACATGATTTTTTCGCGCGGTCGCCGCTATATCTTCGTCCATGCTCCGAAAACCGGGGGCACATCGCTGGCGCTCATGCTGGAAGGCAAGGCGATGAAGGACGATATCATGCTGGGCGATACGCCGAAGGCGCGCAATCGCCGGGGCAAGGTGAAGGGGGTGCGGACCTCCGGGCGGTTGTGGAAGCATTCGAAGCTGGCGGACCTTTATGGATTGGTGACGCAGGAGGAGATGGAGGCGTTCTTCGTCTTCACGCTGGTGCGCAATCCCTGGGATCGGATGGTAAGCTATTACCATTGGCTTCAGGCGCAGAGGTTCGAACATCCGGCGGTGGCAGTGGCCAAGGCGAAGGATTTCGAAGGGTTTGCGCGCGATCCGATGATCCTGCGGTCGCTGAGGCTGAACTCCTATGCGAGCTACGTGACCGACAAGGATGGTGTGGTGCGGGGGGATCACTTCATCCGGCTGGAACATTTCGCGGAGGACCTCGCTCCGGTGGAGGCAGCATTGGGCGTGACGCTCGGCGCGCCGGTGCATGAGAACCAGTCGAATCGGGAGCGGGCGTACCAGGCGTATTATTCGGATGCCTCCCGCGCAGCGGTCGCGGAGGCCTGTGATGCGGATATCACGCAGTTCGGATACAGGTTCGATGGGTGATTTCGGCGCTCATGGGGCAACAATCGATCCGGCTTGGGGCGGACCGTCAAAGAGGCCGCAACAATGCCGCAATATCACCTTACTCATGCCCGAGATTCTCCGCGCATCCTTCTGAATGTTTAGGAACGACGGGCCACCACGGGCTGCCACCCGGCCGCGTCGCTGACAAGCCTGGGGAAGTGCCATGTTCGGATTTGACATCGCCGCACGCCGCGAAGACCGCCTGATGGCGGACATCGGCGGACCTGTCGGGTCCGGCCCGGTGGCGGATTGCGCGACCGAGGGCCTGCTGGCCGGCACGACCATCGCGACCGCGATGGGGTGGCGTCCGGTCGAGGCGATCTCTGCGGGCGACCAGGTCCTGACCTTCGACAACGGCCTGCAAACGGTGATCGCGGTGAGTCGCGCGCCGATGCCGGCCAGGCTTCCCGCGTTCTCCCGGCCCGTCCTCGTCCCGGCCGGGGCCCTTGGGAATTGTGCCGACATGATCCTGCTGCCGGATCAGAACGTGATGGTGGAAAGCGACGCGGCCGAACGGTTGTTCGCTGACCCCTTCGCGATCCTGCGCGCCCGTGACCTCGTCGGGCTGCGCGGGATCGAAGCGATCTCCGGCGAGGCGCTGGCCGACGTGATAACCCTGCACTTCGACGCGCACGAGGTGATTCACGCGGAAGGTGGCGCCCTTGTCCTTGCTGATGCCGATGTGCCTGGCGCGATGACGCTTGAATTCCTGTCATCCACGCGGCTCCCCGCTCCGTATTCCAGTTATTCCGGACAGACAGCCCGGATGATCGTGTCGGCGATGCTGGATGAAGATGCCCGGCTGGGGGAGGGGTGGCCCGCCAGACCTACCGCCTGACGGGCCACGGCGCGCGCCCTTATTGCATCCCTGGCGCGCGCCGTGACTTCCATAAGACTTTTCGCGCTTGTTCCTGCCCCCCAAACTCATAAGCGCGGAAAACGCCCCGTCCGACCCCCTTGCCGGACGGGGCATTTTCTTGTCTGGCGGGGCGTTTGGGGGTTGACCGGAACAGGTGCAGCCGGTCCCGTTTCACTAGAAAACTAGAAAACTGGTTTTGTATTTAGTGATAGGGGGTTAGAGGCCGCGTGGGGGGATGCGACGAATTCGTAAACGCCGGGCGAGACATGGGGCTGTTGATCGGTCCGCCTCAGTGAATGAACCGTGACGTCGGAAAGGCGACGACGCCGTCTTCCTTCAACCGCTCTCGTGCCACGGTCGAGCCCGATCTTGCGGCGTCGAGCAGGTCGCGCAGGCCTTCGGGCGGGCGGGTCGTGGCGGCGGCGAGCACGTCGCGCATATGGGGGAATGACACCGCCTGTTCGATCAGCGCGGCCGCGTCATAGGCTGTTTGCCCCATGCCCGCGTAGTGGCGAAGCGATCCGCCGGCCGCCCGCAGGCGTTCGGCGAAGACGGCACAGGCGATCAGGCAACTGTCGGCCAGCCCGCGCATTTCGAACGGATTGGCGCGGCGGTCCATCGCTTCCACGATGCGGATCGTCAGCCCGTCGACCTCCACCTGTTCGCGCATATACCGTGCGAACGTGATCGCCATGTAATGCCTGAGATTTTCGGTCAGGGTGATCCCCGTGTCCCGGATCCCGTCACCGACAAGTTCGTCGGCAGCGGCCACAAGAGCGTCCTGCATTGCGCGCAACCTCCTTTGTCCAAGACCCTTCGTTGAGAGAGGGCCATGGTTAAAGGTTACCCTCAGGCGGAATTTGATCAAAAGAAAAATGCGCGAGCGCGCCGTGACCCTGCATTTGCAGTGTCTTAAGGCTCGTTTGCCTGTGATGTGGGCATCTCGACGACGCCGCCGAGGCGCAGAAACAGGCTCTCCTCGGCGTCGTTCTTGAAATAGGGGACTGCCTCGGGGGCGGAGACGTCGGGCAGGCGGCCTGCGATTTCGGCCAGAACGACTTGCGTGATGAAGGGCAGGTCGAAGTCGCGCACTTCGGCCAGCGGAATCCATTGCAGGTTGGACAGCTCGTCTTCCGCGCCGGAGAAATCGTCCGGGTCGGTTTTCAACCGGGCCGCATCGGCGAGAAAGAACCGCGCATCGAAGCGGCGCGGGCGACCGGGGGGCGTGATTGCGCGAAAGACGAAGGCCAGTCCGTCAGGTGACGGGATGTAGCCCTCGTCGGCGAAGCCCTGCCAGCTTTCAGGCACCTCTTCGTCCCAGACGCCGGGCACGCCCAGGATCTGGCCGGTTTCCTCCCAAAGCTCGCGGATCGCTGCGGCCAATAACGCGGGGCCGATCCCGGCCTTTGCATCTTCATCCAACCGCGTGCGGCAGGGTTCGGCACCTTTTTCGGCCAGTGGGGCGCGCGCGTCTTCGGTGTCCAATGCGCCGCCCGGGAAGACGAACTTATTGGGCATGAAGGCAGCCTTGGCGCCGCGTTGGCCCATCAGGACGCGCGGCGTTTCGGTGTCGGCGTCGCGGATCAGGACCACCGTTGCCGCATCACGTATGATCTTGGACTTGTCCTCGGTGCCGCTCATGCTCTCCCCTCGCGGGGGTCGGCCCCCGTCTACGTGTTTTCCGCCCGGTCGTCGGCAGGGGCGAAACCGTGCAGCCGTTTGGCCCATTGCACGCCCACCATCAGGCCTTTGAACCTTGGCAGAAGGTAAAGCCCAATGGCAACCGCGATGATCGAGATCGCGGAGAAGAGGATCATCGGATCGGGGCGGAAGATGGTGTAGCCGAAGTGGAAAAAAGGCACCATGAGGTGACCCACCACGAGGATCGTGAGGTAGGCTGGCCCGTCGTCGGCGCGTTGGTGATGCAGCTCTTCGGAGCACACCGGGCAGCTGTCGGCCACCTTCAGGTAGCTTTTCATCATCGGGCCGGTGCCGCAATTCGGGCAGCGCCGACGCCAGCCGCGCCACATTGCGGGCTTCACCGGGCGCTCTGCACCCGTTTCTTGGCCGGTGTCCAGGGTGGTATCAGTCGTGGTGGCGGTCATGGCAGTCTCACTTATTCGGTCTGTTCGCTTGAGGGTATGTAGGCACGCTTGGCGCAAAACCCCATGGCGCGGAATGTCGCGGGCGATGTTTCGCACGTTTTTCGCACTTTTTCGACTGCCGAGCGACGGAAACGTGCAGTGCACCCGTTTGAGGGACAAGTCGGGCGGCACAGATGCTCCTGGCGGCAAGGCAGGACACCTTGACCATAACGGAGAGAACACGAAATGAAACGAGCAATGAAAATCGCAGGCTTCGGCCTTTTGATGGGCACCGCGGCAACCTTGGCAATCCCGACCATGGCCACGGCCCGGGATGGCGGTCCGCGCATGGGCGGCGCCATGGGCGCGCATGTGGAAATGACTTTTGCCGATCTCGACACGGACGGGAACGGTCAGATCACGGAAGAAGACTTCGCCGCGCAGGCCGAGGCCCGCTTCTCGGATGCCGACGCGGATGGTGACGGCGCGGTGACACCCGAGGAAATGGCCGCCGGGATCGTGGCGCAGATGAATGAGCGGCTGGCCGGGGTCGAGGCGGAGGACCGCCCGTCCGACACCCAGGTCGCGGCCCGTGCCGAGTGGATGGCCGAGCGCCTCTTCGCGCGTGCCGATACCGACAACAACGGCACGCTGGAAGCGGATGAGATGACCCCGAAGCGCGACTTTGGGCGCCTGATCGACCGTTTTGACACCGATGACGACAACGCGTGGTCCGAGGCCGAATTCGACGAGATGAAAGCGAACCGGGAGGCCCGCATGGACCGTCACGGCGACCGGCGTGGCGGTGAGCGCGGTGAACGCCACGGCATGAAGGGTGGTCATGGAATGCGCGGTGAACATGGCGAACGCGGTGGCGCGTTCTTCGGTCGCTGGTAGGACTGGACCGGGGGCGGGCCGCGCTGGCCCGCCCGACGATGAATTGCGCGCACAGCGCCAAGAGCATAACACACGGACGCAATGGATATGGCTCTCGACGCATCAAGCGAAGTCTCGGACGAGGCTCTGCTCGTGGCTTTCGGCAATGGGGACCGGGAGTCGGCGATGCTTTTGACCGCTCGCCTGACCCCGCGTGTGATGGGCTTTGCCACGCGGATGCTGGGCGGTGACAGGGCCGAGGCCGAGGACGTGACGCAGGAAGCGATGCTGCGCCTGTGGAAGATCGCGCCGAAGTGGCGGCAGGGCGAGGCGAAGGTGACGACATGGCTCTACCGGGTCACGTCGAACCTCTGCACCGACCGGCTGCGCAAGAAACGCGGCGTCGATCTGGACGCGGTGCCCGAGCCGGAAGACGATGCGCCGGGGGCGGTCGCGGGACTGATTGCAGCGGACCGGGCGCGCGCCCTGGAGGCCGCGTTGGCGCAGATGCCCGACCGGCAACGGGAAGCGGTGGTGCTGCGGCATCTCGAAGGGTTGGGAAATCCGGAGATCGCCGAGGCGATGGAGATCAGTGTCGAGGCGGTCGAAAGTCTGACCGCGCGCGGCAAACGCACGTTGGCCAAGCTCTTGGCCGATCAGCGTGAGGAGTTGGGATATGTCGAAGACTGACAAAGACGATCTGTTTCTGGAGAGCTTCTTCGAGGCGGCGCGCGATGACCGGCCGGAGGCCTCCGATGCCCTGATGGCGCGTGTCTTCGCGGATGCGGAAGCGGAACTGGCGGCGACACGGGCCCCCAAGGTGCCTGCACGTCCGAAACCCCGGGTCTGGGCGATGTTGCGGGCGGCTATTGGCGGCTGGCCCGCGATGGCAAGCATGGCGACCGCCACGGTGGCAGGGGTGTGGATCGGTGCGGCCGCGCCCGATCAATTGGCCACGGTGACCGGTGGCCTGCTTGGTGCCACGACCGCCGAGACAAGTTATGAACTGGAAGACATGCTGTCGGGCTACGCGGCCTTTGCAGCCTACGAGGAGACGGCCCCATGAGTGAGACGCCGGATCGGCCGCGCACCGGAATGCGCCCCTGGCTCAAAGCGCTGTTCGCGCTGTCGCTGACGTTGAACCTGTTGGTTATCGGCGCGATCGTTGGGGTCCGCGTGGGAGAGTTTGGACCGGACCGGCACCCGCGGTCGATGCATGACCGCGTGCGGGTCGACCCGGCACTTGGCCCCTTTGCCCGGTCGTTGCCAGAGGAGGCGCGCCGCGATGCCATGCGGATGCTCGATGACCGGGCCGGTGCGCACAAGCTGAGCCGCGACGCGCTCGCGCAGCAGTTCACCGACATGCTCGCGATCTTGCGGTCCGAGCCGTTCGATGCCGAGGCGCTTGGAGAGATCTTCGACGCGCAATCCGACAGTGCGCGCGGTCGTGCGGTGATCGGGCGGGATGTGCTCCTTGAGCAGATCGAGACGATGAGTGACGAGGAACGTGCGCGATACGCCGACCGGCTGGAGCGCGGGTTCCAGCGGGCGATGAGCCGTGTTCAGGGCGACCGCTAAAGCGTTCCGCCAAAAAACCTGCCACACTGGTATTTGGCGGGACGCTTTATGGTGGCGATCGCGACTGATCTCAGGCGGCGTCCTGTGAGGGGGCGAAGGTCACTTGATCGCGCCCCGCCGCTTTCGACAGGTAGAGCGCCTGATCCGCGGCTTCCAGCAGCGCGGCAAGATCGGCATCGCCAGCCTCCGCCGTCGCGACGCCGATTGACGCGGTGACCGGCACGACGAGCGGGGGTTTCGGCACGCTGACGGGCCGCCCGCCGATCACCTGTCGCAGCCGTTCGGCCACGCGTTCGGCCCGGTCCGCACCGGCGTCGTGCCAAACCACAAGGAATTCCTCCCCGCCGATCCGTGCCGCCAGGTCCACGTCCCGGATGTTGGCCTTCAGCCGGTCCGCGATGGTGCGGAGCACGGCGTCACCGACAAAGTGGCCATGCCGGTCGTTGATGGATTTGAAGTGATCGAGGTCGAGGATCATCACCGAATAGGGGGTTTGGGTGCGCTTCGCATCCATGCCGAGATTGCACAGGTAGCTGTCGGCATAGCGCCGGTTGAAAAGCCCCGTCAATGGATCGCGAAGGGCTGCGTCCAACTGGGTGTCCACTTGCTGGCGCAGCCGGTCGATGTCGCGTTTGCGCGAGACCAATGCCGTCAGGCGCAGCGCCAGTTCGCTTGCCGTGGCGCTGCCCGGTGCGACCGCGTCGGCGCCAAGGTCCAGCGCCATGTCGGCGGCCTCCCCGAAGTCGCCCTGCGCCAAGAGGAGAATGACCGCGTCTTTTGACGCCCTGCGCGCCCGTAACTCGCTGATCAGTCGCAGCGCGTGGCCTGGGTCGCCTGGGATCTCTTCGATAAGAAAGGAGTCCGGCACCGTCGCGGCGTCGTCGGTGATTTCGAGCACGTTGAGAAAGGAATGGAGCGCGATTGCGCCGGGGCAGGCGGGTTCGATGTCCCGGCGCAGTGCGATGCCGCGTTTCGGGTCCCGCGTGACCACGGCCACGTTCATCCGGGTCTGGAACTGTCCCGGGCTTTCCGACATTTCGCCTGACCGCACCAGGGCGTGTCGCCGCTCCAGTTCGGCCAAGGTTGCGCGTTTGCGGATCAGGTTGCGCAACAGGGCCAGCAGCAACCGTTCGCCCGGGAGGTCGGCAAGGCATTCATCCGCCCCGGCCTCGAAGGCTGCGATCCGCGCGTCCCGGTCGGACTTCGCGCCGTAGAGAAGGATCGGCACGTCACGAAACCGCGGGGTCGATTTCAGGTCGCGGCAAATCTCGATGGCGCGTCCCTGGTCGAACTCGATATCCATGACGACAGCATCCGGCGGACCCGCGGAAAACTCCCGCATAAGGTCGGCGCGACCCGAGGCCTGTGCCAGACGATGATGGGTGCCCGTCAGCCGCGCTTTCAGCGCAATGCGTTCGGTGACCAGGTCGTCCGCTATGACAATGGAACCACTCATTTCGTGCCGATCAAATTTGACTCATTTCGGTTGCGTTCGAGTAACCATTGCCAAAGAAGTATTAACAAAGGGTTCCCAAAAGCAGGACTTCGAAACAATGCGGCAGGATAAGGCGGAGACGATTGCGCTGAAGGCGCTGGGCTGGCTCGCGACCAATGACGAGCTGTTGCCGGTCTTCCTCGGGTCGACCGGCTCGGACATTGAGAAACTGCGCGACGGCGCGGGAGACCCCGCGTTCCTGGGGGGACTTCTGGATTTTATCTGCATGGATGATCAATGGGTTATAGAGTTTTGCGACACCGAGGGCCTGGCCTATGATACGCCGATGCGGGCGCGCGCCGCACTGCCCGGTGGCGGAGAGATGCATTGGACCTGAGGTCGCTCGGCATCGAGGCGGTTCTCTTCGACAAGGATGGCACGCTCTTCGATTTCGATGCCACCTGGGTCGCCTGGGCCGAGAAACTGTTCGTTAAACTTTCCGACGGGGACGCAGCACTTGCGGGACGGCTTGGTGCCGCCATCGGCTTTGACCGGGACAGCCGACGGTTCGTGCCGGGGTCGCCCGCCATCGCGGGAACGCCTCTCGACGTCGCGCGGGCGCTCGCACCTGTTCTGAACTGCGATCCGCATGACCTCCTGCGCGATATCAACGCAGCGGCGGCCAAGGTGGAGGTGGTCAGCCCGGTGCCGCTGCGGCCCCTGCTGGACGGGTTGCGCCGGGCCGGTTTGGGGCTGGGCGTGGCGACCAATGACGGCGAAGCGCCTGCGCGGGCGCATCTTGCAAGCGCGGGCGTGCTGGAGGCGTTCGACTTTATCGTGGGCGCCGACAGCGGGTTCACCCCGAAACCGCATCCCGCCATGTGCCTGGGCTTCGCCCGAGCGGTGCAATGCGACCCACGCCGGATCGCCATGGTCGGTGACAGCCTGCACGACCTTCACGCCGCCCGGGCTGCGGGAATGATCCCCATCGGCGTCCTGACCGGCCCCGCGACCCGTGCGACGCTTGAACCGCATGCGGCGCTGGTGCTCGATCATATCGGCGCGCTGGCGATGCTGTCCGGTTAACCGGGACGGCGGGCTATCCTTGAGATGCCCGGTCGAGCTGTCCAGCGTTTGGTTCGGGCCGGCGGCAGGTGTGAGTATCTTAACATTTGGCGGCTATGACGGTGGCAAGGAAACAAGGGTGACCGTTCATGCACGGGTTGATCAGCCGGTCTTTCGAAGGGTTCATAAAGGCCGCCTATAGCGAAGACACGTGGCGCCAGGCCATGCGACGCCTCGATGCCGGTATCGACGGGTTCGAGGCAATGTTTCGGTATGACAAGGCGCTGCTGGAGCGTGTCGTCGATCTCTGTGCCGAGCTGCTCGACAAGGAGCGCGAGGTGCTGTTGGAGGACTTCGGAACGTTTCTGGTCGTGAGCGAGGCATCGGCGCGGGTGCGTCGGCTGCTGCGGTTCGGCGGCGTCGATTTCGAGGATTTCCTGCATTCACTGGAGGATCTCTCGGGTCGGGCCGCACTCGCGGTCCCTGATCTCGATTTGCCCGACATGTGTCTCGTCGAACGGGAAGAGGGTCGTTTCGAACTCGAATGCGCGCTGGCGTTCGACGGGATCGGGCATCTTCTGATGGGGCTCCTGCGCGCCCTTGCCGACGATTACGGCGCCCTGGTCTTTCTCGACCACATCGGACGACGCGATGCGGCAGAGGTGCTGTCGATCCTTCTGGTGACCGAGGATTTCGCGGATGGTCGTGATTTTCACCTCGCCGACGTGTCGATCTCGGTGGGGGACTGAGCGTGGCTGAGAAACGGCGGCAAACGTTGACTGAACGCAGTCTGGACGTGTTGATGCCGATGCATCTGGTGGCCGATTTCGACGGCAAGATCACCCACATCGGACCGACGCTTGCCAAGGTGCTGGACGGCACGCCCGTGCTGGGTCTCCGGGCGCTCGACGTCTTCGATCTTCGGCGGCCCAAAGAGGATGAGTTGTTCGAACAGCTCTACCGCGGATCAACCGGCAAGATGCTTCTCAGGTTGCGCACGGAGGACCGGACCCAGTTGATCGGTTCGGCGGTGACGCTCCCGGACCGCGCGGGGTTCCTGGTCAACCTGTCCTTCGGGATTTCGGTCTTTGACGCTGTGTCACGGTTCAACCTCGCCGGTTCCGATTTCGCGCCCACCGAATTGACGCTGGAGCTTTTGTATCTGGCCGAGGCAAACGCAGCGGTGATGAGCGAAAGCCGCAAACTGACCGAGAAGCTGCATGGCGCGGTGACCCAGGCGGTGGTCGATGCCACGACGGACACGCTCACCGGGCTTCAGAACCGCCGTGCCCTGGACCGGGCCCTGGCGCGTCTGATCGACCGCAGAACCCCCTTCACGCTCGCGCATATCGACCTGGATTTCTTCAAGAAGGTGAATGACACCTACGGCCATGCGGCCGGGGACCGTGTGCTGGAAGAAGTCGGACGGATCCTGCGCGAGGAAACCCGTGACGTCGACACGGTCGCGCGGGTCGGCGGGGATGAGTTCGTCGTGACATTCGCCGGCCTGACAGATGTGAAACGGTTGTCCCACATCGCCACACGTCTCATCAGCCGGCTGGAGGCCCCGATAGCTTTCGACGGCAAACAGTGCCGGATTTCGGCGTCCATCGGATTGGTGTCTTCAACCCAGTACCAGGTCCCGGATGGCGAGCAGATGCTGAACGACGCCGACAGGGCGCTCTATGGCTGCAAACACGCCGGCCGCGCACAATTCCGGTTCTTCAACCCGGACCAATCGCCTGCGCCGCCCCGGGCCGAGAACGCCAGCGACGGAAGCTGACGGCGGCGGAACCGTTTCGGGTGCCCCGAGACGGAGCATGTGGTCCGGCAGTCGAAGGTCAGGCAATGCGCGGTGACAATGTCGCGGGGCTCGTCGTCACAAGAGGGGGGCAAGAAGCTCCACGGCCTTGCGCTCGAACCGCGCGGGGGCGGTGTCCTGACCTTTCAGGAAGGCCTGGATGTGGAACCGGAAGCAGGCGTCAAGGACAAGGTAGACCGTCTCGGCCTTGTCCGTGGGGCGTCCGAGGCGTTCGAGGTAGGTCGCGACGAGGCCGATCAGACCGTCTTCGATGTCCGTGACGACCTCTTCGAAGGCCGGGTCGAACATGGCCTGGGACCGGATGTCGTACCAAAGCCGATGCGTTTCGGCGTCATGTTCGATGGACTGCGACAGGCCTTTGATGAAGCTCTTGGTGAGCTGTTCCGGCGCCACGTCGGCGTCGAGGATCTCGGCGATGTTCGCCACGAAACCGACCTTGTAGCGGCGCACGCAATAGGTGATCAGATCGACCTTGTCCTCGAAGTAGTAGTGCAGCGTGCCGACCGCGACCCCGGACATTTCGGCGATGTCGCGCAGGCTCGTGCGCGCATAGCCCAGTTGCTTGAGCGCCGTGATCGCATGATCGGCCAGTTCATCCTTCTTGCGGGCGCGCTTCGCGGACTTGGCTTCGGCCATTTCCGCGAGGCGGGCTATTTTGTCGAGCTTTGTCACGTCGGTTCGGTCCTCGGTCTCATCCCCGCAGTGCATTGGCGAAAATGCGGGGCATTTTCAACCAGCTCGGGCGATGCTGGAAACGGGTCAGGAGCTTGCCGATAACATGCTGGCGGCGGTTGGTGCGGCGAGCGCGGCGAGGTCACGGTCGAGGGCGGCGTGATCTGGAGCCATATCGGTTGCGACCTTGTTCATGGCCTACACCTCTTCTAGCAGGATGTTGCCGTAGGCCTCGCGCAGCTTGGTTTTCAGCACCTTGCCGGTCGCACCCAGCGGCAATTCATCGACGAATACGACGCGGTCGGGCACCTGCCAGTGCGCGACCTTGCCCTCGTAGCTTGCCAGCACCTCGGTTTCGTTTGGCGTCTCGCCCTCGGCGGCGACTGCGATGATGACGGGGCGTTCGTCCCATTTCGGGTGATGCGCCGCGATGGCGGCGGCGTTGGCGATCTTGGGGTGCGCGATGGCGATGTTTTCCAGTTCGACCGTTGAAATCCATTCGCCGCCGGACTTGATGATGTCCTTCGAGCGATCGCGGATCACCATGTAGCCGTCTTCGTCCAGCGTCGCCACGTCGCCCGTGTCGAACCAGCCGTCCATGGTCAGCGCGCTGTCGTCCTGCCCGAAGTAGCTCTCGATCACCCAGTGGCCGCGGATTTGCAGCTCGCCCTGGGTTTCGCCGTCGCGGGGCAGCTCGTGGCCGGTTTCGTCGACGATGCGCAGTTCGACGCCCCAAGGGGGCCGTCCCTGGCCTTCGCGCAAGCGGGCCTGTTCGTCGGCGCTGAGCCTGTCATGCTTTTGCAGGAGCTGGTTCAGGGTGCCCAGCGGCGAGGTTTCGGTCATGCCCCAGGCGTGGATCAGGTCCACCCCGTAGGCGTCGCGGAAGTCGCGGATCATCGAGGGGGGCAGGGCGGAGCCGCCGACCACCGTGCGTTTCATGGAGGTTGGCTTGATACCGGTCGCTTTCAGCCCGGCCAAGAGGCCCATCCAGATCGTCGGCACCCCGAGCGAGAGGGTGACCTGTTCGGCGTCGATCAACCGGGCGAGGCTTTCGCCGTCGAGATGCGGTCCGGGCATCACGAGCTTGGACCCGACGGCGGCGGCGATATAGGGCACGCCCCAGGCGTTGACGTGAAACATGGGCACGACCGGCATCACCACGTCCCGCGCGGCGATGTTCAGACCGTCGGGCTGGTTGCCGCCGATGGAGTGAAGGACCAGCGCGCGGTGCGAATACTGCACGCCCTTGGGGTTCCCGGTGGTTCCGGAGGTGTAGCACAAAGCGGCCGGAGCGGTTTCGTCCAGATCGGGCCAGTCGGTTGCCGCATCGCCGGTTTCCAGCAGCTCGTCATAGAACAAGAGCCCCTCGACGGTCTGCGCGGCTTCGTCATCGCGCGGCCCCATCAGGACGTAATGCTTCACCGTCTTGAGGTGTTCGCCCAGCTTCGCGGCCACCGGCAGGAAGGTGCGATCCAGAAACAGCACCTCGTCCTCGGCATGGTTGAGGATATAGATCATCTGTTCCGGCGTCAGGCGCGGGTTGATCGTGTGCGTCACACGGCCCCCGGCGCCGATCCCGAAGTAAAGTTCGAGATGGCGGCGGTTGTTCCATGCAATCGTCGCGCAGCGCGCGCCATCCGAAACGCCGAGCGTGTCGAGCGCGGATTTCATCCGGCGGGCATTGGCCCCGATCTCACCCCAGGAGGAGTGGGACTTGGTGCCATCGGTTTCGACCGACACCACCTCGGTGCCCGCGTGATAGGTTTCTGCGTGGGCGATCAGCGACCCGGTGGTCAGCGCCTGTGTCATCATCGTTCCGGACATTCTGTCCTCCTTTATTCCGCTGCGACGGGCGCAGGTTTGATGCCCCGGATCATGTCGGCGGCGCGTTCCGCGATCATGATGGTGGGGGCGTTCGTGTTGCCGCCGATGAGGGTCGGCATGATCGAGGCGTCGACGACGCGCAGCCCCTCCATGCCGTGGACCTTGAGCTCGGGGTCGACCACCGACATGTCGTCCACGCCCATCTTGCAGGTGCCGACCGGGTGATAGATCGTGTCGGCCCGCGCCCGGATGTGGCGTTCCCACTCCGCGTCGCTCATCCCGTCGGTCACGCCGAACAATTCCTTGTGCCGATAGGGTTTCATTGCTGGAGCCTGCAGGATGTCGCGCGTCATCTTCGCGCCCTTGATCGTGGTTTCGAGGTCACGCGGGTCGGACAGGAATTGCGGGTCGATCCCCGGCGCGGCCATCGGGTCGGCGCTCGCAAGGAACACTTCCCCACGGCTGTAGGGCCGGAGTGCGCAAACATGGCAGGAGAACCCGTGGCCCATGTGCAGCTTGCGGGCGTGGTCGTCGACGATGGAGATCACGAAGTGGAGCTGGATGTCGGGGCGGTCGAGGGAGGGGTCGGTTTTCAGGAAGCCCGCGCCTTCGGCAAAGGGCGTCGCGATCATCGAATTGCCGGTCTTGCGCCATTTCAGGATGTGCTTGGTCAGGCCGATGGTCCCTGCCAGCCCGATCCCGAAATTGTCGGTGTCTTTCGTTTTGTGGGCCAGGATGAAGTCGAGGTGGTCCTGAAGGTTCTTGCCCACACCCGGCAATTCGTGGACCACGTCGATCCCGTGGCGTTGGATATCCTCGGCGACGCCGATCCCGGAGAGCTGCAAAAGCTGCGGCGAATTGAACGCGCCGCCGCAGAGCAGCACTTCGCGGTTTGCCTTTACCTGATGATCCGTGCGGCCTTTGCGGTAGGCGACGCCGGTGGCGCGCTTGCCTTCGGTCAGGATCCTGGTCGCATGCGCCCCGGTGATGATGGTCAGGTTCTTGCGCGTTTCGCGGATCGGATGCAGGTAGGCCGCGGCCGCCGAACAGCGCTCGCCGTTGCGCGCCTCGTCGTGGAACTGGGTGACCTGGTACAGGCCGACGCCTTCGTTGTCGCCGGTGTTGAAGTCGGCCGTTTCGCGATGCTGGCATTCGGTTGCCGCCTCGACAAAGGCGCGGCTGATCGGACGCGGCGCTTTCTGGTTGGAGACGTGAAGCGGGCCTTGCGTCCCGTGGAAATCGTCGGCCCCGGTTTCGTTGTTCTCGGCGCGTTTGAAGTAGGGGAGGCATTCGTCCCAGGACCAACCGTCGCAACCCAGCTCGGCCCAGCCGTCGTAGTCGGATTTGTGACCCCGGATATAGAGCATCGCGTTGATCGCGCTCGACCCGCCCAGTGCCTTGCCGCGTGGCTGGTAGCCCCGCCGCCCGTTCAGGCCCGGCTGCGGGACGGTCTCGTAGGCCCAGTTGGAGATCTTCCCGTGCCCCGGAAGGATCGCCACGGTCGCGGCGGGTGCGCGGATCAGGATATGGTCGCCGTTGCCGCCCGCTTCGAGCAGGCAAACGGAAACGGATGGGTCCTCGGTCAACCGGGCGGCCAGCGTCGATCCCGCCGAGCCGCCACCGACGATAACGTAGTCGAAAGCCGTTTTGTTGGGCATTGAAAGTCCTCCCTGATCGGAGCCTCCTCGCTCCTGTGAATATGCGACCACAGGTTTTGGACAGTTGTCCAGAAAAAACGTCCAGATGGATTTCAGGCGTTGGGAAGGGGTGAAATATCAAAGGGGTATTTGAAATCTCGCGCGCCGACTCATGGTTTGGGTCGGCTCTTGGCCATCCAGTCCAAGCCTGCGTGGGGGATGCGAATCCCGTGGTTCGATGCCCACCGGGTGGCGCGTATCACCGGCCGACGACGGGGAGGCCGCTGGGAACCTGCGCGGGGATGCCGAGGCGCGGGGTGTCGTCTTCGAGTGTCTTCAGGAAGGCGATGAGAGCGTCGATTTCGGGATCGGTGAGCGAGACCGGCGTGAGGTCGCTTGCGTCCGTGATGGCTTCGACGTCTGCCGGTGAGGACAGGATACGCAGGTCGGATGCGCCGGGGAGGTTCGGCAGGACGGCCTGTTGCGGGCTGTAGGACTTCAGGGCGGCCACTGGGTCGAGATGGTGGCGGATGACGCCATCGAGCGTGGCATAGGCGCCGTCGTGTCCGTAGGGCGCGGTGAGCGTCACGTTGCGCAGGGACGGGGTGCGGAAGGCGAAGGCATCGTCGGGATTGCCGGTGACGCGCAGGCGGCCGTCGTCGCGGGCATGCGTCTCGAACCGCGCGGATTTGCCGGGGCCGATCTGCGGCATGGCGATGGCGTGGAAATCATGGTCGGTCTGGAGCCAGCCTGCGTGACAGGTGCTGCAACCAGCCTTGCCGTAGAAGAGGTCTTGGCCGGCTTGTGCCGCGGGCGGGAGCGTGGCGTCACCCTGCATGGCGCGGTCAAAAAGCGCGTTGTCGGCGCGCCACTCGAAGGCGATGAAGTCGGCGATGACGTTGGCGATGGTGGCGAAGGTGATGTCCTCGCCGGGAAGGGCTTGGGAGAAACCGTCGCGGTAGGCGGGGATGGCTTCGACGCGGGCTGCGATCCTGTCCCATGCGCCGCCGGGCTGGGCGAGGAGGCCCTGGCGCACCGCAAGGCTGATGTCGTTTTCCTGGTAATGGCCTGCCATCTCGTCGCCCGAGAGCACGGGGAACATGGCCTGGGCTGCAAGGGGGCTGTCGAAGCCTTGGGTCATGTCCGCGCCGAGCGGCGTGCGGATGCCGTGGGGCTGGGTGTCGTCCAGTTCGAGCCGTCCGTCGTGGAAGAACCGTGTGAATTCGCTTGCGCCGAGGTTCCACAGGCCGGGGGCGTTGCGGGGGATGCGTTGTTCCGGGAGGTTCTCCGGGTCGATCTTGCGGTCGGGGCCAAGGCCGATGCCACCGTCGCCGAGCGCGAGGGAGACGCCGTCGGAGGTGCCGAAGTCCGGGTGGTGGCAAGTGGCGCAGCTGACGCCCTGATTGCCAGAGAGGATCGGATCGTAAAACAGAAGCTGCCCCAGTGCGACGCGCGCCATGTCCGGGTCCGGGAAGGTCGGCCGGGGGCCGAGGTCCTGGGCCATGGCTGCTGTGCCGGTGCAGAGGAAGAGGGCTGCGAGGCGGATCATGGTGCGGTCTGTTCGATCGTGAGCGTGAGCACCTGGCGATAAGGGCGCTCGGGTGTTGCGATCACGGAGGGAAAGGCGGGGATATTCACCGCGTTCGGGAAGCCCGAGGGTTCGATGCAGACGCCCGCGCATTTGGCGAAAGGTCCCGAGATGGCGTGGCCGGTGTAGACTTGCGTGCCGGGTTCCTCGGTCGTCACGGCGAGGGACAGGCCATCGGGGGCGGTGAGGGTCACGCTAGGCTTGGACGTGTCGCGGTTCGGGTCGAGGACATAGAAATGGTCAACGCCGTCCCGGGCCTGCGACAGGGGCGCGGGGGTGCGAAAGTCGAGAGGCGTGCCCGCGACCGGGGCGAGTATGCCGGAGGGGATCAGGGCTGCGTCGATGTCGAGCGTTTCGGCGGCCTTCACGGTCAGGGTGTGGCCTTGGGTGTCGGGCCAGTTGCCGAGGCAGTAATAATTGTGTTGGGCGAGGCTGATGGGCGTCGGGCGGCTGACGGTCGCGCGCAGGTCATAGATCAGGCGCGGCGCGTCGAGCGTGACGATCAGTTCGAAGTCCACCGCGCCGGGATAGCCGCCGTCGCCCTCGGGCGAGTGCAGTTTCAGGTGGGCGGTGGTGTCGTTGGCTTCCGCGATGGTCCAGTCCTGTCCCCAGGTGCCGGTTGGACCGCCGTGGAGGCTGTTTTCGCCTTCATTCGGGAGGAGCCGATGCGTCTCGCCATCCAGATCGAAGGCGGCTCCCGCGATCCGGTTCGCGGTGCGGCCTGCGATGGCCCCGAGGAAGTTCTTGTCGCGGCGATAGTCCTCCGGATCGTCATGGCCGAGGATCAGGGGCGTTTCGCCCAGCCACCAGCCCTGCGTGATCGCGCCATAGGACAGGAGTGCCACGCGCATGTCTTTGTTGGTGAGCACGATCCGGTCCATCGGTTACTCCAGGTGTTTCAGCGCCGGGTAGGCCGCGCGGTAGCGGGCGTAGGCGGCATCGTAGGATGCGGTGAGGCTGGCGTCGGGGTCGATGACTTCGGCGGTGGCCGGGGGCGTCATCACCGCGTCGGGGCTGGCCCCGGTGACCGCGCAGATGGCGAGGCGGGCCGCGCCCATGGCCGCGCCAAGCTCGGAGCCTGCGGGCAGCGAGAGCGGCAGGTTCAGGGTGGTGGCGAGCGTGGTCAGCCAGAAGCGGGACCGCGCGCCACCGCCCACGGCGAGAAGCGTGTCGAAGCGCGCGCCGGTGCCTTGTAAGGCGGTCAGGCTGTCGCGCAGGGCGAAGGCCACGCCCTCCATCACCGCGCGGGTGAGGTCGGTGCGGTCCATGGCCACGTCCAGCCCGATGAAGGCGCCGCGAATGGTGCTGTCGTTGTGCGGTGTGCGTTCGCCCGAGAGGTAGGGAAGAAAGCGCAGGGACGAGGGGCCGGTGGCGGTCTCGGGCAGCGCGCCGGAGAGGTCGGCGGGGTTTTCGCCCAGGGTGCGGGCGAGCCAGTTGAGGCTGTCGGTCGCCGCAAGGATGACGCCCATCTGATACCAGCGGTCGGGCACCGCGTGGCAAAAGCTGTGGACGGCGGACGCCGGGTCCGGGGCGTAGCGGTCGCGCCCGGTCATCAGGACGCCGGAGGTGCCGAGCGAGACAAATCCTGAGCCTTCGCCCAGGGCGCCGATCCCGCAGGCGGCGGCCGCGTTGTCGCCTGCGCCGCCCGCGACGATGACCGGGGCGGTGAGGCCCCACGCGCTGCGCAGGCTGTCGCGCAGGGTGCCGCCGGGGGCGGAGCCTTCGACAAGCTCGGGCATCTGGTCACGGCGCATGCCGCCATGTGTCAGCGCCTCTGACGACCAGTCGCGTTTGCCCACGTCGAGCCAGGCGGTGCCCGCGCTGTCGGACATGTCGGAGATATACTCGCCGGTCAGCCACAGGCGCAGGTAGTCTTTCGGCAGGAGCACCTTGGCGACCTTGGCGAAGATCTCGGGTTCGTGTTTGGCGACCCAGGCGAGTTTCGGGGCGGTGAAGCCGGGAAAGACGATGTTGCCGGTGATTTCGTGCATCCCGGGCGTGGCGTCGAGCGCGGCGGCCTCGTCGATGGAGCGGGTATCGTTCCACAGGATGCAGGGGCGCAGGACCGCGTCGTTCGTGTCGATGAGCGTCGCGCCGTGCATCTGGCCGGAGAGACCGATGCCCTTCAGGGCGCCAAAGGCGTCGGGCGCGTATGCCCGGACCTCGGCCACGACCGTTTCGCAGGCCCGGACCCAGTCGGCGGGGTCCTGTTCTGACCAGCCGGGGTGGGGGTGGGACACGTCGAAGGCGGCTTCGGCCTCGGCCAGAACACGGCCCGCTTCATCGGTGAGGATTGCGCGAAGGCCGGAGGTTCCGAGGTCGAGACCGAGATACATGACGTGCCCCTTGGCTGGTCGCTTAGACGAAGCGGTTGACGTAGTTTTCGAGGATTTCCTGACGACCCGAGCGTGGCTCCGGGTTGATCCCTTCGTCAAGCACGCGGCTCGTGATCGTGGCGAGGTCGCTGGTGAGCATGGATTGGGCCTCGGGCGTTTCCCAACCTGCATAGCGATTGGCCAGGGCCTCCTCCAACCCGCCGTCTTCGATCATGGCGGCGGCGGCTTTCAGGCCGCGGGCGCAGATGTCCATGCCGCCGACGTGGGCCGCGACCAGGTCTTCCGCGTCGATGGACTGGCGGCGCAGCTTGGCGTCGAAATTCGTGCCGCCCTTGGTGAAACCGCCGGATTTGAGCACGTGGTAATAGGCCAGTGCGACTTCGGGCGTGTTGTTCGGGAATTGATCGGTGTCCCAGCCGGACTGGTAATCATTGCGGTTCATGTCGATGGAGCCGAGCATCCCTTCGGAGGCGGCCAAGGCCAGTTCATGTTCGAAGGAGTGACCGGCAAGGATGGCGTGGCCCTGTTCGATGTTGAGCTTCACCTCGTTCTCCAGCCCGTATTTGCGCAAAAACCCGATGCAGGTGGCGACGTCGAAGTCATACTGGTGTTTCGACGGCTCCTGCGGTTTGGGTTCGACGAGGATCTGGCCCTTGAAGCCGATCTTGTGCTTGTAATCCACGACCATGTTCAGGAACCGGCCCATGTGGTCGAGTTCCTGGTTCAGGTCGGTGTTGAGGAGCGTCTCGTAGCCTTCGCGCCCGCCCCAGAGGACGTAGTTTTCGCCGCCCATCTTGTGGGTCGCGTCCATGCAGCTTTTCACCGTCGCGGCGGCGAAGGCGAAGACATCGGGGTCCGGGTTGGTGGAGGCGCCGGACATCCAGCGGCGGTGCGAAAACATGTTCGCGGTGCCCCACAGGAGCTTGGTCTTCGAGCCTTCCATTTTCTCGCCGAGGTAGTCGGTGATCTCGTTCAGGGTGGCGAGGTTGTCGGCATAGTTGCCTTGTTCGGGCCGGATGTCGGCGTCGTGCCAGCAAAAGAACGGGGCGTTGAGGATGTCGAACATCTCGAAGGCGACGTCGGCTTTCATCTTGGCGCGGCCCATGTCGTCCTGGGGATGCCACGGGCGGATGAAGGTCTGGCCGCCGAAGGGGTCGCCGCCTTCCCAGGCGAAGGAGTGCCAATAGGCCACGGCAAAGCGCAGGTGCTCTTCCATCCGCTTGCCCATGACCACTTCGTCGGGGTTGTAGTGGTGGAAGGCCAGCGGGTTGGTGCTGTCCGGACCTTCGTAAGCGATGCGGTCGATCCCGTCGAAAAAACCAGTGCTCATGGTATCGTTCCTTGGCGTCATGTGTTTTGCTGCGCCCCGGCTGGCGGGGCGCATGTGTTGGTTCGGATGATGGGCGGCTCAGGCCGTGGCGGCTTCGGGGTTCTTGCCCAGGATGATCATCGAGAGGATGTCCTCGTCGGTGACCTTGTCCACGTCCACGGTGCCCACGAGCGCGCCGTTCTTCATCACGGAGGCCCGGTCGCAAAGGTGCATGACGGAATGCACGTCATGTTCGATCAGGAAGATGCCGATGCCCTGGGCCTTGAGCTGGTTGATCAGCTCGGCGACCATCTGGGTTTCCTGTGGACCCAAGGCGGCGGTGGGTTCGTCCATGATGAGAATGCGGGCGTTGAAGTAGACCGCGCGGGCGATGGCGACCGATTGGCGTTGACCGCCCGAGAGCGCCTTCACCGGGTCCTTGAACTTCTTGAAGTTCGAGTTGAGCCGTCCCATGATCTTGCGTGTTTCGGCCTCCATCTGGGCGTCGTTTACGAAGCCCAGAGGCGTGACAAGCTCGCGACCCAGAAACAGGTTCGACGCCGCATCGAGGTTATCGGCCAGCGCAAGCGTCTGGTAAATCGTCTCGATATTGTAGGCGCGCGCGTCACGCGGGTTCTGGATGTCCACCTTTTCGCCGTCGATGAAAATCTCGCCCGCGTCCATCTTGTAGGCCCCGGAGAGGCACTTGATGAGCGTGGATTTGCCAGCGCCGTTGTGGCCCAGAA
>DOUP01000239.1 GCA_003520545.1 Maritimibacter sp. | reverse complement strand
CCGCCGCGACCAGGGCCTCGGCGCAGGGCGGTGTCCTGCCGTGATGGGCGCAGGGCTCCAGCGTGACATAGGCGGTGGCGCCCTGCGCGGCCGCGCCCGCTTGTGCGAGCGCCACGACCTCGGCATGGGGGCGCCCGCCCGGCTGGGTCCAGCCGCGCCCGACGACGCGGCCGCTCTGAACGATCACGCAGCCCACCGCCGGGTTCGGCCAGGTATTGCCATGGCCCCGTCGCCCAAGCGACAGGGCCAGTCTCATGAGACTTTCGTCGCTCAAGGCAACTCTTCTGGGGGAATGTCCGGGCGCAGCTCCGAGACGAACTTGTCGAAGTCGTCGGCGGCCTGGAAGTTCTTGTAAACGCTGGCGAACCGCACGTAGGCGACGGTGTCGATCCGCGCGAGACTTTCCATCACGATCTCGCCGATGGTCTTGGACGGAATGTCGGTTTCGCCCATGCTTTCCAGCCGGCGCACGATGCCCGAGATCATCTGGTCGATGCGTTCCGGCTCCACGGGTCGTTTCTGCATGGAAATCCGGATCGAGCGTTCCAGCTTCTCGCGGTCGAAGTCTTCGCGACGGCCATTGGTCTTGATGACGATCAGGTCGCGCAATTGCACCCGTTCATAGGTGGTAAAACGCCCACCGCAGGCCGGGCAGAAGCGCCGCCGCCGGATGGCCACATGGTCTTCGGCAGGACGCGAGTCCTTCACTTGGGTGTCGATATTTCCGCAAAACGGGCAGCGCATGCCTGTCCCCTTCTTGTTCTTGCCTGTACCTCGGGTCGTGGGTCTTTGCCCACTTATCCACAGGCACTATAGGGCGGCCCCCTCATTTTGGGTAGGGTCAATTCGTCTCTACAAGATGCCGGGAGACGACCTGTGGCGAAGAAGACTCGTTATCCGGAGATATGCGCCGCGACCTGACGGCGGTGCGGGCGGTCGCGATGTTCGAAAACGTAAAGTCCCTGCCATGTTCCAAGCGCCAAATGCCCATCCATGATCGGAATTTGTAAAGACACCGGAAGCAGCGCCGCCTTGATATGCGCCGGCATGTCGTCCGGCCCCTCGTAGGTATGCGTCAGGTAGGACATGCTGGGGTCGGTCGTCGGCGGCACGAGGCGCGCGACGTAGTTCCTCAGGTCCACCTGCACCTCGGGATCCGCGTTTTCCATGACGAGCAGCGAGGCCGAGGTATGGCAGATAAAGAGCGTGAGCAGCCCGTCGCGCAAGCCCGCGCCGTCCACCCAACGCGTCACGTCGCGGGTGAACTCGTAGGTGCCCTGCCCCCGGGTTTCTATTTCGAAGAAGGTGTTCATGGCCCTCATCGCGCTATTTTACGACGCCGTTCGCTTCACCCCCCACGCATTTCGGCTCGGGCCCCCAGAAAAAAAAGCGCCCCGAAGGGCGCTTTTCCTTACTGGTCCAGGAACGAGCGCAGCTTGCGCGACCGGCTGGGGTGCTTGAGTTTCCTGAGCGCCTTTGCTTCGATCTGGCGGATCCGTTCGCGGGTCACGCTGAACTGCTGGCCCACCTCTTCGAGCGTGTGGTCGGTGTTCATGCCGATGCCGAAGCGCATACGCAGCACGCGCTCTTCGCGGGGCGTGAGCGAGGCGAGAACGCGGGTCGTGGTTTCCTTCAGGTTTTCCTGAATCGCCGAGTCCAGCGGCAGGACCGCGTTCTTGTCCTCGATGAAATCGCCAAGCTGGCTGTCTTCCTCGTCGCCGATCGGCGTCTCCAGGGAAATCGGCTCCTTGGCGATCTTCATCACCTTGCGGACCTTCTCCAGCGGCATTTGCAGCTTGGCGGCCAGCTCTTCCGGCGTCGGTTCGCGACCGATTTCGTGAAGCATCTGGCGCCCCGTGCGTACCAGCTTGTTGATGGTCTCTATCATGTGCACCGGGATACGGATCGTGCGGGCCTGGTCGGCGATGGAGCGGGTTATCGCCTGCCGGATCCACCATGTCGCGTAGGTCGAGAACTTGTAGCCCCGGCGATATTCGAACTTGTCCACGGCTTTCATCAGGCCAATGTTGCCTTCCTGGATCAAATCAAGGAATTGCAGGCCGCGGTTGGTGTATTTCTTGGCGATGGAAATCACGAGGCGCAGGTTGGCCTCGACCATTTCCTTCTTGGCCGCACGCGCCTCTTTCTCGCCCTTCTGGACCTGGGACACGATGCGGCGGAATTCCGGGATGTCGACGCCGACATATTGCCCCACCTGGGCCATGTCGCCGCGCAACTCGGCCACTTTGTCCGAGGAGCGTTCGATGAACGCCTGCCAGCCGCGTCCCGGCTTCTCGGCCATGCGCTCCATCCAGGTCGGATCAAGCTCATAGCCCCGGTAGGCTTCGACGAATTCGCGGCGGTTGATGCGGGCCTGGTCGGCCAGCTTCACCATGGCGCTGTCGATGGACATGATGCGGCGGTTGATGCCGTATAGCTGGTCCACCAGCGCCTCGATGCGGTTGTTGTGCAGATGAAGCTCGTTCACCAGCTCCACGATCTCGGAGCGCAGTTTCTGATAGGCCTTCTCTTCCTTCTCGCTGAACGAATCGTCCTCGTTCAACGTCGCGGACATGCGAAGGTCCTGCATCTCGGAGAGCTTGGTGTAATCGCGGGCGATAAGTTCGAGCGTTTCGAGCACGCGGGGTTTCAGCGCGGCTTCCATCGCGGCGAGCGACATGTTGGCCTGCTCGTCTTCGTCGTCGTCGTCATCGTCCTTGGCGATCGGGTTGCCGTCGGCGTCCAGTTCCGGCTGGTCGTCCTTCTTGGTCTCACCGCCTTCGCTCGTCGCCCCCGTCGCGGCAGCGGCGCCGGCCAGCCCGCCGACCACGACCGCGTCATCCTCTTCCTCGCCCATCTGGCGACCGAAAGTGGCGTCGAGGTCGATCACGTCGCGCAGGAGAATGTCTTCGGACAGAAGTTCGTCGCGCCAGATCGTGATGGCCTGAAAGGTTAGCGGGCTTTCGCAAAGGCCCGCGATCATGGTGTTGCGACCAGCTTCGATCCGTTTGGCGATGGCGATCTCGCCTTCGCGGGACAGAAGCTCCACCGAGCCCATTTCGCGCAGGTACATGCGGACCGGGTCGTCGGTGCGATCCAGCTTTTCGGTGGCCGATGCGGCGACGGTCACGTCGCCTTTCTGGTCCTTGGCGATAACGGCTGTCGATCCCTGATCTTCAGCCTCTTCCGCCTCCTCGTCCTCGATGATGTTGATACCCATTTCGGAGAGCATCGACATCACGTCCTCGATCTGCTCGGAGGAGACCTGATCGGGCGGGAGCACGTTGTTGAGCTGATCGTAGGTGATGTAGCCCTTCTCGCGGGCCTCGGCGATCATCTTCTTGACGGCGGCCTGATCCATATCGCCCATGCCGGCGCTGGAATCTTCCTCGTCAGTTTTCACCTGATCGTCGTCAGTCTGGTCTTTGGCGGCCATGCGGCACTCCCTTACTACGGGTCTCAGAGGGGCTTTGCGGGCAAACCTCGGCTTGGCTTCAACGGTGGGAAAAGCTGCCTGTTACGCGCGAATCGGTCCGCTCTGTGATTCGTTTTTTCGAATCATCCTCTCGAATCGCTGATTCGCCAACCCGATACCCTGATTTTCCTTGCTTTTCGCTCAAAAAGTGAAGACGCGGGTTCATTTCTTGGTCCCATCAAGGTCTTCGATCATCTTCAAAAGCGCATCAAGCGCGTCCTTTTCCTCGCGGGCGACGAGCATCCCGTTGTCGGCACGCTCGAACAGCCCCTTGTCTTCGCCTTTGCCCCGCAGGGCTTCGTCGCGCATCCGGCCTGCTTCCTTAAGCCGGAACGTCAGCCCTTCGTCAGCCAATGCGCCGATATCCTGCGCCGCCTCGTCGGTCTCGCGCCGGGTGGCACGGATCGCTTCCAACTTGGCCATTTCTTCAGCGAGGCAAAGCTCGGCAAGCTCCATATCGTCGGGTCGCCGGATCGGGGGGGCGAGTTGAACGTGGTTCTGCGCGAAGAGTTTTTCAAGCATACGCTGCCCACATTCTGTGAGAATCTTCTGGCGCAGTTCGTCCGCGTCCTCGCCCATGAAGGTGAGCAGGCAGGACTGCAGCGCGCGGTGATCCTCGGTCGCCATGTCGATCCGCTCAAACGCGCTTTCGAATTTGGACAGCAGCGCGGGGTGCGTGATCACGGTGGCGAGGATCACCGCCTCGCGCAGCACCTCTTCGACCGAGCCCGAGGCGGCGGCCAGTAGCGAACCCTTGGTGGTCGCCTGCACCGGATCAACCCGCTTGCCCCAGGGTTTGCGCCCCTGCCACGGCTGAAACGCCGGACGACCGGGGCCGCCCCCGGACTGACGACGCGGATTGAACAGCTCCCAGCGCAGGTTCTTGATCGCATCGCCATAGTGGCGGCGGATCGAAGGGTCCTGAATACGCGAAATCGCGGTGCGCAGGTCGCGGTCCAAAGCGGCTTTGCGTTCCGGGCTGTCGAAATTCTTTCCTTCGATCTCGCGCTCCCACAGAAGGCTGACCATGGGGCGGGCGTCCTCCAGCAGCTTGCGCATCGCCCCCGCGCCCTGCGCCTTGATGAGGTCGTCGGGGTCCAGCCCCTCGGGCATGATCGCGAAACGGAGCGAGCGACCGGCCTCCAGGAGGGGCAGCGCGATGTCGATCACCCGCTTCGCCGCGCGCAGGCCAGCCTTGTCCCCGTCGAGCGCGATGATCGGTTCCGGCGCGATCCGCCACAAGAGCTGCAACTGGTTGTCTGTGATCGCGGTCCCAAGCGGCGCGACGGCGGCGGTGAACCCGGCCTCGCTGAGCGCGATGACGTCCATGTAGCCCTCGGCCACGATCAGCGGCTCGCCCTTGCCCGCCGCCTCCCGCGCCGGCGCATGGTTGAAGAGCGAGCGTCCCTTGTCGAACAGTTCCGTCTCGGGGCCGTTCAGGTATTTCGCCCGCGCGTTTGGGTCGAGCGCCCGGCCACCAAGCGAAATGGCCCGCCCCCGCGCGTCGCGGATGGGAAAGATGATCCGGCCCCGGAACCGGTCATAGGGCTTGCCGCCATCGTCGGGCTTGATGGCCAGGCCGCTGTCCACGATCAGGTCCTCGGTCACGCCCTTGTCACGCAGATGGGTCAAGACGCCGTGGCGATTGTCGGGCGCAAACCCGATATCCCAGCGTTCCTGCGCATCCTGTTTCAACCCGCGCCGGTCGAGATATTCGCGCGCGCCCGTGCCCTGGTTGGTCTTGAGTTGCAGCCGGTAATACTGGACCGCCTGCTCCATTACCTCCGCCAGTTGCGTGCGCCGGTCGGCTTTTTCCTGCGCCTTCGGATCGCGCGCGGGCATCTGCATCCCGGCTTCACGGGCGAGGATTTCGATGGCCTCCATGAACCCCACGTTCTCCGTGTCTTTCACGAAAGAAATCGCATCACCCTTGGCGTGGCAGCCGAAGCAATAATAGAATCCCTTGCGGTCATCGACATGGAACGAGGCGGTTTTTTCCTGGTGGAAGGGGCACGGCGCCCAGAGGTCGCCCTTTGCCTGATTGGATTTTCGCTGATCCCACATGACCTTACGCCCCACCACTTGGCCAAGTGACAGGCGATTGCGTAGTTCATCCAAGAATCCGGGGGGCAGCGACATGAGATCAATATAGGCACCCCGGCGGGCAGGCTCAATTGACCACGCAGTCCTCGGGCGCAGATTTGAACGGGATGACGGCGTATCCACCCGGCGGGCGGCAAAGATCACGGATGAGACCGTCTCAGGCAGACACGGATTTTCGGAGCATATCCCAGTAAAGGGTCTCGACCGCCGCCCGGTCGAGCCGCCCGCCCTCGCGAAACCACGTGGTGACGCCGTTCAGCATGGAAATCGCCGCCTTGGCGGCCAGCCGGGTGTCGGGCACGGCAAAGCTGCCATCCGCCTGTCCCGCGTCCAGGATGTCGATCAACCGCGCCTCGTAAGCATCGCGCAGCCCTTCGACTTTGGCGAAGTTGTCCGGCTCCAGGTTGCGAAGCTCCATGTAGGCGATGAAGATATTGTCCGGACGATCAAGGTGATAGCGGATGTGAAACCGGGCAAAAGCCTCCAGCCGGTCGAGCGGCGTTCCCCCCGTGTCGGCGGCCTCCCAAGCGGCGAGAAGCTCTTCCATGTGGCTCTTCATCAGGTCGAAGAGCAGGGTTTGCTTGTCCGGGGTGTAGAGATAGAGCGCCCCGGCCTGCACGCCCACGTCACCCGCGATCTGGCGCATGGAGACGGCGGCATAGCCGTGACGCGCGAAGAGGCGGAGCGCCGCTTCGCGCACTTTCGGTCCGGTAATCCCGGCGTGGGAGCCTTGCTTGCGCGCCATGGGCCGAGATTAACTGAACGTGCGTTCAGATCAATGCCTTAGGCGGTCAGCCCTTCGGGTTCGTCCAGACCATTGGCCCGGCAGGTCGCGGTAAGCGTATTGGCCAAGAGGCAAGCGATGGTCATGGGACCGACGCCACCGGGAACCGGCGTGATCGCCCCCGCGACCTCGGAGGCGCTGGCAAAATCCACGTCGCCCACGAGCTTGCCCTTGGCGCCCTCTTCGGCGGGCGGCAGGCGGTTGATGCCAACGTCGATCACCACGGCGCCTTTCTTGAGCCAGTCGCCGGTCACCATCTCGGGGCGGCCCACGGCGGCGACGACGATATCGGCCTGTTTGACCACGTCCTCGATGTCCTTGGTGCGGCTATGGGCGATGGTCACGGTGCAGCTGTCGCGCAGCAAAAGCTGCGCCATCGGCTTGCCAACGATGTTGGAGCGGCCCACGACCACGGCGGATTTGCCCGACAGCGACCCGAAATGATCGCGTAGAAGCATCAGGCAGCCCAGCGGCGTGCAGGGCACCATGGCCTTCTGCCCGGTCGCCAGCAGACCGACGTTGGAGATATGGAACCCGTCCACGTCCTTCGCCGGGTCGATCGAGTTGATGACGAGGTCTTCGTTGAGGTGACCCGGCAGCGGAAGCTGCACGAGAATGCCGTTGACCGCCGGGTCCTTGTTCAGCTTGTCGACGAGCGCGAGAAGATCCGCCTCCGAGGTATCGGCGGGCAGCTTGTGCTCAAAGCTCTCCATGCCGACCTCGACGGTCTGCTTGCCCTTGGAGCGCACGTAAACCTGGCTCGCCGGGTCTTCGCCCACGAGCACGACGGCCAGCCCCGGCTTGATGCCCTTCTCGGCCAGCTTGGCCACATGCTCGGCCACCTTGCCGCGCACTTCGGCTGCGAAAGCCTTGCCGTCGATGATCTCTGCGCTCATGCGTCGTCTCCTGTCTTGCCCAATTCCTGTTCTTCCTGCGCGATGATGGCGTCGGTCCCGGCCCGGAATTCGACCAAAGTGGTCAGCGTCCTTGGGTCCGCGCGCGTCATCAGAAATCCGTCTTGTCGTAAGAATCGCGGTAATGCTCCATCTGCATCCGCGTCGCCATCACGGCGTTTTTCATCAAGGTCGCCACCGTCACAGGCCCGACACCGCCCGGCACCGGGGTCAGCCAGCCCGCGACCTCCGCCACGCTGTCAAAATCCACGTCGCCCACGGTCTTGCCATCGACCCGGTTGATCCCGATGTCGATCACCGCCGCGCCCGGCTTGATCATGTCGCCCGTGACCAGCCCTGCCTTGCCCACCGCAACGAAAACCGCGTCCGCCGCGCGGCTGTGCATCGCGACCGAGCGGGTCATGTGGTGACAGACCGTTACGGTTGCCCCCAGCCCCATCATGAGGAAGGCGATGGGCTTGCCCACGATTTCGGAGTGGCCGATCACGGTGACGTTCAGCCCTTCCATCTTCATCGGCAGCGTCTTCAGGATCTCGACCGCCGCGACCGCCGTGCAAGGCCCGAGCGCGAGATCGTTGTAGACGATGTTCCCGATCGACGCCGGGTGCATCCCCTCCACGTCCTTGAGCGGGTGGACCGCCTTTTGCAGCGCCTTGACCGGAATGTGGTCCGGCAAGGGCCGCTGGATGATGATCCCGTTCACGCGCGGGTCATGGTTCAGCCCCTGCAAGATGCCGATGAGCTGCTCCAGCGAGGTCTCTTCCGGGTAGGACCGCGCCTCGAAGGCGACGCCCGCGCTTTCCGCATGTTTCTTCTGGTTGCGCACGTAGAGGTCCGAGGCCGCCTGGTCCCCGACCGAAACCGACACGAGCAAGGGCGCCCAGCCCAGTTCGGTCAGCTCCGCGCTTTCCCTGGCAATCTCCGCGCGCATATCTGCCGCGATGGCTTTGCCGTCGATCAAGGCGGCGCGATGGTGTTTTTCCGACATATCGGCTCCTAACGCCTCGCGCCCCGTTTCATCGTGCCAAAAATANNGAGCACCTCGTCGGCGCGGTAGATCCGCTTGGCGACGGTTTCGATCTTTTCGAACAGGCTGAGGTCGTCCCCGTAGAGTGGGCCGAAGCTGCCCATGTCGGCATCCGCGATCTCGGCCACGCGGGTGGCGAGGTCCTTGGTGCCCTCCGAGCCGTTGGCCCAGTGTTTGCACAGAATCGCTTCCGAGCCATGGCTCTCCACGTAGGCCTTGACGGCCTCCACTTCCGCGTCGGTGTCGGTCACGAAGTGGTTGATCGCGACCACCACCGGCACGCCGAAGGACTTCAGGTTCTCGATGTGGCGGCCAAGGTTCGGGCAGCCCGCTTTCACGGCTTCGACGTTCTCCGGTCCGAGGTCGGCCTTGGCGACGCCGCCGTTCATCTTCATCGCGCGGATCGTGGCCACGCAGACCACGGCGGCGGGGGCGAGCCCACCCTTGCGGCACTTGATGTTCATGAACTTTTCCGCCCCGAGATCGGCGCCGAAGCCCGCTTCGGTCACCACGTAATCCGCCAGTTTCAAAGCGGTTTTCGTCGCGATCAACGAGTTGCACCCATGCGCGATATTGGCAAAGGGACCGCCGTGCACGAAGGCCGGGTTGTTTTCCAGCGTCTGCACGAGGTTGGGCTGCATCGCGTCTTTCAAGAGCACCGTCATCGCGCCATCGGCCCCGATGTCGCGGCAAGTGATCGCCTCGCGCTCACGGGTATAGGCGACGATGATGTTGCCAAGACGCTCTTGCAGGTCGGCCAGGTCCTTGGACAGGCACAGGATCGCCATGACCTCGGAGGCCACGGTGATGTCGAAGCCGGTCTGGCGCGGGAAGCCGTTGGCGACGCCGCCGAGCGATGTCACCACGTCGCGCAGCGCCCGGTCGTTCAGGTCCACGACGCGCTTCCAGGTCACCCGGCGCTCGTCGATTTTCAGCTCGTTGCCCCAGTAGATGTGGTTGTCGATCATTGCCGACAGCAGGTTGTGCGCCGAAGTGATCGCATGGAAATCGCCGGTGAAATGGAGGTTCATATCCTCCATCGGCACGACCTGGGCGTAGCCACCGCCAGCGGCGCCGCCCTTCATGCCGAAGTTCGGGCCGAGGGAAGCCTCGCGGATGCAGATCGCCGCTTTCTTGCCGATGGCGTTGAGCCCGTCGCCCAGGCCCACGGTCGTCGTGGTCTTGCCCGCGCCCGCAGGCGTCGGGTTGATCGCGGTCACGAGGATCAGCTTGCCGTCTTCACGGTCCTGCACCGAGTTGATGAAGTCCTGGCTCACCTTGGCCTTGTCGTGGCCGTAGGGGATGATGTCCTCGAAGGACATATCAAGTTTCGCCGCGATCTCGTGGATCGGTTTCTTGTTCGCCTCGCGTGCGATTTCGATGTCGGATTTGTAAGACATGTATGCATTCCTCCCGGATTCCGCCACTTTCGGCGTTGTCGCGGGTTATGATGCATACATCGGCATTCAATCAACCTGAAACGCGACCTATTCGCAGAGAATTCCGCCATTTCACGAAACCCATGTCGTTTTTTGGAAACCTGTGCTCAGCCCTCGGGCCGCCACGAACGTTGGGCCGGCACGACAAGCGAGAGGCGGTCACCAACCGCAAGCGCGCCGGGCCGTTCGACCCAGGCCACCACGCCGCGCCGGTCCTTGGCCGCAGGTTTGTAGGCCGGCCCTTTGCCGGGATGCTCGGCATCGACCGATTTGCCGGTCACCGTGCAGGGATGATTGACCATCTCCACCACGATGGTCGCGCCGCTGTCGGCCTGTAGCCGCGAACTGGGCGGAAGGTAGGAGAGATCCGGGATGCCGTAGACCACGATCGAGGCCCCCATGTACCCCGGATCGAGATCACCGACGCCCATCTCTTCCGCCGTCGCGGCGATCTCTTCGGCTGACAGGACGGTCAATTGGCGGGTGTTGCGAATCTCGGTGCCTTCGGGGTGCAATGTGCCGACGCGGACGCAGGCCCTGCGGGTCAGCCCGCCGTGGCTTTCCCCCGTGATCCCCTCCCACGTCAGGCTCGCCGCATCGAGCGCTTGCGCCGCAGGACCCGCCGCCCGGTCGGCCACGACACCGAGGTAAGTAATCCGCCCGACGTAGGGCGTTTTTCGGTAAATGTCCGGCATCTGGCCGCTCCTTCAACTGTCCGCGCGGCGGACGGTAAAGAAGACCCGTTGGAAGGGAAAGAGGATGGAGCGATCCGGGTCCGCCGGACCATAGACCTGCGCAAGCTCGGTCTCGTAGGCGGTGAGAAACGCCTCCACCTCGCCCTCGCTCATCTGCTCCAGGAACGGGCGCATGACGGTGGATTGCGTGAACCGGCGCACCGGATGGCTGCCGTCCTTGATCGGGGGGAGGCTCTGGATATAGCGCGTCTCCCAGACCTCCGCCTCGCCCGGCCCCTCCGCAAAGAGCGCGCCGTAGGCTTCGGGCGGCAGGACATGGGGCTGCCAGTCGGTGAAATCGAACCGGTCGGGAAACATGTCCTGCGCGATCCGGCGCAGGAGCGCATGGGATGGCTCAAGGTATTGGCGCGGCATTTGAACCGCGAGCATTCCCCCTGCCGGGAGCCATTGCAGCCAGTGAGTGAAAAGCCGTGCATGATCGGGGAGCCAATTGGCCAGCGCGTTGGAAAACACCAGAGCAGGCATGACGTCCGGCGTGTACTCGTTCGCGTCGATGCGGATGAGACGTGAGTAATGTCCGGTTTCCTCGGCCTCTTCCAGCATGGCGGGCGAGTGATCCAGCCCGATCAGGTCACGCTCCGGGAACCGCGCCTTGAGCGCCCCGCCAACCGCGCCCGACCCGCAACCCATGTCGATCACCGGCCCCGGCGGCAGGTCCGAGACACGGGCCAGCAAGTCGAGCGCGGGGCGCAGACGCTGGCCTGCGAAACGGCCATAAAGCTCGGGGTTCCAATCGGTGGTGGTCACGGGAAGCGTCCTTTTGGTGCGGCGGTCATCCCAGCATAGACAGATTCGACGGCGCAAAGGAACGCCAAGAAAAAGGCCGGGCGTTGGCCCGGCCTTTCCTGGTTCTGTGTCGCGCGTTACGCGGTGGGTTCCGGCTCCAGCCCGCCATCGCCCTTGGGCTTCTTGCGCGGCTTGGTTTTCGGGATCGCGGCGACCGAGGGTTTCTCGTCCTCCGTGGCCCCGGCCCCACCGTCCTCGTCTTCGTCGACGTGTGGCGGCTCGCCCTTCATGACGCGCTTGATCTCTTCGCCGGTCAGCGTCTCGTACTCAAGCAGGCCTTGCGCCAGACGCTCCCACTCCACGGTCTGTTCGGTGAGGATCGCGTGGGCGCGGTCATAGGCCTCCTGCAACAAACTGCGAACCTCTTCTTCGATCAGCTCCTTGGTGTGCGCGGAGACCGAGAAGCCACCGGTGTTGCCGGAGTAGCCTTCCGCCGCTTCCGCGTAGTCGATGTTCCCGATCTTGTCGGACATGCCCCAGCGCATCACCATGGCGCGGGCCAATTGGCTCGCCTGCATGATGTCGCCCGCGGGACCGTTGGACACTTCGTCCTCGCCCCACTTGATGATCTCGGCGGCTTTCCCGGCCATGGTCATGGCAAGCTGCTGCTTGCACTGTTCCTTGTGCCAGTTCAGCCGGTCGATCTCGGGCAAGCTCACGACCATACCCAGCGCACCGCCGCGCGGAATGATCGTCGCCTTGTAGACCGGGTCGCACTTGGGCAACGCCAGGCCGACCACCGCGTGACCGGCCTCGTGGTAAGCGGTGTGTTCCTTCTGCTCGTCGGTCAGGACCATGGAGCGGCGCTCGGCCCCCATCATGACCTTGTCCTTGGCGTTCTCGAAGTCTTCCATCACCACGAAGCGCCGACCCACGCGGGCCGCCGTGAGCGCGGCCTCGTTGACGAGGTTGGCAAGGTCGGCCCCCGAGAAACCGGGCGTGCCGCGCGCGATGATACGCAGGTCCACATCGGGGCCCAGCGGCACCTTGCGGGCATGAACACCGAGGATCTTCTCGCGGCCCTTGATGTCCGGGTTCGGTACGGTGACCTGGCGGTCGAAACGGCCGGGACGCAGAAGCGCCGGGTCAAGAACGTCCTTGCGGTTGGTCGCCGCGATGATGATGACACCTTCGTTCGATTCGAAACCGTCCATCTCCACGAGCAGCTGGTTCAACGTCTGTTCACGCTCGTCGTTGCCGCCGCCAATGCCCTGGCCACGATGACGACCGACCGCGTCGATCTCGTCGATAAAGACGATGCAGGGCGCGTTTTTCTTGGCCTGCTCGAACATGTCACGAACACGGCTGGCCCCGACACCCACGAACATCTCGACAAAGTCGGAACCGGAAATGGTGAAGAAGGGCACGCCCGCCTCACCCGCAACCGAGCGGGCCAGGAGCGTCTTACCGGTGCCCGGAGGGCCGACCAGCAGCGCGCCCTTGGGGATCTGGCCGCCGAGGCGCGAGAATTTCTGCGGGTTGCGCAGGAATTCCACGATCTCTTGCAGCTCTTCCTTGGCTTCGTCGATACCGGCCACGTCATCGAAGGTCACACGGCCTTCGCTTTCGGTCAGCAGTTTGGCGCGGCTCTTGCCAAAGCCCATGGCCCCGCCTTTGCCGCCGCCCTGCATCCGGTTCATCATGAAGAACCAGAAGCCGATCAGGATGATCACCGGCAGAAGCAGGGAAATCAGGCCCATGAAGCTCGATTGCTGTTGGCGTTCGGCCGTCACGTTCACACCCGCATCCACGAGCCGTTCGGACACGTTCGCTTCAGACGGAACGATGGTCGAGTAAACGGAGCCGCCCGCGCCGGTGTACCGGACGTTTTCGCCGTCCAATGTGGCCGAGGTCACTTCGCCGTTGTCGATGGCTTCGATGAATTCGGAATAGCTCACCTGGGTCGAAGCGATCGAGCTTTGACCGTTGGAGAACAGGTTGAAAAGGGCCAGGATCAGCAGAAAAAGCACGATCCAGAAGGCGAAGTTTCGCGCGTTACCCAAGGGTCTCTCCTTTGAAATCTCCGCGCCACATCCTCCTGCGGCGCAAGCTTAGTCTAAAATAGGGATCAACGCCGTTAGTTCAATGCGATAAAAGAGATGCGAAGAAATCGCCCCAGGGATGGACGAGCTCCGCGCTGGCGTTTTCGAGCTGTCCGGCGAGCGGCGCGGCGACCAGGGTATCGCCCCGCCAAAGTGCCGGAGTAGAAAGGAGCGTCCTGCGTGGCAGGCCCGTGTCGCGCCAATCGGGCCGTTGCCCGAGACCTTCCGGGCCGAGGGCGGCCACCTCCAACCCCTTGTCGTGCAGGGATTTCGCGGGTGCAAGACGCCAGCGTCCGTCCCAGACCTCGCCCAGTGGCACGCGCAGGTCGCGCACTGCCGCATACTCCCGCGTGACCCGGACCTCGTCTTTTTTCAGCGTAATCAGGCAGCCTGCGAGCGTGGTCGTCCCGGCGTTATCAAGTTCATCGAGCGCTTGGACGACGCTCGATTGCCGTGGGCGATATGTCGCGGATGTGATCCAGCGCAAGGCATGAGCGAAGAGCCGAAAGCGGGTTTCTTCGGGCAGGCCTGCCCATTTCGACCAGTCGAAAATCACGTCCCCCGCGCAGGTGCGGCAGATGTCGCGCGCCGCGTCCTGCGCGAACCGGCGCAACACCTCGCGGGCCGAGGCAAGACGCGCGGACGTGTCAGCGATCCGCGTGCTGTCGATCCCCAGATCGCGCAGGCCAGCGCGCACCCGCGCCCGCTCGTAGGATTGATCCTCGTTCGTCGGGTCTTCCACCCAGGCGATGCCCCGCTTTGACAGCCAGTCGCGCAGCGCCGCGCGCTCGACTTCCAGGAACGGACGTAGCCAGCGTTGCCCCCGGTCCTGCCAGTCAGCCTTCATCCGGGCCAGCCCATCAACGCCCGAGCCACGCGCGAGCCGCATGAGAAAGGTCTCGGCCACGTCGTCGCGGGTGTGTGCCAGAAGGACGGGGCCATTCGCATTCACGTGCCCGGCGATCAGGTCGTACCGCGCCGCGCGGGCGGCGGCGGGCATA
>DOUP01000249.1 GCA_003520545.1 Maritimibacter sp. | reverse complement strand
TGACCGGGTCTCACAGCCACGGGCAGGGCCATGAAACAGCCTTCCCGCAAGTTGTGGCAGAAATGATCGGCATCGACCCCTCGATGATCGAGATCGTGCACGGCGACACCGCCAATACACCGATGGGCATGGGTACCTACGGGTCACGTTCCCTCGCCGTCGGGGGCTCTGCCATCGTGCGGGCGACCGAGAAGATCATCTCCAAGGCCAAGAAGATCGCTGCGCACCTGCTTGAAGCCGCGGAGGGCGACATCGAGCTCAAGGATGGGCAGTTCAGCGTCGCGGGCACCGACAAGTCCGTGGCCTGGGGCGATGTGACCCTTGCGGCCTACGTGCCGCACAACTACCCGCTCGAAGATATCGAACCGGGGCTGGAGGAAACGGCGTTCTACGATCCGAACAACTTCACCTATCCTTCGGGCGCCTACGCCTGCGAAGTGGAGGTCGACCCGGACACCGGGAAAGTGACCATCGAAAGCTTTGCGGCAGCCGACGATTTCGGGAATATCGTGAACCCGATGATCGTATCGGGGCAGGTGCATGGCGGTCTCGCCCAAGGGATCGGCCAGGCATTGCTGGAAGGTGCGGTTTATGACGAAGATGGTCAGCTTCTGACCGGCTCCTACATGGACTATGCCATGCCACGGGCCGACGACGTCCCGTTCTACGACGTGGATCATTCGTGCCAGACGCCCTGTACCCACAACCCGCTCGGGGTGAAGGGCTGCGGTGAAGCCGGGGCCATCGGTTCGCCGCCTGCGGTGGTGAACGCCGTGGTCGATGCGCTACAGCGTGCCGGTAAGGACATCACACACATCGACATGCCGCTCAGCCCGTCCCGGGTCTGGGCCGCAATGAACCAGTAAGGAGGACGTGACATGTATGCATTCGATCTGGAACGGCCCACTTCGCTGGCCGATGCCCTGACCGCCCTGAAGGACGAGGAGGCGCAACCGCTGTCGGGGGGGCAAACACTGATCCCGACGCTCAAGCAGCGCCTCGCCATGCCCTCGAAACTCGTGTCGCTCACCGCGATCGAGGAGTTGAAGGGGATCTGCAAGGATGGTGACGCGGTGGTGGTCGGCGGGACGACCTGCCACGCTGACGTCGCCTCTGATGGCTCCTATCCGGCGCTCTCGGCGTTGGCCGGGCAAATCGGCGATCCCCATGTACGCAATCGCGGCACCATCGGTGGATCGCTCGCCAACAACGATCCCTCGGCCTGTTATCCGGCAGCCGCGCTGGCCTCCGGCGCGACAATCAAGACGGACAAACGCGAGATCGCTGCGGACGATTACTTTACCGGGCTTTTCGAGACGGCTTTGGACGAGGGTGAAGTCATCACCTCCGTCAGTTTCCCGGTCCCGGAAAAGGCGGCCTACGTGAAGTTCGATCAACCAGCCTCGCGCTTTGCCTTGGTGGGCGTCTTCGTGGCGAAATACGCGGACGGCGTTCGTGTCGCGGTGACCGGGGCGTCCGAAGGCGGGGTGTTCCGGTGGGCAGAAGCCGAAGCGGCGCTTTCGAGCAACTTCTCGGCAGATGCGTTGGAGGGCCTCACGGTGCCGGCTGACGATATGATCGGCGACATCCACGGCTCGCCCGCGTATCGGGCGCATCTTGTTGGTGTTCTCACCAAACGCGCTGTTGCCGCAGCCAGCGCAGGCAGCCTGAAATGAATAAGCCGCGCTCCCTCGGGGGCGCGGTTTCTTGTTTGAGATCAGCGCAATTCCGCCTGTCGGTGCGATAGCGTCCACCCGCCGGATGGAACAGGGCTGCCAAGCTTGGCGTTCTCCTTTCAAGTCTTGCCCCCCATCATGGCGGGCGATGTGAGGAGAGAATTAATGCTTAAGAACGCGATGAAGACCACCTCTGTACTGGCGATCTGCACCGCGCTGTTCACCCCGGCAGGCTTTGCGCAAGATGCCGAAGAGCAGTTGGAAGAATGCACGGTCACCGGGCCGTTTCCGTGTGAAACCTCGAATGGTGTGCGCGTGGAAAACGCTTTGGAACTCGCCAAAGAGCGCGTGATGCCGTCCGAGCCGGACACCGGGGACAGCGCGACCGTTGAGCCGAAAGCCCCGGCAGAAGCGGAAGCGGCCGAAGTGCCCGAAGATCCTGTGGTGCCGGGCGAAGCGCCTGCCGAGGAAGAACAATCGGCGAGCTCCCCCGGAGATTCCGGCAATACATCCGCCACTGAAAATGTGAACGAGGACGCGGCAGGCGCACAGGGTGAGGCGGAGGTTGAAACCGATGGTGAAGTCGCCGCAGAGGCCGACGGAAACGTCGTGACGGAAACCATGGATGAAGCCGCCCAAGCGGTTCAGGATCCGGCCGACACTGTTGCCGAAGCAGCCGAAAACCTGGCCAACGAGCTTGAGCAGGCGGAAACTGACGTCGAGACCGAAGCCGAAGCTGAACAAGCGGCAGAAGCGGAAAGCGATGAGATGGCCGCCGAAGCGGAAACCGCCGCCGATGCGGAACAACCGGCTGCAGAAGAAGACCGCTCTCTCGTTGAAACACTCGCTGATGAAATCGCTGACCGTGTGAACCCGGACGAGGAAGAGGTCTCTGAAACCGACGTTCCGCAAGAGCCGGTCGAAGACGAAGCGCCCCAGACTGCCGCGGCGGCCGATGAAGGCTCCGAAGACGAGATGCTCGAAGACGAGATGGTCGATGTCGATGGCGTGAACACCGTTCAGGTGACCGAAGAGGAAGCACGGTCGTCCAACGAAGAGTTCGAGACCGAAGTGACCACGAGCGCAAACGCCGAAGCAGGATCGAGCGAGACAACGACCGAGGAAGGCACCGGATTTAACCGTCAGCTAACCGACTTCGAGAAACTATTCTTGGTCGGTCTTGGTGGCATCGCGGTGGGCACCATCCTCGCCAATGGCGACGAAATCGTGTCGAACTCCGGTGACCGGATTGTCGTGCAGAACCCCGATGGCACCTATGAAGTTCTGAAGAACGACGACATTATCATCGCGCAACCGGGCAGCCAAGTGCGCACGCGCACCTACGACGATGGCTCGACCCGCACGGTCGTGCTGCGTGAAGACGGCACACGGATCGTGACGCTACGCGCGGCGGATGGCACCACCATCAAACGGACGCGTATCCTGGAAGATGGCTCGCGTTACGTGTTGTTCGACGACACCCAAAAAGCGGCGCCCGTGACGCGAGATGATCTCGCTGCTTTCGATGAAGCCGAAAAAACGCGTGTGTCGTCCTCTGACGAGCGGGCCCTGCGCGAAGCGCTGATGGCGTCGATGAACCAAAACCCGGATCGCCGGACATTTTCGCTCCGTCAGGTGCGTCAGTATGAAAGCGTGCGCGACCTCGCACCGATCATCGAAGTCGACGCGATTACCTTCGACACCGGCTCGTCCGTGATCCGCGCCGGCCAGGCAGAAGAACTGAAAGCTCTCGGCACCGCGATCCGTGACGTGATCGCGGATGTTCCGGATGCCGTGTTCCTCATCGAAGGCCACACGGATGCGGTTGGCGATGCGAGCTACAACCTCGCACTGTCTGACCGCCGGGCTGAAAGCGTGGCACTGGCGCTCATCGAATACTTCGACGTGCCGCCGGAGAGCCTGATCACGCAAGGGTATGGCGAAAGCGAGTTGAAAATCCGAACGGCCGATGCAGAGCGGGAGAACCGCCGCGCTAATGTGCGGAATATCACGCCGCTCCTTCAGTAAGGCGACAAAATGATACAAGATCGGGCGCGGGGTAATCCCCGCGCCCTTTCTTTTCGTAGTACATATAGCCAGACTGATAGGATCAGCCCTATGCCCAACGACGCCGAACCGCCAATCATAGCAGCCAAGTCGCCGGTCAAGGTCGACCTTTCGAAAGGCAAGACCTACTACTGGTGCCGCTGCGGCCGGTCGGCAAACCAACCATTCTGTGACGGTTCGCACAAAGGCACGGGCTTGGCTCCGGTGGAATTTACCGCAGACGAGGATGGCGACGCGTACCTTTGCCGCTGCAAAGGCACCGGCGATCAACCGTTTTGCGACGGAACGCATAAAAAGCTCCCGGACGATGTCGCTGTGGGCGATCCGGTCCCCGATGAATTGCGGGAGAATGACGGCGAGGCTCCCAAAGCCGAAGCGACACCCGAAGAGCCCACCGTGGCCCGTATCCATGAAATTGCGCGCAAAGGGTTGCAGTCGGCCCACGGCACGATTGACGCGATGGGTGTGCCCGGTGACAGGCTGCCGAAATGGGCGGACATTCAAATCCTTCCGGCCCAGCTTGCGCAACGGCCCCTGATGGATGATGCCGAGGTCGCGACCGAAACGGTGATCGGGCCACGCGCCGACAAGCCGCTGACGCTGTCCATACCGCTCTTCGTCACGGACATGAGCTTTGGTGCCTTGTCGCCCGAAGCAAAGATCGCGCTCGCCAAGGGGGCAGAAGCGGTCGGAACCGGGATCGCCTCCGGCGAGGGAGGTATGTTGCCCGAAGAGCAGGCCGCGAACAGACGCTACTTTTTCGAGTATGCCTCGGCCGGGTTCGGATGGTCCTGGGACGTGGCCGAGAAGGTTCAGGCTTTCCATTTCAAAGGGGGGCAGGCGGCAAAGACTGGTATAGGCGGGCATCTCCCCGCCTCGAAGGTCACGGACAAGATCGCGGAGGTGCGGGGGCTGAAAGAAGGTGAAGAGGCAATTTCGCCCGCGACCTTCCCAAATCTCGAAACGCCCACTGACTTCGCACGGTTCGCAGACGAGGTGCGCGATCGCACGGGAGGCATCCCGATCGGGTTCAAGATCTCTGCCAACCATATCGAGGATGATATCGACTTCGCGCTCGACGCGGGCGCGGACTACATCATTCTGGATGGCCGTGGCGGCGGCACGGGGGCGGCACCTTTGCTGTTTCGCGACAATATTTCGATCCCGACGATACCGGCACTCGCACGCGCGCGGGCACATCTGGACCGCAGGACAGGGCGCGAGGTGACCTTGGTCATCACGGGCGGATTGCGAATGCCAGAGGATTTCGCCAAGGCGCTCGCGCTCGGGGCCGATGCGGTCGCGCTTGGGAATTCCGCGATCCAGGCGGTCGGCTGCGTGGCCGCCCGGATGTGTCATACGAATAACTGCCCGACCGGGGTTGCCACGCAAAAGCCCGAGCTCCGCAAACGCCTGAATGTGGATGAAGGGGGTGAGCGTTTGGCGAGGTTCTTCGATGCCAGCACAGAAATGATGAAGGCACTTGCGCGGGCCTGCGGGCACGATGCCCTCGACCAGTTCCGTAAATTCGACATAACCACGTTCGACCGGAATATCGCGGATCTGACCGGGATCCGCTACGCCGGGATCGACGCCTGAACGACAAAGCCCCGCCGTTCGGCGGGGCTTCTCAAAACCTGTAATCGGTTCCGATTACTTGGTGATGGGGCCGATCATCATGATCATCTGACGACCTTCCATCTTCGGCATGTTTTCAACCTTGCCGATTTCTTTCACGTCTTCGGCGACACGTTCCAGAAGTTCGCGACCGAGATTCTGATGCGCCATTTCACGGCCACGGAACCGCAGGGTCACTTTCACCTTGTCACCCTTTTCAAGGAATTTGACCACGTTCTTCATTTTCACTTCGTAGTCGTGAATATCGGTGTTCGGCCGGAACTTGACCTCTTTGACTTCGATGGTCTTTTGCTTTTTCCGCGCCTCGGATTCGCGCTTTTGCTGTTCGTATTTGAACTTGCCGAAATCCATGATCTTGCAGACAGGCGGCGTGGCGTTGGGCGAGATCTCGACAAGATCGAGGCCCGCCTGCGCGGCGAGTTCCATACCACGTTGTGGCGTGACGACGCCGACGTTTTCGCCTTCCGCCCCAATGAGGCGTATTTCAGGGCTCCGAATGCGATCGTTTACACGGGGGCCGGTGTCGCGCGTTGGCGGCGCGTTGTGAGGTCTGCGAGCTATGGTCCAAATCCTTTGATTGTTACTTGGAGTTTCGAGTGGCCAAGGTAAGGCCGAGCCTCAGGGCTTTCAAGCTGATATTCCGCTTGTTTGCGTGCAATTGGTGATTGGTCTTGAAGTTTAACCTTGTCGGGCGCATGTCTCCGGTGAGTGGGCCATTAAGGACCACACGACACCGGAGAGGATAGATGAACAAAGGTCTTATTGGAGTAATCGTCGTCGTTATTTTGGCGGCCGGGGGGTACCTCTGGTATACGAATAATGGCGACATGGACGCGATGAGCGAACAGGTCGAAGGTATGGCCAACGATGCGGCTGAAGGTGTGTCCGACGCAGCCGAAAGCGTGGCGGATGCGGTCGAAGGCGCTGCGGATACTGTGTCCGACACGGCCGGCGATGCGACGGACGCCGTCGAAGGCGCGGCGGAAGAGGCCGCCACGGCGGCAGAGGATGCGGCCGATGAAGCAACCGATGCGGCCGCAGAAGGGGCCGCTGACGCTGCGGACGCAGCCGCCACTGCCGCTGAGAACGCCGCCGAGACCGCCGAAGGTGCCGCTGACACAGCGCAAGCTGCGGCCTCGGACGCGATGGGGATCACCCAGTATCTGGACCCTGAAACCTTCGACGCCACAGCGATCACCGAGTATATCGAAGGCTCTGATCTCGATGACGGCGTGAAGACCACGCTGGTTTCTGCCGTGGAACAGGCCGGGGAGAACCCGGACATGATCCCGGATGTGATTGAACAGATTCAATCTGCATTCGGCATGTAAGCCACGGGCTTCAGACGAAAAGAAACACCGCGCGAAACATCTCGCGCGGCGTTTTTCGTTTCGATCTTTGTAAGCGTCAGTCGAGGAATGCCTTCTCCACGACGTAATGCTTGGGATCGGAGTTCGCACCTTCTTCGAGGCCGTATTCTTCCAACATTTCCTTCAATTCGAGATTGAAGGCGAGGTTGCCGCAGATCATGGCGCGATCCGTTTCGGGATTGAGAGGTTCAACACCCAGGTCTTCGAAGGCTTCTCCGGAGCGCATGAGGTCGGTGATGCGACCCATCTTCGGGCTCTCTTCACGGGTGGTCGTGGGGTAATATTTGATCTTCTCGTGGAAATCCGGGCCCATCAACTCGTGCAGCAGTTCGTCGGTCTTAAGCGCTTCGATCAGATCGTGACCGTAGGTCAACTCGCCGACTTCCCGACAGGTGTGGGTAATGATGATTTCGTCATAATCTTCGTAGGTTTGCGGGTCGCGCAGAAGCGAGGCAAAGGGGGCAAACCCGGTGCCGGTCGCAAAAAACCAGATCCGTTTGCCGGGCAGAAGCGCGTCGTGCACCAGAGTGCCGACCGGTTTGGGGCGCAGGATCAACTCATCCCCCGGCTGAATGTGCTGAAGTTTCGAGGTCAGCGGACCGTCCTGGACCTTGATCGAATAGAACTCCAGCTCTTCGTCCCAGGACGGCGAAGCGATGGAGTAGGCGCGCAGAAGCGGTTTGCCGTTGTCGCCCATCAGACCAATCATCACGAACTCGCCGGAGCGGAACCGCAGACTCGCAGGGCGCGTGCAGCGGAAGGAAAACAGGCGGTCGGTGTAGTGCTTAACCTCGGTCACGGTCTGCGCGTCGGGCAGGGTGGGAACGGGTTTGATTTTCTGCGTTTCGGTCACTGTCGTCACTTCATTCATAGGTTTTGCGGGGCCATATGACCCCGCCCTCTCGCTGTCTCCATAGGTGTATTTGGGCTGCGGGTCTACCCGCGCAACCGCGACTGATGGTCATAGGCACGCCAGTCCGCGCGAAAGAGCCATTGGTCCTCCGGCTGCCGCTCGGCCAGCGCGTCGTCGATCTCGACCTCGTCGAAACCCGCCCGGCGTGCCATGGCGTATTGGTCCGCGATCAGGCCGGCACCCGCGCGCAGCCGACCTTCGTAGCCCATAAGGCGCAGGGACTTGGCGATGGTGAACCCGCGCCCATCCGCGAAGGAGGCAAAACTTACGCGAATGACCGGTGCTTTCAAAAGACACGCGCGATAGGCGTTCACGTCGGTATCCGGCGTAATATCTATGCCGGAGGTTTCACATGCGCCGCCACCTGCATTGATGCCTTCGATCGACAGGAAGCCATGCTTCCAATCGTCCGAAGCGAAACCTGTGTCCGTTACGATCCTGGTCATAGTCGCACCGCCTTTCCGTCGATGAAATGAATGCCGCATTCTTCCTTGTCCTGGCCACGCCAGCGACCGGCGCGCGGGTCCTCGCCTTCCTTGGTGGGGGAAGTGCAGGGCGCGCAGCCGACCGAGGCAAAGCCTTTGGCGGTCAGCGGATGGTTCGGCAGGCCCTGCGACTTCATGTAATCGCGAAGCTCCTGCCCGGACCAATGGGCGAGCGGATTGAACTTGAGCCGATCGCCTTCGATTTCCGCAAGATCAAGTTGCGCGCGCTGTCCACCGTGGACGCGTTTGCGCCCCGTGATCCAGCCGTCGAACGGTGTGAGCGCGCGTTCCAGCGGCAAAACCTTGCGGATGTCACAGCAGGCGTCGGTATTCCCGAGGTGCAGGCGGTTGAACGGGTCTTTGGCAGCAAGGTCTTCCGGTGCCGGCCGCACGACTTGCACGTTCGTCAGGCCGAGGATCAGCGCCACGTCTTTCTGGTAATCGAGGGTCTCGGGAAACAGCATCCCGGTTTCGAGAAACAGAACCGGCGCGCCTTGGTCCACGCGGCTCACCATGTCGAGCAGAACGATGGACTCGGTCCCAAAGGACGACACCAGTGCGACATGGCCGTTTTCGGTCAGTGCGGCTTCGACGACGCCTTGCGCGTCCAT
>DOUP01000260.1 GCA_003520545.1 Maritimibacter sp. | reverse complement strand
GCGGTCGGTCGGCTGGGCGCCTTTGTCGAGCCAGGCTTTGACGGCGTCGACGTCCATTTTCACGCGGTCTTCCGAGTCTTTCGGCAGAAGCGGGTTATAGGTGCCCAGCTTTTCGATGTAGCGGCCATCGCGCGGCATGCGCGAGTCAGCGGCAACAATGCGGTAGAAGGGGCGTTTCTTGGTGCCGCCACGGGCGAGGCGAATTTTCATAGCCATGATGTGTATCTCCTGAGTTGACTGATGACGGAGCCGTTAAGCCCCTGATTCCTGGTGTTTTTCGTGGTGTTGAATGACTTCCCGAATGATGAAGTTCAGGAAATCCTTGGCAAATTCCGGGTCCAGATCGGCGCGGATCGCCAGGTCTTCTAGCCGTTCGATCTGCTTGGCTTCGCGGGNNATACGATTGTGCAGACGCGAGGCAACGAGGGGCTGGGAGAGGCTCATGCGTAGGCCTCCATCCCGCCGTCCGTGTCGGTCACCGGCCAGTGGCGATAAACGATCACGCCGTCCTGCCCAAGCTCGTCCGCCGCGTCTTCGTCCGGCCAGCCGCCGATGCGCGTGGCGAGGGCGATGGAGCGGGTGTTCACGCGGTCGATGTAGCTGACCAGCGACGGGAGCGAGAGGGTGCGGATGCCGTGCGCCTTGGCGGCTTGCGCCGCTTCCATGGCGAACCCCTGACCTTCGGCCTCTTCCAGGAGGAACCAGCCAAGCTCCGGCTCGCGGTCGCCCGTTTCCATGCAGATGAGCGTGAAGCCCAGCACGCGGGCGGTGGCGGTTTCCTCGATCACCCAGAGACCGTGGCCGCGCAGGAGCCAGTTCGCCACGCATTGGGAAAAATCGAGCCAGGCAGCTTCGCGCGAGAGCGGCCCGTCCATGTGGATCGCCCGTTCGGACATGAGGATGTCGCGGTAGGGTTCAAAATCCGCAAGCGTCGGCGCGCGCAGGGTCAGCCGCTCGGTGGTCAGCACCGGAAGCTGTGCGCGCAGGGCGGCGGCAGCGTCGGCGGCGAGACCGGGCATGGGGGATTCCCAAGGATATGCGACGGAGGCAGTCACTTACTTCTTCTTCCCGAAGCCCGAGAGATCGGAGGGCAGGCCGCCGCCACCCAGACCGGGGAGGTTGCCCGCCCCCGGATAGGTCGCCTGCTGTTGCAGCATCTTGGCGGCTTCCTGCATCTTCGCGTTGTCTTGCAGATCGGCCTGATCGACATCCTTGCCGAACATCGACTTCATCGCGTTCTTGAGCATCCCGCCCTTGCCCATCTTGCCGAGCTTTTTCATCATGTCGGCCATCTGGCGGTGCATCTTGATGAGCTTGTTGAGGTCGGAAACCTCCATGCCTGCGCCCTTGGCGATCCGCTTCTTGCGGGAGGCTTGCAGGATCGCCGGGTTGCGGCGCTCTTTCTTGGTCATCGAATTGATGAGCGCGATGTGACGGTTGATGACCTTGTCGTCAAAGCCCGCGGCGGACATCTGTTTCGCCGCTTTGCCCATGCCCGGAAGCATACCCAGCACGCTTTCCATGCCGCCCATCTTCTGCATCTGCTCGAACTGCATCTTCAGGTCGTTCATGGTGAACTGACCCTTCTGGAAGCGGCGCATCATCTTCTCGGCCTGCTCGGCCTCGATGGTGTCCTGCGCCTTTTCCACCAGCGCGACAATGTCGCCCATGCCGAGGATGCGGCCCGCGATGCGGTCCGGTTCGAAGGTTTCGAGGGCGTCCATCTTTTCGCCCAGACCGACGAAGCGGATCGGCTTGCCGGTCACGGCGCGCATGGAGAGCGCCGCGCCGCCGCGACCGTCACCGTCCATCCGGGTCAGGACCACGCCGGAGATGCCGACCTTGGCGTCGAATTCTTCGGCCACTTCCACGGCGACCTGGCCGGTCAGACCATCTACGACGAGAAGCGTTTCACGCGGCGAGACCGCTTTCGAGACGTCCTCGACCTCCTGCATCAGCACTTCGTCGATTTGCAGACGACCGGCGGTGTCGAGCATGTAGACATCGTAGCCGCCCATGGTCGCCTGTTGCTTGGCGCGCTTGGCGATGTCGACGGGTTTCTGGCCTTCGACGATGGGGAGCGTATCGACGCCGATCTGGGTGCCCAGCACTTCGAGCTGGTGCATGGCCGCCGGGCGGTAAATGTCGAGCGAAGCCATGAGGACGCGCTTGCCCTCGCGTTCCTTGAGGCGCTTGGCGAGTTTCGCGGTCGTGGTGGTTTTGCCGCCACCCTGAAGCCCGACCATCAGGATCGGGGCGGGGCCATTGTCGATCTTGAGCTTGCCGGGGTCTTCGTCGCCGGTCAGCGTCGCGACGAGTTCGTCGTGAACGATCTTCACGACCTGCTGGCCGGGCGTGACGGACTTGGTGACGGATTGGCCGGTGGCCTTTTCCTGCACGCGTTTGACGAAATCGCGGGCCACGGGCAGCGATACATCGGCTTCGAGCAGCGCCACACGGACTTCGCGCAGGGCGGTTTTGACATCGTCTTCGGACAGCGCACCCTGTTTCGTCAGACGGTCGAAGACACCGCCAAGACGATCTGAAAGGCTCTCAAACATATCGGCTCCTTTCGCCGTTGGTTTGGTCCCCAGATAGGGACGCGCTCGTCGTTTCTCAATCGCTCAAACCAGTGGCGCCCCCGTGGGCGCAACGCGCTGACGGAGGGCGATCCCGGCATGAGCCATGGGACCGGAAGGCTGACGCTTCCGGAGATTTGAGTGGCTTTTAGGCGCGCGGGGCGGGTGAGTCAAGCAAGGTTGGGTCATGGCCGCGTCCTGGGCCTGTTGCGTCACCTCATCGGCTCTTGCGTCACTTAAGCAGACGTGCGGTGGTCGCCCAATGACAAATGGCGTGATCTATGTGGCTACGGGGGCCGGATACAGGGACCTGGCAGAGCAATCGGCGCGGTCCTTGCGAGACCATGAGCCGGAGTTGGCGGTGGACCTATTTACCGATGCACTGGACGAGGTCGAGTCGGGCCTGTTCGACCGGGTGCATCTGATCGCAGACCCCCATGATCGTTCAAAACTCGACTGCATGGCGGCGAGCCGGTTCGAGCGGACATTGTTTCTGGATTGCGACACGTTGGTGGTGAACCCATTGGGCGATCTGTGCGGGGTGCTGGATTGCTTCGATCTCGCCCTGGCGCATGACGTGCGGCGCGGTACGGCGCTGATCCAGGCGGGGGTGACGCAGGACACGCCCTATGCCTTTCCGCAGTTCAATTCCGGCGTGATGCTTTATCGAAGGTCCAAGGCCATGACGGCGTTCTTTGCCGATTGGCGGGCGCGGTATGCGGCTGCGGGACTATGTCGGGATCAGCCGGTTTTGAAAGACCTGCTTTGGGAGAGCGACTTGCGGTTTTACGTGCTTCCGCCTGAATTCAATTTGCGCCGGGTGACCGAATTGGATGCCTGGGAGCCGGGGGATGCGCGGCCGGTGATCGTCCATTCGCACCGGTTGATGGATCACATGCGTCACGGGACCACGCGCATTTCCGACGTGGAGGGATTGATGGAGGCCGAGCGGGCCGCGCTGGCGGATGAATGGGAGATGGCTGGCGGGCGCGATGCACACCCGGTCAGGCGGTTTG
>DOUP01000171.1 GCA_003520545.1 Maritimibacter sp. | reverse complement strand
TCCTGCAAGGCTGGCTCGCCATCCCCGGCGAGCGTTTCCGCCTTGCCGCCGCGCTCGGGTTCCGAAGCCGCGACATCGCCCGCCACCTTGAGCGCCCGATGCTGCGCGAGGTGCTGCCCGGCGCCTTCCTCGTCATTTTCCTGCTCTGCCTGACGTCTTTCGCGGTCGCGCTCGCGCTTGGCGGCGGTCCGCGCGCCACGACCATCGAGCTTGCGATCTACCAGGCCTTTCGCCTCGACTTCGACCTCGGTAAAGCGGCGCTTCTCGCGCTCGTCCAGGTGGTCCTTGGCGGTGTGGTGGCGCTCATCGCGCTTCGTGTTGCGCTCCCGGCGGGCTTCGGCGCGGGACTGGATCGGAGCGTTGCGCGGTGGGACGCTGACGGGCGCGGGGCCAAGGTGCTCGACACCGCGCTCATCACCGCTGCCACGCTGTTCCTGATCCTCCCGATCCTCTCCATCGCTGTCGATGGGCTGGGCCGCGTCGCCAGCCTGCCGCTGATCGTCTGGACCTCGGCCCTGCGTTCGATCGGCGTGGCCCTGACCTCGATCGTCATTACCTTCGCGCTCGCCCTGCCCATCGCCGCCTTCGCCGTGCATCGCCGGTCGCGGCTGGTCGAAGGGTTGGGCACGCTCACCATCGTCGCCTCGCCGCTTGTCATCGGCACCGGGCTGTTCATCGTCATCAACCCTATAGCCGACCCCTTTGCGCTCGCGCTACCCGTCACCGCGCTGGTCAACGCCACCATGTCGCTCCCCTTCGCGCTGCGCGCGCTGATCCCGGCGCTGGGACAAGTGGAGGCCGATTACGGGCGGCTCGCGGACAGCCTTGCCATGACCGGCCGCGCGCGCCTGCGTCGCCTCTGGCTTCCGCGCCTGACCCGACCGCTCGGTTTCACCGCCGGCCTAACCGGGGCGCTGTCGCTCGGCGATCTCGGGGTGATCGCGCTTTTCGCCAGTCCGGACAGCCCGACCCTGCCCCTGCAAATCTTCCGCCTGATGACCGCCTACCGTATGGAGGACGCGGCAGGCGCCTCGCTCGTCTTGCTCGCCCTGAGCCTCGGGGTGTTCTGGCTTTTCGACCAAGGAGGGCGTGTGAATGCTGACGCTTGACCACCTCACCCTGCGCGCGGGAGACTTTTCGCTCACCGCCGATCTGACCGTGGCCAAGGGGCGCAAGGTCGCGGTGCTCGGCCCCTCCGGGGCAGGGAAATCCACGCTTCTCGCCGGGATCGCGGGGTTCCTTGCGCCGGAGGAAGGACGCATATTGTGGGACGATGAAGACCTCGGCCCCATGGCACCGGGCGCGCGGCCCGTGTCGGTGATCTTCCAGGACAACAACCTGTTCCCCCACCTCACCGCCGCACAGAACGTCGGGCTAGGCCTGTCTCCGAACCTGAAGCTGTCTCAAACGGACCATACGCAGGTGAACGCGGCCTTGGAACGTGTCGGGCTCGGCGGGCTTGGCGCGCGCAAGCCCGCCGCGCTGTCCGGTGGCCAGATCGCCCGCGTCGCACTGGCCCGGGCGCTGTTGCGGCACAAACCCCTTCTGCTGCTCGATGAGCCGTTCGGCGCACTCGGTCCTGCCCTGCGGGCGGAAATGCTGGAGCTGGTCGGCAAACTCGCCGACGACACGGACGCCACGCTCATCATGGTAAGCCATGAACCCGAAGACGCGCGGCGCATTGCGGATGAGGTTATCCTGGTCGCAGGCGGCGAAGCACAGGCACCGCGCCCGACCGAGGATATTTTTCGCAACCCACCCGACGCGCTGCGCGATTACCTGGGATAACCGTCGGCATCGGCGATCTGTGCGGCAACGGTGGAAACGAAAAAGGGCGCCCCGAAGAGCGCCCTTTCGAATGGGTATCAGGCGTCGATCAGAGATCGAGTTCCTTGCCGTATTTGTGCGGCGCCCAGAGCTTCTTGTTGGTGAGATACAGAAGCGAGGCGAGCACGGCGAGAATGATCACGCCGACGAAACCGGCCTGTTTACGGGCCATCATCTTCGGCTCGGCCGTCCACATCAGGAAGGCAGCGACGTCTTCGGCCATCTGCTCTTCCGTTGCGGGCGTGCCGTCGTCGTATTCGATCAGGTCGTCGGACAGCTGCGGCGGCATGGAGACCCAGCCACCGTCAAACGCGGTGTTTCCATAAAGGAACTGGCCCGCCACCTCACGCTCTTCGCCGGTGAAGCCGGTGAGGAACGAGTAGATGTATTCCGGGCCACCGATGCCGTTCACAAGTTGGCTCAGACCGGTGCCTGCGGGGCCATGGAACCCCGCGCGGGCTTTCGCCATGAGCGACAGGTCCGGGCCCATGCCGAGGCCAGTGACAGCCGGGAAGTAATCCGACGGGATCGAGGGCCGGAAATCGTCCAGCTCTGCGTCGAACACTTCGTAGTTCTCGGCCGCATAGGCGCGCACTTCGTCTTCCGAGTAATTCAGACCACCGGGCTCATAGAGCGCGCGGAAGGCGACGAACTTCAGACCGTGACAGGCGCGGCAGACTTCCGAGTAGACTTTGAAGCCACGCTGAAGCTGCTCGATGTCATAGGTGCCAAACGGTCCTTCGAAGGAAAAGGCGATGTCCTCGATGTGGGCTTCACCGTCACCTGCCGCAAACGCGCCAGAGAGGCTCAAGGACAGAGCGGTGATCGCCGTAAGGGTGAGTTTCTTGATCATTTGTCTCGTCCCTTTCACTCGGCCGCCGACGGGCTGTCGGGGTAGTGATGTTTGAAGTCTTCTTCGATGGTTTCCGGCGGCGTCGTCGGCTTTTCGAAGATACCGAGCAGCGGCAGGACCACGAGGAAGTAGGCGAACCAGTAGGTTGCACCGATCAGCGAAATCCAGTCGTGCGGGAAGTTCGTGTCACGGGCGCCGACCCACATGAGAACCATGAAGTCGATGGCCAGAAGCCAGAACCACCACTTGAACGCCGGACGGTAACGGCCCGAACGGGTCGACGAGGTGTCGAGCCAAGGCGCCAGGACCATCACGAAGATCGCGCCGAACATGGCGAGCACGCCAAAGAACTTCGCGTCCACGATGCCGCCGGTGATCCAGCTCACGAACTGCACGGCCCAAACGTCGGCGGTGAAGGCACGCAGGATCGCGTAGAACGGCAGGTAGTACCATTCCGGAACGATGTGTGCGGGCGTCGCCAGCGGGTTGGCCTCGATGTAGTTGTCGGGGTGACCCAGGTAGTTCGGCATGAAGCCCACGACAGCCCAGAAGATCAGGAACACGATCGCGAGGGCGAAGAGATCCTTGATCACGAAGTAGGGCCAGAACGGAAGCGTGTCTTTCTTGGCTTCTTCCTTGGAGCCGCGACGCACCTCGACACCTGTCGGGTTGTTGTTGCCCGTGGTGTGGAAGGCCCAGATGTGGACGGCCACGAGGGCGGCGATCACGAAGGGCAGCAGGTAGTGCAGCGAGAAGAAGCGGTTCAGCGTGGCGTTGTCCACCGCCGGCCCGCCGAGGAGCCAGGTCTGGATGCCTTCGCCGATGAACGGGATCGCACCGAACAGGCCGGTGATCACGGTCGCGCCCCAGAAGGACATCTGACCCCAGGGCAGAACGTAGCCCAGGAAACCGGTGGCCATCATGGCAAGGTAGATCAGCATCCCGATGATCCAGGTCACTTCGCGCGGCGCCTTGTAGGAGCCGTAGTAGAGACCACGGAAGATATGGATATAGACCGCGATGAAGAACAGCGAAGCGCCGTTCGCGTGCATGTACCGCAGGAAGAAGCCGCCGTTCACGTCACGCATGATGTGCTCGATGGAGGCGAAAGCCATATCGACCTGTGGGGTGTAGTGCATCACGAGGATCACGCCGGTGACGATCTGCAACACGAGGCAGAAGGTCAGAACGATGCCCCAGATCCACATCCAGTTCAGGTTCTTGGGCGTGGGGATCATCAGCGTGTCATATGCAAGCGATACGATCGGAAGCCGCTTGTGCAGCCATTTTTCAAAGCCGGACTTCGGCTCGTAGTGGTCGTGGGGAATACCAGCCATCTTGTTCTCCCTTAGCCCAGCTGAATGGTGGAGTCGTCGACGAACTGCGCAACCGGAACCGGGAGGTTCTCAGGCGCAGGCCCGCGGCGAATACGGCCAGCGGTGTCGTAATGGGAACCGTGGCAGGGGCAGTACCACCCGCCGTAGTCACCGGCACCGTCGCCCAGCGGCACACAGCCGAGGTGCGTGCAGACGCCCATCATGACCAGCCACTTTTCGTCTTCGTCGAGGGTGCGGTTGCCGTCGGTCGCAGGTGCGGTGCCGTCGATGTTTTCATTCCGCGCCAGCGGGTCGGGCAGGGCCGACACGTCGTCTGCGTTCGCGGCGTCGATTTCGTCCTGCGTGCGGTAGCGGATGAACACCGGCTTGCCGAGCCACTTGACCGTCAGCTGGCTGCCTTCGGACATGCCCGAAATGTCGACACGGATCGACGACAGCGCCTGCACGTCCAACGACGGGTTCATCTGGTTGATCAGCGGCCAGACCGCGGCGCCCGTAGCGACAACGCCGGCACCGGCTGTGGCGTAGTAGAGGAAATCCCGGCGGGTTCCTTCGTGATCGTCTGTCTGCGACACGATTGCTCTCCCTAGCTAAGCCGCGGGTGCGGCCAAAATGTCCCATAGGCCAGCGGTCACCCACAGCCCATCGCGGCGGTGTTTAACGTTCAAAACAACCTCCGTCCAGCGGACAAACGCGCACAGACCCAAGAAATACTTGGACAAAGGGTCACGACGGATCGGAATTCCCCGGGTGCGGCCTGCAATCGTATTCGAAGTGATTCTGTCAGGATTTGCGCGCGGGAAGACAGGTTCAGTCACCCGGAACCGTGGCTTTCATCGACTCCCGCTCTGAAAACACGGCATACCAGTCATCGAGCGCACCGTGCCCCTTGCGCCATTCGCGATCCGGATGTCGGAAGTCAAGATAGCCCAGCGCACAGCCGACGGCGATCTGCCCTGCGTCAATCGGTCCCGACAAATGGCTCATCCAACGCATTTCCAGAGCAGTCAACGCGTTCTCGACCTTTGCCCATTGCGCTTCGAGCCAACCATGATCGACCTTGTCCTCGGGCCGCACGCGTTTTTCATAGACCATGTTCACGGCGCTATCGAGGATACCGTCGCCCGTGGCTTCGAGCGTCAGGACCTCCCACACCCGGTTCTCCCGGTACAGCAGCCCCCCGGCGCGGGCATCGAGATAACGGGTAATGACCCGGCTGTCGTAAAGCGTGCAGCCGTCTGGCCGCATCAGGGCCGGGATCTTGCCCGCAGAATGCGCGGCGGAGACTTCCGGTGGTGTATTGATCGGGCTGGTTGCGACCGCGATCATCTCGATCTCGTCGTCTTGGTCCGTTTCAAGCGCCGTCACACGCACCTTTCGCACGTAAGGAGAGGCGGCATTGCCCAGAAGCTGCATCATGTGATCCGTCCTTTACAGTTTGCGCACCCGGATGCGGGTCAACGCGCTGGCATCAATCTCGTAGGACGAACCGGAATTGCCAAGGGTGATCTTGCGTTTGAAACGCCCGGTCGCATTGGCCTGATCGGCCTCGCGCCGCAGGGTCATGCCTTCGGGCAGATCATCATGCGAATCCTCGGCCCGCTGGTCTCGCCGCCCGGGTTCGACCTTGCGCGCCGTGCGGCGGGCAACCGTATAGGTGGCGAGCGCAACGGCACCGTAACGAAGGGCGATACCGGCGATGGGGGCGAGAGGCAGCGGCATAATGTTTATCTCCTTTACATTGGAGCTTAGGAAGGGATGCGGGCCGAGTCCAATGATTTCGGTCGGAGGGTCTTGACCCGCGCGAAACATCGCCACCAGCCACCGGCAGACCGCACGACCCCAATGGATTGAGAACTGCGTCCCAACGGCGACCGCATCTTGGCATCGGTCGGGCGCGGTCGGGCGCGGTCGGCACCAAACGTGCGCATACCAGAAAACCAGTTTTCTGGTTTTCTGGTTTTCTGGTGAAAATGAATGTTTTTCATATGTTGGCAAGATAAATGTTCTCTCTTTCGACTATCTGTTAACGTTTGGCCCGCTGCTTTTTGCCGTGATTTTCAAGAGCAACGCGTCGACCAGCGACCAGTCGTGCAGGTCCAGTCGCACCGGAAGGACAAGCACTTTCGGGCGCAGCTGTGATGGCAGTCGGATCGCATCCTTTTCGGTCGTCACCATCTGCGCGCCCAAGGCCCAGGCCTCCCGTTCCATGCGGGTCATGAGCGCAGGCGTCAGCTCCTGGTGATCCGTCAAAGCGTGTTTGGCGACCACCTTCGCGCCCACGTCCTGGAGCGAGGCGAAGAACCGCTCGGGCACCCCGATGCCGGCAAAGGCGTAGACGCGCATCCCGCCCCAGTCCATGCCGGTTTGCAACGGCACGAGACGGGCGGGAACGGTTGGCACCTCGACGTCATACGCCTCTGCGAACCGATCCTGCGCGGCGTCCGTCCCGACCGTGATCATGACATCGGCCTCGGCCACCCCGACCTTGAGCGGGATCTTCAGCGGTCCGAAAGGGCGCGCGCGACCATTACCCAGGCCGCGCACCGCGTCTTCGACCAGGACGGCAACGTCCGGCACGACCGGTGGTATGGGCAGGCCTCCCTCAAGGACGACCACCTCCGCGCCTTCATCTTTGGCGGCAGCAAGCGCCGCCATCGGGTCATCCGCCACCCAGGTCGGTGCGAATGCCGCGATGAGGAGGGCCTCGTCGCCGACGTCGTCGGGCCTGTGCCTGCGCTCATCGACGCGCCGTGGCGCTCCTGTTCCGGAGGTGACCACGTGGACCACGCGACCTTGCGCGGCCAAGTGTTGCGCAAGCGCGATCACCGTGGGCGTTTTGCCGGTCCCGCCATGCGACAGGCTTCCGACCGCCACCACGGGCAGCGGAGCGCGCTGCGGCACCGGGCGCGCGCGGCCGATCAATCGCGCGAGAAGAGCCGTGAGCGCTCCCATCACACCCCGCACCGGTCCAGTATTTCCATGGACAATTCGACGACCCGATCAGTCGCCTGGGCCCCGTTGGTGGTGACCTCCCAGGCTGCCGCGGCCATCTGCGCCGCCCGGTCCGGGGCAAGCAGAAGCTCGACCGAGCGCCCGAGGCTCGACTGACCCGTGACCGCCCGCGCGGCCCCGGCGTCACGCAGCCTGGCAAAGCTTTCGGCCCAGGTTCCGTGCTGCGGACCAAAGAGCACCGCTGATCCCAGGGCCGCCGCTTCATAGGGATTGCGGACCGGACCACCTGACAGGGTTCCCCCCATGAACGTCACCGGCGACAGCCTGTACCACAGCCCCATCTCGTCCGGCTGGTCCGCGATGAAGATCTCGACCTCGGGTTCGGGTTCGTCCTCCAGGGAGCGCAGCCCGATTACCCAGCCCGATGCCTCAAGCCGCTTTGCGATCTCCACCCCGGACGAGAGATCCTCGGGCACCAGGACCAGAAGCAACCGGTGCGAGCGGCGCATTACTTGTTGATGAACGGCCTCGACGATCTCGACTTCGTCGCCGCTCACCCCGGCGGCGAGCCACACGGGACGCGCCGCGAGCTCTTCGGCGAGCATGTCTCGTTCAGCTTGCGAGCAGGGCAACGGCGCGGTGCCCTCCTGCAGGAAGCCGACCACCTCCAGCCGGTCCGGTTCGACACCCAAGGCCAGAAACCCGGCGACGGCGGTGTCGTCCCCTGCCAGCACATGGGAGAATCGCTTCAAAAGACTGCGCCGGATCCCGGGCAACCACCGGAAACCCGGCTTCTCGGGCACGCGGGCATCCACAAGGATCAGTTCGACGCCGTCCTTGGCCGTCGCGTCGATCAACCCCGGTTCGAACCGGTTTTCGGCCCAGAGGCACAGGTCCGGTTTCCAATGGTTCAGAAATGCCTCGGCCCCCGAGACGTAATCATAGGGCGCGTATTGAAGGATCACGGACCGTGGCAATCGCGCCTCAAGCGGATGAGACGGATCATGGCTGGCGGTGGTTACCAGGATGTTCAGATCGTCGCGCTCTTCCCAAAGCCGGTCGATCAGTTCGGGAAACCCCAGCGCCTCGCCTTCGTTTCCCGCGTGAAGCCAGACCAAGGGCCCGTCGGGTCGCGGCACCTGTGTCCGCCCCAATCGCTCGGTGCCACGCTCGGGGTCTTCCAGACCCTCGGCCACAGCCTTTTCCAACCGCGCCTGTGCCCGCGCGTTGCCGCGGAGCCGTTGCGCCGCCAAGTATACGGCCAAACCCGGTTTCTTACTCATGAAGTTCTGCCTTCTCTTGGCGGCAAACTACCTCACCGGGATCGCAGGGGAAAGCGATCAGCCCTTGGCGACCGCGTCATATCCTGCCTGTTTGATCGCCTCGCCGACGGCTTTCGTGCCAGCCGCGCTGTCCACGTCCACCTCCCGCGCCTCCATGTCGAAATCCAGGATAGCGCCGTCATCAAGCTCAAGCACGGCGTCTTCGATCTTCGCCTTGCAGTGTCCGCAGGTCATGTTCGGAACGGAAAAAGTGGTCATGTCGGTTCTCCTTTGGACCAGAGGTGGGCCGACCGACGCGGGACGTCAACGGACAAGAGCCAACAAATCGGCCCTGCCCCTTGACCTTCCAGTAACTGGAACCCTTATCTGTTGCCCAAAGGAGACTCCCAGATGACCGATATGCAAGTGAAAGTGGAAGGCATGACCTGTGCGGCCTGCGTCGCGCGGGTGGAGGATGCCTTGGGCGATCTCCCGCATGTCGCCGCGCCCAGCGTCAATCTCGCGGGCGAAACCGCCCGGTTTTCGCTCGACGATCCGGCACGCCTGGCCGAAACCGCACAGGCTCTGGCCAAGGCGGGTTACCCGGTCGTGACGGATGAGGTGGAACTGGTCGTCGACGGTATGGACGATGCCTCTGCCGTGGCCAGTGTCGAGGCGGCGCTGGGCGAATTGCCCGGTGTGCTGGAGGCGAGCGCGAACCCGGCCAGCGACATTGCGCGGGTAAAATTCGCAGCTGGCACGTTGCGGCCATCCGAAATCGCGGCCGCCATCAGCGCAACAGGCTATGAGGCGCATTTGAAGTCCGGCGGATCTCTGGATCTCGAGGCCCGAAAGGCCGCCGAGGTGACAAAGCTCGGGCATTTCACGGTGATCGCCGCGCTCCTCACCTTGCCCGTCTTCGTCGTGGAGATGGGCGGCCACCTGTTTCCTGCCGTGCATCACTGGGTGAACGCAACCATCGGGATGCAGACCTCGCGGATCGCGCAGTTCGTCCTGACCCTCGCCGTGCTCGCCGGTCCGGGCCGCCGGTTTTACGCCAAGGGGCTTCCGCAACTCGCGCGATTGACGCCGGACATGAACAGCCTCGTTGCCGTCGGCACCCTCGCGGCTTTCGGCTATTCCACCCTCGCGACCTTCGCGCCCGGGATTTTCCCGGAGGGCACCGCCAACGTCTACTTCGAGAGTGCGGCAGTGATCGTGACGCTCATCCTTTTCGGTCGCTGGATGGAGGCCCGCGCCAAGGGACGCACAGGCGACGCCATCCGGGCGCTGATGAACCTCGCGCCAAAGACCGCGCGGGTTGAGCGGAACGGCGAAACCCTGGACGTGCCGACGGATGACATTCATCCCGGCGACATCGTGCTCACCCGTCCCGGCGAAGCGATCGCAGTGGATGGTGAGGTTCTGAGCGGCGCATCCTACGTGGACGAGAGCATGATCACTGGCGAACCCGTCCCGGTCGAGCGCGGCCCCGGTGATCCTGTCACGGGGGGCACCGTCAACGGCGAGGCAGCCCTACGGATCACCGCGACCCGCGTGGGGGCGGACACGACCCTGTCACAGATCATCCGAATGGTCGAACAGGCCCAGGGGGCGAAGCTTCCCATTCAGTCGCTGGTCGACCAGATTACCCGTGTCTTCGTGCCCGTGGTCATGTCCATTGCGGCCCTGACAATCGCCGCCTGGCTCATCTTCGGGCCAGACCCGGCGCTTTCTTTTGCGCTCGTCGCCGGGGTCGCGGTTCTCATCATCGCCTGCCCCTGTGCGATGGGGCTCGCCACGCCCACTTCGATCATGGTCGGCACCGGCCGCGGTGCGGAGCTGGGTGTCCTGTTTCGACAAGGCGACGCACTCCAGAAGCTCGAAGGGGCCAGGGTTGTCGCCTTTGACAAGACCGGGACGCTGACCAAGGGCCAGCCGGAACTGACCGATGTAGTCTGTGTCGACGGGGTGGACCGCGACACCGTTCTGCGCCTCGCCGCAAGCGCCGAGAGCCAGTCCGAGCACCCGATTGCCAGCGCCATTCTGCGGGGCTTTGACGGGACACCTCCGGCCCCTGATACAACCCGCGCCCTGCCGGGGTTCGGTTTGAAGGCCGAGATCGAGGGAAAAGCGGTCCTGATCGGGGCCGACCGCCTGATGACGCGGGAGAAAATCGACACGAGCGCCCTGACATCCGAAGCGGCACGCCTCGCCAAAATGGGCAAGACCCCGCTTTTCGTGGCCGTGGACGGGGCGCTCGCCGCTCTGCTTGCCGTCGAAGACCCGATCAAGGAAACAACCCCCGACGCCATCAAGGCGCTGCACGCGATGGGGCTGAAGACCGCGATGATCACCGGGGATGCGCAAGCGACGGCAGAGGCCATCGCCGCTCGTGTCGGGATCGACAGCGTGCAGGCCGAAGTGCTGCCGCGCGGGAAAGTAAAAGCCATCGAGGCGCTGAAAACCCAATACGGCACCACTGCTTTCGTCGGGGACGGCATCAACGACGCCCCCGCACTCGCTGCGGCCGACATTGGCCTTGCCATCGGCACGGGCACCGACGTTGCGATCGGCGCGGCGGACGTGGTGCTTGTCTCGGGCGAACTCTCGGGCGTCGCCACGGCGCTCCACCTGAGCCGACAGACCATGCGCAACATCCGGCAAAACCTGTTCTGGGCGTTCGGTTACAACGTCGTGCTGATCCCCGTCGCTGCCGGGGCGCTATACCCCGTCATCGGGCTGATGCTCTCCCCCATGCTCGCTGCCTTCGCCATGGCAATGTCATCGGTCTTTGTTCTCGCAAACGCGCTGCGACTGCGCTTCGTAAAGGTGCCCGCATGAACATTTCCCAAGCCGCCGAAGCCTCGGGCCTGCCCGCGAAAACCATCCGGTATTACGAAGAGATCGAGCTGGTGAAACCGGAGCGAAACGCCAACGGATACCGCGCGTTCACGGACACCGACATCCACAACCTGACCTTCCTCGCCCGTGCCCGCGCGCTCGGGTTTTCCATAGAGGACTGCCGCGCGCTTCTGGCGCTCTACGACGACAAGAGCCGCGCCTCGTCGGACGTGCGCAAGATCGCCCTGCGGCATCTGGACGAGATCGAGGCCAAGATAGCGGACCTCACCGCCATGCGCGACACGCTCTCGCACCTCGTGCAGACCTGCCATGGCGACGACCGACCGGATTGCCCGATCCTGAAAGGGCTTGGGGATGACGATCCCACCAGGACGTAAAAAAGGGCGGCCTGTCCGACCGCCCTTTCCCGTGTACGTCCAAGCCGCTTACTGAAGCGCCATGTCCGTGATTTCCAGCGTGTAGGCGCCTTCCGGCTCTTTCGTGATGACCGGATCGGAGCCGCCCGCCATCAGCGTAGCGACGGTGCGCTCGTAGTCGGACACGTCCAGCGCGCCGGAGGAACCAGCGGTCAGCTTCGCCACTTCACCCATCATGCGCTTTTGGTGCTTTTCGGTCTGCGCGCCGGTTTCATCGTATTCAAGTACGATCATCGCCGCTTCGTCCGGGTTCTCTTCGGCGTATTTCCAGCCTTTCATGGACGCGGCCACGAAGCGTGCCATCTTGTCCTTGAACGCCTCGTCTTCGAGGTTCTCTTCCAGCACGTAGAGACCATCTTCCAGCGTCGCGACGCCCTGGTCTTCGTACTTGAAGGTCACGAGGTCATCCTCGGCGATCCCAGCGTCGATGACCTGCCAGTACTCGTTGTAGGTCATCGTGGAAATACAGGCGGCCTGACCCTGAAGCAGCGGGTCCACGTTGAAGCCCTGCTTGAGCACTTCGACGCCGTCTTCGCCACCATCAGTCGAGATACCGAGCGTGCTCATCCAGCTCAGGAACGGATACTCGTTACCGAAGAACCAGACGCCCAGCGTGTTGCCGGGGAAATCGTCGGGGCTGGCAACGCCGGTCTCTTCCAGACAGGTCAGCATCATGCCCGACGACTTGAAGGGCTGCGCGATATTGACGAGCGGCAAACCCTGCTCGCGCGCCGCGAGTGCGGCGGGCATCCATTCGACGATCACGTCGGCCCCGCCGCCAGCGATCACCTGCGGAGGCGCGATGTCCGGGCCGCCCGGTTTGATGGTCACGTCCAGATCGGCCTCTTCGTAGAACCCTTTCTCCAGCGCCACGTAGTAGCCCCCGAACTGTGCTTGCGTGACCCATTTGAGCTGAAGCGTCACCTCGTCCTGCGCAAAGGCTGCGCCGGAGGTTAGGGCAAGCGCGGCGGCTGCGTATTTCATTGGTTTCATCATAGTTTTGACTCCCGTTGGTGTTGGCTCGTTTTCAGCCTCTTTGTGAGGGGTGCCAGAAGGTGACCCCCTTTTCTATCAATGCCACAGCCCCGTAGAAGGCGCTGCCAGCAATCGCGGCAACCGCGATTTCCGCCCAGACCATATCAAGCCTGAGCCGTCCGACCTCGGTCGAAATCCGAAAACCCATGCCTCTGATCGGACTGCCGAAAAACTCGGCGACGATTGCCCCGATCAGGGCCAGGGTTGTTGAAATTTTAAGCCCGTTGAAGATGAAGGGCATGGCGGCCGGAAGCCGCAATTTCAGCAGGGTCTGCATGTAGTTGGCGTGGTAGGTCGCCATCAGATCGCGCTGCATCGCGGTGGTCGAGGCCAGGCCTTGCACCGTGTTCACCAGCATCGGGAAGAACACCATCACGACGACCACGGCGGCTTTGGACTGCCAGTCGAACCCGAACCACATGACGAGGATCGGTGCGGTGCCCACGATCGGCAGCGCCGCGATGAAATTGCCGACGGGCANNCCCTCCCAGACCACCAGGATAGTGACCCCGAAAATGATCGGCACGCCCAGCCGGATCGACCGCTTGTCGGACCACTTGGAGTTCGACAGGAACACGTTGAGCGCGAAGGCCGCGGCCCAGAATGCCAATGCAAAGACCAACCATGTCCAGCTCATGCTTCCATCCCCATGCGTTTAAGGGTTCGACGTTGGATCATCCCGATCACCCCGACGAGGATCGCGGCAAGGATCGCGGCGGCGAACAGCGCGGACCAGATCTGAATGGTCTGGCCATAATAGCTTCCCGACAGCATCCGCGCGCCCAAGCCGCGTATCGCCCCCGCCGGCAGTTCGCCAACGATGGTCCCGACCAGCGCGGCGGCGATCCCCACTTTGAGAGAGGCAAAGAGATAGGGCATTGAAGCGGGCAAGCGCAGTTTCCAGAACGTCTGGCCTTGGGAGGCGCTATAGGTGCGCATCAGGTCGAGGTCCATCATCGCGGGGCTGCGTAGCCCTTTGACCATGCCGACGACCACCGGGAAGAAACTTAGATAGGCCGAGATGATCGCTTTCGGGATCAGCCCGGAAATGCCCATCGAATTCAGGACCACGATAATCATCGGTGCGATGGCGAGGATCGGAATGGTCTGCGAGGCGATGGCCCAGGGCATGACGCCCAGATCCATGGCGCGGCTGTGGACGATGCCGACCGCCAGCAAGATCCCCGCCATGGTGCCGATCAGGAAACCGACGGCGGTGGCCGACAGGGTGTACCATGCGTGGGGGAGGAGCGACCGG
>DOUP01000067.1 GCA_003520545.1 Maritimibacter sp. | reverse complement strand
CCCAGTCGGTGCGCACGCCGTTTTCAACGGTGGTGCCGCCCATAGCGGTCGAGAAGTGCGTCATCGGTTCCGACACGCCGTAGAACATGAGGCCAATGCCCATGCCTGCGGCGAACAGCATCGCGAACCACCCGATGTAGGAATAGTCCGGCGAGGCATCCACGCCCCCCAGCCGCACTTTGCCGACCGGTGTAACGATCAGCAAAAGGCAGAACAGGACGAAAATGTTTGCAGCGCCGAGAAAGAACCAATCGAAGCTCTTGGTCACGAAGCTGAACATCGCCGAAAAGGCGTTACCGGCCTGTTCGGGCAACGCCAGCGTGTAGAACACGAAGGCGATGATCGCGAGCCCGGAGATCAGAAAGACCGGGTTGTGAATATCGAGACCAAATGGCCCGACCTTGGTTTCAATATTGTCCTGACCGATCTGGTAATCGGTCTCGATGATGTCGGAATGCCCCTCTGGAGCCGGAATTCCTGTATCGTCAGTCTCACTCATGACGCTCCCTTCCCTGTAAATCGTTTCACTCGCATCCTCATCCGCGCACCACCATGACAGAGCACTTGGCATGTCCGGCAACCTTGCCGCCGTTGGATGGCCAGATGTAGTCGATCAGACCCGGAACATGGCTTTGCATCACGACCAGGTCGCACCCGACGTCGCTGGTGGCCTCCAGAAGTGCATCGTCCACATCGGTCGTCGGATCGTTGCAGATGACGGAATGCGCCTTGCCCTCGACACCGAGCGAAGCCGTTTCCTCTTTCGCGAAAGCTTCGAGCTTGGCCGCGAATTCCTTCGGATTATGTCCGAGAGCCCCGGGTGTATCCGCCCCGACGCCCACATAGGTCACGTCCGCGCCGTAGTGATCGGCAAGATCGGCTGCAACCTTTCGGGCATGTTCAAGACCGTCGAGATGCGACAGGTCGATCGGCACCATGATGTGTTTGAACATTTCCCCTCCTTCTCAATGCGTGAGGTGAGCGTTCAATCCACGCGCCCCCACGTCGTGTTGTTCTCGGGGGGCGACCCGGCGATCCCGGCCCGCGTCCGCCCTTGGTGCGACAGGTTAACGCAGGTTCACAAAATTCCCAAATAGAAACGCCCGCTTACGACAGCGATGTCGCAAACGGGCGCGAATGGGGCGATAACACACAAATGGCGCCCGCTACGGGCGCGATCAGGCGTTCACATCGACCACCACACGGCCTTTGACCTGGCCCTTGAGGATGTCGGCACCAAGCTTCGGAAGGTCCGAAAGGGTGGCCATTTGAACCATCGATTCGAGCTTGTCCATCGGCAGATCCCTGGCCACGCGCTCCCAGGCCCGCAGACGGTTGTCATAGGGCTGCATGACGCTGTCGATCCCCAGGAGGTTCACACCGCGCAGCAGGAACGGAATGACCGTGGCGGGCAGCGCAGCGCCGCCAGCCAGACCGACCGCCGCGACCGAGCCGCCGTATTTCATCTGGCCCAGCACGCGGGCCAGCATCTCGCCGCCCACCGCATCGACACAGCCCGCCCAGGTCTCGCTTTCCAGCGGGCGCTTGGTGGTCTCGTTGAGCTCCTCGCGCGGGACAATGCGGGTCGCGCCGAGGGATTTCAGGTAGTCGCTCGTCTCCGGCCGCCCGGTCACACCGGCCACGTCGTAGCCGAGATTACCGAGGATCGCAGTCGCGACCGACCCGACACCACCCGCGGCCCCGGTGACCAGCACTTCCCCCTTGTCCGGGGACAGCCCGTGATCTTCCAGCGCCATAACCGCGAGCATCGCGGTGAACCCGGCCGTGCCAACGGCCATCGCCTGGCGCGGCTCCAGACGCTTGGGCAGCGGCACCAACCAGTCGGCTTTCACCCGCGCCTTCTGGGCATAGCCACCCCAATGCGCCTCACCCACGCGCCAGCCGGTCAGGACGACCTTGTCCCCCGGCTTGTAACGATCATCCTCCGAGGCCTCGACGGTGCCCGCAAAGTCGATCCCGGGGACGTGGGGATAAGAGCGCACCAGCCCGCCGCCCTTGGGCGACAGGCAAAGCCCGTCCTTGTAGTTCACCGTCGAGTATTCCACGGCGACGGTCACGTCGCCCCCCGACGGCAGGTCGTCGTCAGACAGGTCGGTGATATTGGCCTCGGCCAGACCGTCGTCGTTCTGGGCCATCAAGAGTGCTTTGAACATGGGGGCCTCCGTTGTTGCGAGTCACCTTTGGAAATGTCATACATTTGAAAAACAAACAAGGCGAGGCAGATGAAAACCGATCTCACCCCGACGCGCGAGCTCTCCACCCAGATCGCCGATGCGATCCGTTCGGCGATCGTTTCAGGGGATCTGAACGTGGACGACCGGCTGCCGTCCGAAGCGGAGCTCTCCGAGAAATTCGGCGTCTCCCGCCCCACGGTGCGCGAGGCTCTCAAACGGCTCGCCGCCCAGAACCTGATCCGCACGCAGCGCGGCGCGACCGGCGGCGCCTTCGTCAACCGGATGAGCTTTGACGACGCCCGCGACAATCTCGTGACAACCTCGACGCTGCTCTTGTCGATGAACGACGTCAGCTTCGACACCGCCTGCGAAGCCCGTTTCGCATTGGAAGCCGCCTGCGCGCCGCTGGCCTGCACGCGCCGCACCGAGGCCCACCTCGATCGCATGGCCACAGAGATCGAGCGCCAACGCGACGACCGCCTGTCGGACGAAGCCTTCTGCGCCTCTGACGTGGCCTTTCACCGTGCGCTGGTGGATGCCGCCGGCAACCCGGTGCTGTCCTACCAGCTCGCGGGCGCCGTCGAAGCGATGCAGCCACTGATGAACATGATCACCTTCACAGGCCGCTCGCGCACCCGCATCGCGCGGCGTCATGGTCGTATCCTGACAGATCTCAGGGCGCGGGACGCGGATGCGGTGCGGACCGGGTTGGAGGACTTATCGGTCTACACCAAGAAGATCGCCGCGGACCTGGCGAATGCAAAGTCTGGTTAACCACACCTTAACCAAAACGCGGCAAGCTGCGGGTATGTTGGACCAAGACAGCCCCCTCGACCCGGACCAATGGGTGCGCGACGTGTTTTCCGCCAAAGCGGTGTTGCGCGGCGAAGTGATCCGGCGCAAGGCCCGCGATATCGAGCGATACGCGGGCTGGGACCGGTTCCTGGCCGAAATCGCGCGACGCGGCTTTCGCGCCGTGCGCAACGGCGGCCAGGTGGTCGTGTTTTGCAATCGTGAACCCGTGGTCCCGATTTCGTACGACGAAATCGGATCGAAATCCTACAAGGATTTCAACACCCAAACAGGGCCACACCAAACCTGAATTCCTCGCAGGAATTCAACCCGAAATCCTCAAAGGATTTCGCCGCCCCCCCTTCCAAAACGCCCCCCAGGCCCCTATATCTACCCTGTCTCGCAAGAGGCTATGGACATAAACGCGCTCGTAATAAGCGGATCGGACCCGGGGGCGGTACCCGGCGGCTCCACCAAAAACCCTTCGTTTGGGGGTCATGGGGCCGAAACAGGATCGACGAACGTCTAAAGGGGTTTGCTTTGTCCCGGTGAGATACCACCGTTATCGGTTCAATTAAGCTAGTTGCAAACGACAACAAAGCTCCGATGGCTCTGGCTGCGTAAGCGGTCCGAACCATCGAAATCTTAAGCCCTTGCGCCTAGCAGCGTAAGGCGGGGTTCGCAGGTACCTGGCAACAGAAACCTGCACTTACCTCCAATTGGACCAAGATCGCCGAAAACACGGCTTTCCATCTGCCCGCCGGTTTGGCTAACCTCCCGGTATTGGATCGAAACCGCATTTCGAAACGGGGAAACAGATGTTCCGCACTGCCCATAGTCTGCTTGCCGGCGCAAGCCTCCTATCCGCCACCGCCGCCAGCGCCGAGAGCATCACCTGCGCATTCACTCAGCAAACAGACACCACCACCCTGAACGTCACGATTTCGGGCGAGCCCGGAACGGCCACGCCCTGGATCTGGCATGCGACAATGCTGCAGGATTCCGAACATGCCCTCTATGACGGCACATGGGCCGGGGCGGCGCGCGACGTCGAGGATTTCCGTCTCGCGCAGTTGCGTGTCGACGTCATCGAGTATCAGGGCGAAACCGCTTCCAGCGTCGAAATCCTAACCGGGGGGCTTGTGGTCGAGCCCCTGCCGATCCACGACGTCGAGGCACTCACCGCCGAGGCACAGCCGGTCTGGGGCCGACTGATGATGCCCATCAATGCCAAGGGCCTGTTCAATCCGGTTTTGGCGGAGGGCGTGATGGAACCGATGGCGTTCGGCCCCGGGGTCTTCCCGGTGATGTGGCAAGGCAGCATCGCCGCTGCTCCCGGAACGCCGGACTTCGCTGCCACGCAGGAGACTCTGCTGGCAATCGAGAACTTCCGGGCCCCCGCGATCAGGGCCACGCTCTCAATCTACCCCATCCGCGACCCCGAAAACCCGAAGCCCACCGAACACACGATTCCGCTCGCGGAGTTCCGATGGGACGAAGGCGCGCTGAAGGAGACCTTCACCTGGGCCGACCGGGAACTGCCCGGCTATCTCGCGCTGTTCCACCAAGGTTGCCCGCACAACCGTCAGCAATAGCGCCCCCGCGCGCTTTTCGTCTTGCGCGCGTTACATCGCCTTGCGCATATCAGCGCATGCGGCCGAGCCTTCGCACCCTAGTCTCCTGTTTTGCCCGGATCGGCCTTCTGTCGTTCGGCGGGCCAGTGGCGCAGATCGGCGTGATGCACCGCGAACTGGTGGAGCGGCGTGGCTGGCTCGACGATCCCACCTTCACACGGGGACTGTCCTTCGCGATGCTCCTCCCCGGTCCCGAAGCCATGCAGCTGTGCACCTATGCAGGCTGGCGCCAGCGCGGGGTCATCGGCGGTCTGGTCGCGGGGGCGCTTTTCGTTCTGCCCGGCGCGCTCGTCATGGCCGCGATCACCATCGCCTACCTCGCCTGGGGACAGCTTCCGGGTGTGGCGCAGGCGTTTCTCGGGATCAAGGCGGCGGTGACGGTGGTGGTCGCCCAGGCACTCTGGCGCCTTGGGCGAAAGATGCTCACCGGCGCTTTCCCCGCCGCGCTGGCGCTCGTCGCCTTCATCGCCCTGTCGCTGGCGCTCGCCCCCTTCCCGGTCGTGGTTCTCATCGCCGCCGCCATCGGCGCGCTCACCGCGCCGCCAGGTTCCGCCGCACCCACACCAAACGGCCCGTCCCTCGCCGAAACCATCCGCACCGCGACGCTTTGGCTTGGCCTATGGCTCGCGCCCCTCGCGCTGCTCCTCGCGACCGGCCCCGACCGTCTCGCCCAGATCGCTGCCTTCTTCACCCGCCTTGCTGCCTTGAGCTTCGGCGGCGCCTACGCGCTTCTCGCCTGGATGAGCGACGCGTTGGTCGCTGACAAGGGCTGGCTGACCCCAGCCCAGATGGTCGACGGTCTCGGGCTGGCCGAAACCACGCCCGGCCCCCTCGTGCTCGTCACGCAATTCGCGGGGATGGTCGCCGCCGCCCCCCTCGGGCCCGGCGGCATCGCCGCTGCCGCGCTCGTGACACTCTGGGCCATTTTCACCCCCTGTTTCGGCCTCATATTCACTCTCGCCCCGCACCTCGACCGGCTCACCTCTGCCCCGCGCCTTGCCGCGGCCCTGACCGCGGTCAGCGCAGCGGTCGTCGGCGTGATCGCCTCCCTCGCCCTGTTCTTCGCCCGCCACACACTCTTTCCGGACGGCGCCCTGTCGCTCCCGGCCCTTGGCCTGACCGCCCTCGCAGCGCTATTCCTGATCCCCCTGCGCCTGCCGCTCCCGGCCGCCTTGGCGCTTCTGGCCATGGCCGGATGGCTTCTGGGCAACCTCCCGTTCTGAGGCCCTTTTCATCCCGTCCGAATCCCGTATGTTGAAGAGAAGAGACGCGGGAGACCCTTATGTCGCGGTCGATTGACTACGGTAATCTGATGCATGACGCCATGCGTGGCCTGATCCGTCAGGTCCTTGACGAGGTGGCCGAACACGGCCTCCCCGGTGCACATCATTTCTTCATCACCTTCGACACCATGCACCCGGACGTGGAGATCGCCGATTGGCTGTCCGATCGCTTCCCGGAGGATATGACGGTGGTCATGCAGCACTGGTTCGATGACCTGCAGGTCACCGACGAAGGCTTCGCCGTCACGCTCAATTTCGGCGACAATCCCGAACGCATGTTCATCCCCTTCGACGCGATCCGCACCTTCGTGGACCCCTCGGTCGAATTCGGCCTCCGATTCGAAACGCAGGACGGCGAGGAGGACGAAGAAGAGGCCGATTTCGAGGATCTAGCCCTCGACGCCGACACGCCGGACGAACCTGAAGAGAAGAAGGACGCCGAAGTCGTCAGCCTCGACAGCTTCCGTAAATAGGCCGCGCGCGTCACAAAACTTTCAATCCACCGTCGCCGGATCGTTACCCATCCGCCGTTAGCTCGCGCGAAATCAATCGCGGGGATGCTACATGTCCAGATCCGGCCTTTTCCTGAAAGAAACCCTGCGCCGTCCCGGCGAAGTGGTGGCACTCGCGCCCTCCTCCCGCGCGGTGGCGCGGAAAATGACCGCCGGGTTGGAGCGCGTGTCCGGCCCGATCATCGAAATCGGCCCCGGCACAGGCAGCTTCACCCGCGAAATCCTCGCCCGGGGCGTCCCCCCGTCCCGCCTCACGCTCATGGAGATCAATGACCAGTTCTGCGCCTCCCTGAAGACGCAGTTCCCCGGCGTGCGCGTGGTCAATCGCCCGGCACAGGACATTCATGCGCTCGGACTGCACTCTGTCGGCGCGGTCATCTCCGGCGTTCCGGTGTTGGCGCGCCCGAAAATCCAGCGCGACGTGGTGGGCCGCGCGCTTGACGTGATGGCCAAGGGCGGCATCTTCGTGCAGATCACCTACAGCTTGCGTGCACCGATCAGCACCGCGATGCAGGCCGAGCTTGGCATATGTGCCGACTACCGCGGCATGGTGCTTGCCAACCTGCCCCCGGCCCACGTCTATGTATTCCGTCGTATACAGCATTGATCTTGCACGCGGCGCCTTGGGTGATATGACACGGCCAGCATTCTTTTGGGAGACTGACCGATGACCGAGACCCGCACAGAAACCGATAGCTTTGGCCCGCTGGAGGTCCCCGCAGACAAGTATTGGGGCGCTCAGACGCAACGGTCCCTGATCAACTTCCCGATCGGTTGGGAACAGCAGCCCACCGCCATCGTGCGCGGCCTCGGGGTCATCAAGAAAGCCTGCGCCATGGCCAACAAGGCCAACGGCGACATGGACGCGAAAATTGCGGACGCCATCATCCAGGCCGCGGGCGAAGTCATTGACGGCAAATTCGATGACAACTTCCCGCTCGTTGTCTGGCAGACCTGGTCGGGCACCCAATCGAACATGAACTCGAACGAGGTCATCGCGAACCGCGCCATCGAGATTCTCGGCGGCACCATCGGCACCAAGGATCTGGTGCACCCCAACGATCACTGCAACATGGGCCAGTCCTCGAACGACACCTTCCCGACCGCCATGCACATTGCCGCCGCCATGACCGTGCGCGACGTGCTTTTGCCGGGGCTTGAGAAGCTTCACGCGGGCCTCGCGGCCAAGTCCGAAGAGTTCAAGGATATCATCAAGATCGGCCGCACCCACACGCAGGACGCCACGCCGCTCACGCTGGGTCAGGAGTTCTCGGGTTACGCCAAGATGATCGAGAACGGCATCGAGCGCATCAAACTGGCGCTCCCCGGCATTTACGAGCTGGCCCAGGGCGGCACCGCCGTCGGCACCGGCCTCAACACCAAGCACGGCTGGGGCGAACAGGTCGCGGCGAACATGGCCGAGATCACCGGCCTGCCCTTCGTCACCGCGCCCAACAAGTTCGAAGCGCTCTCGGCCCATGACGCCATGGTCTTCCTGTCGGGGGCCATCGCCACCACCGCAGGGGCCGCCTACAAGATCGCCAACGACATCCGGTTCCTCGGCTCCGGCCCGCGCTCCGGCCTTGGCGAGCTGATCCTGCCGGAAAACGAACCCGGTTCCTCGATCATGCCCGGCAAGGTGAACCCGACGCAGGCCGAGGCGCTCACGCAGGTGGCCGCCCACATCATGGGCAACGACGCCGCGATCAAGTTCGCCGGCTCCCAGGGTCATTTTGAACTCAACGTCTACAACCCGATGATGAGCTACAACCTGCTCCAGTCGATCCAGCTTCTGGGCGACGCCGCCGACAGCTTCACAGAGCGGATGCTCAACGGCATCCAGGCCAATGAGCCGCGCATCGACAAGCTGATGAAAGAAAGCCTGATGCTGGTCACTGCGCTGGCACCGACCATCGGCTACGACAATGCCACCAAGGTCGCCAAGACCGCCCACAAGAACGGCACAACCCTCAAGGAAGAAGCCATCGCCTTGGGATTCGTCGACGAGAAAACCTTCGACGAGGTGGTCCGCCCGGAGCAGATGATCGGGCCGAAATAAGCGGTCCAGCATTACAAATACAGAAGGCGGCGGGGCATGGCTCCGCCGCGTTTCGTATGTAATCAACCACTGGGGCTGACCAACAGCATTCCACAACAGTGAAAGCAACGACCAGTTCCAGGGTCTGCGCGAGCATCTGACCTCTGGCGCATCGCGTGGCGCTTCGCCATGATGTGTCCATGAGCAAGATCACCAATCTGAACCAGGCCCGCAAGGCCAGGGCCCGCGCAGAAAAACGCACCAAGGCCGATGCGAACGCTGCGAAATTCGGGCGCACCAAGGCCGAAAAGCGGCTGGAGGACACCCGCGCAGCGCGTGCGGCCCGCGATCTGGACGGGCACAAGCGGGATGACTGAAGACACCCGCCCGCGCAAGCACTCGCTGACCTTGCGGGGCCACCGCACCTCGGTCTCGCTCGAAGACCCGTTCTGGGAGGCATTTCGCGACATCGCCACGGCGCAGGGCAAAGGCATCAACGAACTGGCCACCGAGATCGACGACGCGCGCGGCCTGTCCTCGGGTCTCGGCACCGCGATCCGGCTTTACGTGCTCGATTATTACCGGAACCAAGTTTGACCATACGCGCGGCGCGCGGTCACAACTCGCACACCCGGGCGATCCGATCTGCCTGCGCCTCGACCAGCTTGCGACCCTCGGCGATGGTTTCCCGCCCCCGATAAAGCTCCAACACCGTGATATGCGACAGGTCCGCATCCATCAGGACATGCGGCGGCTCGCCCGCCAACCGGGCCCGGCAGATCTGTTGAGTCGCCACGTCGACAGCGGCGTTCACCACGTCCAGATAGCCGGGTTTCGCGGCCCGCGCGCTATCCTTGGGATCAATCCCGAATATGCCGTGAAGCGCCTCCGGTAACACCTTGGCGATCCACGGCGGCTCCGCGTCCGGTTCGCGCCAGATATGCCCGTCGGGCTTGGCGTTGGGATCGACCGCGAGGATCACCTCGGCTCCCATCGCGCGCGCCACAGACACCGGGACAGGGTTCACTAGCCCGCCGTCCAGCAACCAATGCCCGTCATGGTTCACCGGCGTCATGACCCCGGGAATGCCCGCCGAGGCCCGAACGGCGGGGGCGGGCCGGCCC
>DOUP01000173.1 GCA_003520545.1 Maritimibacter sp. | reverse complement strand
ACGCTCCCGACATATCCCGCCGCAGGCGAACAGGTGATCCTCCCCCGCCAGGGAAAGGCGGGCTGGCCCGTCTCAGCGGCGTTGTCGGAATACGGGTTCGGCAGCGTGTTGCCGGGCGGGACATCCATCAGGATGAACGGGTAGAAGGTGACGCGCAGCCCGCGCGCCTTCATCTCCTGGATCGCCTGCACCACCGCGAAGTCGGCGGGCGTGCCACCATAGACCGGGCGATCCTGATCATCGCGGCTGACCAGCAAGGCATTGGCGCGGCTGACGCCATTCACCGACCAGGCCGACGGGGTGGTCGGTTTGGCGGTGACCTCGACCCCGGGCCGCACCTTGCAATTTCCTGCCCGCAGATCATCGCCGAACCAGGCAACGACCAGCGACACGCTCTCGACTTTCGGGGCCATGGCCTGCAGTCGGTCCAGTGCCACCACCATGTCGGCGGTGCCGGTCAGTGCGTTGAGGTTTTCGGGCTCGGACGACCCGCCGCTGCCCTTTCGGATGCCCTGCGTGGCATAGGCGAACTCGCCGGATGCCGGGATCATGGTGACCGCCTGCGTGAGACCCTCTGCCGTGTCCGGATCAGCCAGCGGGCGGAACACCTCGAAACTCAGTTGCGGGATGCGGTTGCCATAGTTACCGAGCGGCAGGTCCTCGAAAACGACATAGGCGGTGCCACGATAAGCGGGCGTGTTGGCTGCGCCCATCTTCGCCGCAATGAACGGATCGGCCGTCTGGCTCTCATCGCCAGGATACCAGCGCCATGTGATCCCTGCGGTGTCCAGCAGCTTGCCGTCGGCCCAGATACGGCCAATCCCGGTGATCGGACCCTCGCAGAGCGCGACCGCAAAGCTCGCATAGTAGAAGTATTCGGTGGTCTTGACCTTACCGCCGCCACCACCGCCCTTACCACCGCCCTGCGTGGTGGTCTTTGTCTCCTCGCGGAAGTCCGTCGCCCAGATGATGTTGCCGCCGGGCCGCATACGGCCATAGAGGCGCGGGATCACCACACCTTCGGTGGCTGAGGTGATGCGCAGGTTGTCCATCCGCGCACCTTCGATCCGCTGGGTCGGCGCAAGCGACGAGATGATCCAGCTGTCGACGACCGAGCCAATGGTGGAGCCGATGAAGCCACCAATGGTCGCGGCGCTGACACCGAGGATCGCGCCACCAATACTGCCGCCAATGGCAGCGCCAGCGGCACCGAGAACGAGGGTGGCCATGTCGGGGTCTCAGCGTTGCGGGAAGAGGAAGGCGAAGGCGATACGCCGCCGCCAGGACGGGGTGAGCGCTTCCTCGATCACGCCGAGCCGCTCATAGGCGTGGAGGAAACTGTCAGGGCCGGTCAGGATCCCGACGTGCTTGGCGATGGCGCGCGGCCTCATTCGGAAAAGAACCAGCGCGCCGGGACCGACCTCGGTGGGCGAAACCTCGATCATCATAGCGCGCGCGCTCTCGGCCAGAACCTCGCGCGGGCCGGTCTCGCCCCAGTCCCGGCTGTAGGGCGGGATCGGGAATGGCTCGGGACCGACGACCTCGCGCCAAATGCCCCGGGCCAGTCCGAGGCAATCGCAGCCGACACCGCGCAGGCTGGCCTGGTCGTGGTACGGCGTGCCCAGCCAAGAGCGTGCGATGGTGATGATGCGCGCGGGGTCGGCTGATGCGAGAGGCTGCGTCACAGCACGCCTCCCTCGTGGCCACCATCCTTGGTGGCATAGCGCAGCACCGCGTCCTGGCCGGGGATATGCGGGAAACCGCGAAAGTTGGAGGTGTTGGCGAACTTCGCCCCGCAGGTCTCGATCCGTTTGTCGCAGCCAGCGCGAATGGTGAAGGCATCATCACCAGCGATGGACCGCACCGGCGCTTCCAGCAGCGTCAGCACCGCGATGCCATCCGTGACATCATGTGCAATGACCTCCGCTCGCCGCCCGGCATTGGCTCCCCTGGTCCATTCAACAGTGCCGAAGGTGAACCAGCCGGAATTGGACGCGCCCAGCCCCGAGGCGGTGAATGCCCGGTCGCGCAGCAGATCGATGACGGCACCAGTGCCCTTGAAGGCAGGGTTTTCCAGATCGACGCCGCAGCGCGCATCCCCAAGTGCCGCATCGCAGGTCGCCTGAAACGTGCGCCCGACCGTCTGGCCCAGCACATGGGCGAGCGAGCGGACCTCAGCGACGAAGGCCAGCCGCCCGCGCCGGATCTGGCCGATGGCCCCGCGCCGCATCAGCACGCGCTGGCTCGTGTCGGCCCAGTTCACCCGCCAGACCTCGACCTCGGCATTGTCCCAGCGGCCGTCGAGGATGTCGGTCTCGGTGATGCGGTCGGAGGTCAGCACGCCCTCTGCGTCCTGCGCATCCACCGACAGGTCCGAACCCGATCGCACCTCGGACGCGGTCAGACCGCTCTCTGGCTCGAAGTCGGTGCCGTCGAAGGCGAGCGTCCGGTCGTGGTCTGTGAAGCCGAAGGTGACGCCGTCGGCGCGGATAATCCGCCAGCACCAGGCCAGCGTCGTCGTGCTGTCGTCGAGATGTGCTTGCAGATCGGGGGTGATGTTTTTCATCTGCGGAGTTCCAGCAGCGGGATGGATGTGATTGAGCCCAGCCGCTCAAGGTCGAGTGTCACGTCGAGCACGTCGGAGTCGAAGCGGACCGGCACGTCGAACTCGAAGCCTGCTGTGATCGCGACGCCTGAACCCGGCGCGACGCTGAAGGTGACGCCGCCGGTCGTGGTATCGACCGACCATCCGGAGAGCTTCTCCACCCCACCGAGTGCAATGCGCACGACTCCGTCCACTGGCTTGGCGATTGTCCGTGTCCAGGACTGCGCCCCAGAGGTGTAGCGCTTGACCAGTTGGAACGCCGTCGTCGCGCCATCACCGGTGCCGATTGCCTGATCGGTCGGCGATGGCGTGCCCGAGGGAAGACAGGACTTGTGGTCGCCCCAGTCCTTGAACCGGAACCCATGCAGCCGACCGTTCCGCGCCTCGAAGAAAGCCACGACCGCCGCCAGATCGTCCGCGCGGCGGATGCCATAAGCGACGTCATAGCGACGGCGCGAGTTGGCCCAGCTGGCATTGCGCTCCTCGTCGCCGCTGGCCAGTTCGACGATCTGGGTGCGGCGTTCCGGCCCGCCGCGTGCGCCCCGGCTGATATTGTCGGGAAACCGGACCTCATGAAACGCCATTACATGCCCCTCCGCCCGAGGGACACGGCGCGGGCGATGTCCGCCGCGACCTGCGTCCTCGATTGCCGGAAGCTCTCGGCGTCGCGGGCCATGATCGTGACGTTGACGCCACCGCCCGCGCCGTAGCTCTGTGCTTCGCGGCGAGACAGCACCCGCTCACCGCGCTGCAGGATCGCAGGGACTTCGTCATGCCTCAGACCGGCAACGCCGCCGGAATGCATCCGGGGTGCCGCCGCGAAAGCCATCGCCGGGACCATCCGGCCTGGCGCAGAGTCTCCAACCATGCCGCCCGCATGCAGGATGTTCGCGAAGATACCACCCGCGCCGCCAAGCGCGCCGGAAAGCGCATTGGCGATCGGCCCCAGGATGAACCGACGCGCCGCCAGTTTCGCGAGATCGGCCAGCAGCGAGGTGACGAGATCGCGGAAATCCAGCTTGCCGGTCTTCACGAACGTAGCCACTGCATTCTCGGCCGATTGGAACGCGCCGACCAGCGCTTGGCCGATGTCCCCGCCAATCTCGCGTGCTTTGCTGGCATAGTCGCTGAGCGCTGCGGTGACCGCCTGCCAGCCGGTGACAGCCGTTTCGGTCGCGGGCTCCGCCGCAACGGCGGCAGCCCCGGCCGCAGCACCGGCACCCGTAGCCGCGCG
>DOUP01000131.1 GCA_003520545.1 Maritimibacter sp. | reverse complement strand
CCAGTTCCAGCCGCTTGCGATCAAGCAGCGTCAGACCACCGGCCAGCTTGTTTGCCCTTGGCAACAGGCCGCAATCGCGCAGCACCTCCGCGGCGTATTCGCTCGCCTCCGCCTCGCTCATCTTGGCGCTCATCATCGCGGGCACCATCAGGTTTTCGAATGCCGTCATGTCACCGAAGGGCTGGGGCACCTGGTAGGTGCGCCCGATCCCCCGCTGACACCGCTTGTATGGCGGCTCGGCAGAGAGCCGGGAGCCGTCCAAAGACAGCTCCCCCCCATTCTCGGTCAGGTCACCGCTGATCAGATTGAAAAGCGTGGTCTTGCCCGCACCATTGGGACCAAGGATGCCGAGCACCTGCCCCCTTGGTACGTCGAACGTCACGTCGTCCACCACGGTGACCGCGCCGAAACGCTTGGTCAGACCACGGGCCGACAAGAGCATCTGATCAGACATGGTATCCCCTTACGACCAATCGAGCGTGTTCATCTCGGCTTCCGGTTCCAGCACGTCCGGATAGAGCGAGGTGTCCACGATCTTGAGGTCGAATGGCCAATCTTCGCCCTCGACCCACTGACCTCCGAAGATCGGCGTCTTGCAGACATTCGGGTGCGGCCCGTCGCCAAAGCTGATGTTGCCCACCAGCGTATCGAGGTCGGTCGCCGCCAGCGCGGCGCGGTTGGCCTCGCGATCGAGCGGATCTGACGAACGTTTCAGCGTGTCCAGAATGACCTCCCACAGCGCGTGCGAGTAACCAAGGGGCTGGGTCCACTGCTTGCCGGTCTCTTCTTCCCAGATATCCGCGATCTCGCGGCTCGTCTGGCCGGTCAGCGAAGAGGTGTAGGGGAAGGCAGGGGTCCACCAGACTTCAGAGGACATGCCTTCGCCCAGATCACCCATGGCTTCGATGCCGGACGGGAAGAGGAGCGCCGCGGCCACCGTCACCACCTTGGGTTTGTAATTTTGCTGGTTGCACTGGGTGATGAAGGTCTTGAGGTCAGCCACGTAGGTGATACCCCCGACGATCTCGCAATCGTTCGCCTTGAATTCCGAGATTTGCGCCGAGAAATCATTGGTGCGCGGCTCGAACATCGAGGGCGCGAAGGCTTCGAAACCGGCATCGCGCACCGCTGGCGGAAGGCCGTATTCGTCGTTGCCCCAGGTTTCGCCATCGGCATTGCGGGGGAACAGCATCCCGACCTTGCCGTTGGTGTCGATCGACTTCCACATGCCGGTGAACGTGCCCAGCACATCCTCGAGACCCCAGAAGAAGTGATAGGTCCAGGTGAACGGGTTCTCCCCGCCGCCCCGTGGCATGACGAAGGCCTGCCATGGCGAATTCGACGAGATACAGGGAACACCGTAAAGCTCGCACTGGTCGGCGGTCGGGTTGTTGATGTCCGTGGTCGACGCCGGGAGCATCAGGGCAATCTCGTCGTTCAGAATGAGATCGCCCGCCAGCTCGGCGGCCCGGTTCGGGTTCGACTGCGCATCGCGCAACAGGATTTCGATGTTATAGGTTTCGCCGTTCACCTCGATCCCGTCAGCGACGAGATCCATGATCTTGGACGTCGTGTATTCATCGGTTTCACCGAACAGCGACAAGGGCCCGGTCATCGGGCTGATGACGCCGATCTTGATGGTCTTGGCGTCTTGCGCCCGCGCCGCATGGGGCAGCGCGATGGTCGCCGCCGTCACGGCGCCCAGCCCCTTGAGAAGGGACCGCCGGTCGATATGGTTCTTCGGATTGATCTTGAGTGTCATTGTCTTCCTCCCTGATGTCGCCACCGCCCGAGCTCCTCCAGCCCGGTTGATGACCTGTAGCGGCTGGCGGCACCACGCCGCCATGCCGAAATTCAGTCGATTTCCTGCGCCGGTCGCAGGATCAGGCCACCGTCGATCACCATTTGCGATCCGGTGACATAGCCCGAGGCATCGGACGCGAGATAGAGCGCCAGCGGCTTGATCTCGTCCGTCTCCGCGACGCGGCCCAGGCAGGACCAGCGGATGAACGCCTGCCGGTCCTCGACATTGGCCATGCGTCCGCCCGCGATATTGGTGATGAACGGCCCCGGACAGATCGCGTTCACGCGGATCTTGTAGCGTCCAAGCTCCATCGCCAGTTGCTTCACGAGATGACTGACCCCGGCCTTTGCGGGCATGTAGGGCGTGCCGACGATCCCATCGACGTAGAACGCCGCGATGGACGAGGTCGCGATGATGGAGCCCCCCCGCCCCTGCTGTTTCATGTGCCGGGCGGCAAGTTTCATCGTGTTGTAAAACGAGGTCAGGTTGACCCCGATCACCTTGTCCCAATGGGCATCGTCCAAGGCGTCGATCTGGCCTTCGGGATTGCGTCGACCCTCCGGGGTCAGAAACCCCGGCCCCGCATCCACGCCAGCATTGGCAAAGACGATGTCGATGCCGGACTGCGCCTCGGCCGCGGTGTCAAACGCCGCCGCCAAGGCTTCGCGATCCGTCACATCGACCACGGCCCCGGTCACCGCGCCACGCGGCCCGGTGTCCCGGATATCCGCGACCGTGCGCTCAAGCTGATCCTCGTTCATGTCGAGCAAGGTCACGTTCGCGCCACGCTCCGCCATGATCTCGGCATAGGCCCGACCCAACCCGAAAGCCGCACCGGTCACGATGACGGATTTCCCCGCCACATCGAACATCGTTTCAAGCGACATGCGTTCCTCCGCCATCCGGTCCCGACGGGATCAGATGAACATATCCTTGTTGACGGGAATGTTGTTGGCTTCGCAGTAGGTGACGTAATGGTCGATGAACCAGAACACGTCCGCGGTGAATTCGAAATTCGCGTCGTCGTCGAAGAACTCGATCGCACCATTGAGCCAGAACAGCGCCTTCATGCCGTTCGGATCGTCGGAATACAGCGTGTGCGCGGTGCCGGGCAACTCGTAGACGAAATCCCCCGGACGGGCGATCCAGTCGTATTCGTAGTAACCCCAGGAGCCTTCGAGCGCCACCGCCGATACCACGCCGCGGTGCCTGTGCGTGCCGATGCGTCCGCCACCCTTGACCCAAAGGATGTTCGCGGCCGAGTTCTGGCGAATGTCAAACGCCAGATGCTTGATCGCGGCCTCTTCCCCAAACGGAACCCAGGGGTTGTTTTCGTCGTCGCCGGGGATGAACCCCCCCTCTTTACCGAACCGGTTGATCATCGCCTCGTGGGGCTCGTCCGGCAGCTTGGTAATCAATTCCTGTTTGTTCATGTCGTCCTCCCATTGCCCCCCGTTTTCAGGGGCGAGACACAGGAGACAGTTGGGTGCGACAATTCGTCAAAATCTTTTTTCCACGCTGCAACGCGGCAACGGCGTTTCTGCCCTTCTGTCCCTTGGAAACACGGCGGATAATTCTCCCCTCCCGTCGCGGCCCGGGGGATCAGCGCGCCCGTTTTCTGCACTGCCGCTTAATTAGATGATGAAATCGGTTCATGATTTGACTAAATGAACCCATGAAAACAAACCGTGACGAACGCGATCTGCTCGACCGGGGCGGTCGCCCCACCCTCGCCGACATGCTGGACCGGATGACCTTCAGCCCGTCACGCGGGAGCATCGACCTCAACGGCGCGCGCATGGTTCTTTCCCGCGCAACCTTCGGGGCAGACCTGCAAGACGAACTCGTGCGCCGCTTTGGCGAGCACGAAGCCATGGTCCTCCTCTTGCGACTGGGCTACCGAAACGGGCGCGAAGATGCCGAGTTCGTGCGCCGCGCCTGGCCCAATCTCGACATCGGGGATGCCTTTACCGCCGGCACGCGCATCCACATGGTCACCGGCACGGTGCGTGTCGAAACGCTTCACAACGACTTCGACTTCAAGAGCGATCGGTTCTCCGGCGACTTCCTATGGCACGACTCGGTCGAAGCGAGCGAATACGCCCGCCGCCATGGCCGCGCCACCAAGCCGGTCTGCTGGGCCCAGACCGGATATGCCGCAGGCTATGCCAGCTCCTTTTTCCGAAAGCTCATCCTCTACAAGGAGGTGAGTTGCGCCGCGATGGGCGACAAATCCTGTCGCGTGGTCGGCAAGACCGTCGATGACTGGGGCAAGGACGATCCCTTCGTGCGCACCTTCCTGGAAGAAGTGCTGGTCACCCGCGCCGAGATATCGCCCCGGATTCGCACCAACGCGTTGACCAAGGGCAGCGAGAACGCGGGCGTTCTGGAGGACATGATCGTGGCCCCGGTTCGCCACGAACTCGACCGGCTCGCCATGGCCGGGCTGAGCACGATCGTCACCGGCCCCGACGGCGCAGGCTGTTTCAAAGCCGCCGCCTGGCTCCATGAAAAACGGTTCTCGTCCGGACAACTTCACCGCGTTCACGGCGCGTCCGACAGCCTCCCCGATTTGCTCCGTAGCATTCGCCAGACGCTGGCGAAGAAGAGCGCGCGCGAACAGACGCTGGTGATCGAAACGCTGGAAGACCTTCCCGTCGAAACCCAGCTCGAACTGGTGGATCTGATTCACGCCGACGGCGCAGCCCCCAACAATTTCATGCTGGTCGGGATCTCGCACCTCTCTCTTGCGCAGCTTCAACGCGACAGCGGGCTGAGGGGAGAGTTTCTTCACGCCCTCTCCATTCTCCCGGTCGCCATGCCATCCCTCGCGGCCCGCGAGGACGATATTTCGCTTTTCGGTGACATCTACCTCTCGCACCTGAGCACGCGCCAGACCGAGATAGGCGGCCACCTGGCACAGGACGCGCGCCATTTCATTCGGGAGCAGGATTGGCCGGGGAACCTTCCGCAACTGCGCAGCACGATCCTGCGCGCGGCGCTTCGGTCGGCGACGCCGAATTCGATCACGGCCGACGATATCGCGGGCGCCCTGGACTTCGATGACACCCCGGACGGTGACACGGGCAGCGCCCCCGACCCCGCGCAGATCGAAGCCCATTGGCAAGCGGTCTGCGCCCTGCTCGACCATGGCCTATCCATAGACGACGTGATCGCCCGGATCGAACGGCGGGCGTTATCCGAAGCGCAGGGCAATATCTCCGCCGCCGCGCGACGGCTTGGCCTCACGCGGGCCAAGCTCGACTATCGGCTGAAGGCGCAGGACAACACGGCCACGGACGGGTAGCGCCGCCCAAACCGCGATCACTGAAGACTGATTTCTGCCTTGCCTGGCACTTTCCTGTTTTGATAGGTATACATATGCCAAGCAAAAGATGGAAATGATAGGCATGACCCCTCTCAGCAGCATCGCGATGAGCGCCTACACCGACCTTGTGCGGCTCCTTAAGGATGACGCCTTGTCCGGCGTGGAGGGCAAACCGACGCTCAAACAGCGCGGCGACAAGGCCTATTGGTATGCCGCCCGCCGCGTCGGAACGGAGATGCGCTTCATCTATATCGGCGAGGACAACGACGAGACACGCGCGCGTATCGACCGGATCGAGGAGCTGCGCGCGACCGCGAAGGACCGACAGGCCGAGCGCTCGCGACTGGTCCGGCTCTTGCGCGCCGAAGGCATGACGCCCACCGACCGGGCAACCGGCTCGATCCTCTCCGCCATGGCGGCTGCGGGGACGTTCCGGCTGGGCGGCACGATTGTCGGGACGAATGCGTTCCGGCTCTACGAAGGCGAGCTTGGCATCCGCCTGCCTCTCGGCGGCATGGCGAACACCGGCGATATCGACATCGCGCAATTTGAAAAGCTCAGCCTCGCCTTGCAGGATCAGGTCGACCCAGGCCTGGCCGAGACCTTCTCGGCGCTGAAGTTCGACCCGGTGCCCGGGCTCGACAAAGGCCGGACCTGGCGATGGGCGCAGGGGGGCAGCGGCCAGCTGATTGAGTTCCTGACGCCAGCCTTCGGGGATGAAACCATCCGCGACCTGCCCGCCCTCGGCGTCGGCGCGCAGGCGCTCAACTACCTCAATTTCCTGATTGCCGAGCCGATCTTCGCCGCGGCCCTCTATCGGTCCGGCATCCTCGTCCAGGTGCCGCGCCCGGAACGCTTCGCGATCCACAAGTTGATCATCGCCGACCGGCGGCGCGACGGGGCCGGCAGCCTCAAATCTTCGAAGGATCGGGAGCAGGCGGCCTTCCTGATCGAAGCAATGGCCGAGGACCGGCCCGATGATCTGGCCCGGGCCTATGCCACCGCGCTGGAGGTCGGCCCGCGTTGGCGCGAGCACATTGGCAATTCGCTCGGGCGCTTGCCGGAGACGAAATCCATCCTTGAGAGCTTGGGCACCTAGCCCCGCCCGCTCGCGGTATCCCCCTCGGCCCGCTGACCAATGCGCCCCACCACCATGGAGGCGTGGCGTAGCGCGTTCAGCACCTCGTCCAGCGCCTTTGGGTCGTCGAACCTGTTGACCGTCGCCGTGGTCGCCAGGACAAAGGGCCGGTCGCCCAGCGATCCGACCGGCACGGCGACACCGGCGGCGCCGGGTTCGAACGCGTTGCGCGCAATGCAATAGCCTTGATCCCGCGCCGTCTCGATGGCGGACCTGAGCGTCGCCGGGTCGGTTTCCGAGGTTTCCGTGTGCCGGACCGGCGGCCTGGCCAAAGCCGCCTCCACGATGTCCGGCGCCGACCGCGCCAGAAGCATCCGCCCGACCGCCGTATGCAAAAGCGGCAGCGTGCTTCCGACAGACAGCCCCAGCGTGACCCGCGCCGAGGCGGGCGCAGCCCGGTCCACGTAGATCGCCTGCATCCGGTCGCGGGTGGCCAGCGCGACCTCCATGTCGAGCGCCTCCGCCGCCTCGCGCAGCACCGGCTGGACCCGGCGGCCCGCGTCAAGGTCGGCAAGGTATCCGCCCGCCAGCGCCAGAACACGCGGGGCCAGCCGAAACCCGCGCCCCTCCCGGACCAGGTACCCGCTCGCCTCCAGGGTCAGACAGAGACGCCGCACCGTGGCCCGGTCGAACCCGCTTCGCTCAACGACCTCCGGCATCGTCTGGACACCGGCCCGCTCCTCGAAACACGCCAGGACATCAAGCCCCTTGGCCAATGTCGCCGCAAAGGTCCGATCACTCATTTGACAGCCGCCTTTCGCTCTGACAGAGTTCAATTAACGCTCCATACGTGCGTTAATCGCACATCGAGCGCCAAAGAGCAACCACATGCCAACGAGGGAGGGCCACTCATGCCGGACCAGACCGACAATCAAGGAACCTGGGTGCGCATCGCCGCGAGCGCCGATCTGGACATCCCCCGCCCCGTGCGCGCCGTCACGCTGGACGGCCACCGGCTCGTGCTGTTTCGGGACGACGAAGGCGAACTGGGCCTGATCGGGCGCAACTGCCCCCACCGGGGCGCGGATCTGTGTTACGGTCGGCTCGAAGACAATGGCCTGCGCTGCCCGTTCCACGGCTGGCACTTTGACCGGACCGGGCAATGCGTGGAACAGCCCGCCGAACCGGAAGGGTCGAAGATGTATGAACAGATCAAGGTGCCGATGGTGCCGGTCCGCGAAGAAAACGGCGAGATTTTCGCGCTCGTCGGCGCGGACCTGGCCCAGACCGGACAGAAGGAGGACGCAGTATGATTTCAGCGCAACTGAACGAGCGGATCACCCGGATCGGCCCGGATACCCCCGCTGGCTCCGTGCTGCGCCAGTACTGGCAGCCCGCCGCGCTGATCGACGAGCTGGATCACGGCGCCCGCGTTCCCGTGAACCTCTTGGGCGAGCGGCTGGTGCTCGTGCAGGACAAAGGCCCCCTGCACCTCGCGACGCGGATCGCCAGCGCCGATGAAGCCCCGACGCATTACCCGGCCTCAGACGAGATCGAGATCGACCCGACCGGCCCCACCTACCCCGCCCTGCAACGCGCCGGCGCGGTCTTTGCCTATCTGGGTGACGGCACCCCGCCGCCCTTCCCGAATTTCGACTGTTTCCGCGCCCCCGACAGCCATGTGTTTGCCTTCAAGGGGCTTTGGGAGTGCAATTGGCTTCAGGCGCTGGAGATCGGCATCGACCCGGCCCACGCCTCCTTCCTGCACCGCTTTCTCGAAGACGACGACCCGGAGGACGGCTACGGCAAGCAGTTCCGCGACAAGGCCGGGACCACCGAGATCCCGATGACCAAGCTCCTGCGCGACTACCCGCGCCCGGACATCCAGGTGGACGAAACCGACTACGGCCTGAAGATCACCGCGCTGCGCCACATGGAGGATGGCCGCACCCATGTGCGCGTCACCAACCAGATATTCCCCGAAGCGATCTGCATCCCCATGTCGCGCGAAATGACCATCACGCAGTGGCACGTCCCGGTGGATGACGAAACCTGCTATTGGTTCACCATCTTCACCAGCTTCGACAAGCCCGTGAACAAGGAGCTGATGCGCGAACAACGGCTCAAGGAACACCGTTTGCCGGATTACGCCCCGCTCAAGAACCGCGAGAACGAATACCACTACAATCCCGATGAACAGGCCGCGCTGACCTATACGGGCATGGGGCTCGACATCAACGTCCATGACCAATGGGCAGTCGAAGGCATGGGCGCGATCCAGGACCGCACGCAGGAGCACCTTGGGCGCTCGGACGTGGCGATCATCCGCTATCGCCGGATGCTGCGCCGCGCCATGGACGCGATGGAGCAAAACGACCCCGAAACCCTGCCAATGCAGGACGACGGCGCGGCCCGGATCATCGGCCCCCTGTCCAACGACGCCATCGGCGACACCGGGGACTGGGCCGAGGCCAGCCACCTTGCCGACCTCGACCGCCGGGCGGCCTGCCCTTGGGACGCTTCGGTGTGATCCGCCCATGACGACAACCACATTGGACCGTATCTCAAGCGGCATACTCGCGCGCCGTGGCCTTTTGACACCGGAGCAGATCACCCGCGCCGCCGCTTTGGTGGACGAGGGAGGCAGCACCTATCTGGAAACCATCCGCGTGGTCTTTCCCGATCAGCACGGGCTATTGCGCGGCAAGACGATCACCGCGCGCACGCTCGGGTCGCTGTTTGAAAACGGCCTCTCCGTTCCCTCCACGCTTCTCCTGAAGGACACGGCCAACAAGACCGTGTTCGACATCTGGAACGGCGCGCTGGAGCTGGACGGTCGCCCGCTTGCCGGAGCGGGGGACGTCATGCTCGTCCCCGATCCCAACCGCCTGACCCCCCTGCCCTGGTCGCCGCATTCCGCGATCCTGATATGCGACCTTGCGTTCACCAACGGCGATCCGGTCTCCATCGCGCCGCGCCAGGTGCTGCGCACGGCCATGGACAGGCTGGCACAAGCGGGCTTCGAGGCCGTCATGGGCCTTGAGGTCGAATTCCAGGTGTTCGAGATCGAGGACGACGCACTCGACCATGCGGATGCGACCATGCCCCCGGCCGCCATGCGCACCCGGAACACGACCCAAGGCTGGTCCTACCTGTCCGAAACCCGCTATGGCGAAGTCGAACCGCTTCTGGACACGCTCCGCCGACACGCCGAGGCGATGGGCCTCGCCCCCCGGTCGATGGAAATCGAAATGGGGCCGAGCCAGTTCGAGTTTACCTTCGACGCCTCCGATCCTTTGACACAGGCCGACCGCTTCGTGCTGTTTCGCACCATGGTCAAAGAGGTCTGCCGCGACATGGGGCTTCATGCGAGCTTCATGGCGAAACCCCGCGTGCCCAACAGTGCGGCCAACGGGTGGCACATCCACCAATCGCTCCTGTCGCGTGAAACCGGGCAGAACGTGTTCATGGCGGAGGCGGACGGCACGCTGACCGACGCCGCCAGCGCATGGATCGCCGGGTTGCTCGATCACGCCGCGGCCTCCTGCCTGATGACCAATCCCACCGTGAACGGCTACAAACGTTTCACCGAGTTTCAGCTTGCCCCCAACCGCGTGCAATGGGGCACCGACAACCGGGGCGCCATGCTGCGCGCGCTCTTGACCGGGGGCGACCCGGCCTCTCGGGTTGAAAACCGGGTGGCCGACACGACCGCCAACCCCTACTACGCGCTTGCGGCCCAGATCATCGCGGGCCTCGATGGGATCACCCGAGGGGCCACCGCGCCCGCGCCGACCACAACGCCCTACGCGGACGACACCGCACTCCTGCCCACGAGCCTCATCGCCGCGATCGAAGCCTTCGAGGCGAGCGATCTTTTCGCCACGGCCCTTGGTCCGTCGTTCCAAGGCTACCTGTCCCACCTGAAACGCGCCGAATGGCAGCGGTATCTGATGACCGTCTCGGACTGGGAACAGGCCGAATATTTCAACCTGTTCTGACATGACCCGGACCCCCCTGCCCTGCCAGCGGTTCGACGATATCCTCGACGGGTATTTTCCGCTTGGTGAAAGCCTGGCGCAGTGCCTGGACCGCAACCGGTTCGGCGCAGCCCTGATCGTGCTGACCCACGCACCGATCCTAGACCTGGCCGACCGGCCCGACACGGCCCCCGTGCCGCTGCGCCTCGGAGGTCAGACGTCCGGCCTGATCCGCCGCCTGATGGTGGTCGTCACGACCGGGCGACCTGTGCAGGGCCAGGGCGACTGGCAGTGGCATGACGAAAACACGAACCGCGCGCTGACCGCACACACGCGTTTGGCCGAACCTGCCTTCGTGCGTGGGATCGGGCTGCGTGACGCACCGGACCCGGAGAACACGCTCTGGCGCGTGACAACTCCACAGGGCCCCTCGTACTGGGGCTTTCACTCCCGCGCGCCCGGTTTCCTCTCGCTGACCACGCCGCAGGCCGGACCGGTCCATGCCGGTCAGACGCAGGTCCCGGACACCGGGGCACTCGACCTCTCGTCCAGCGACGACTTCGACCCTTTGACCCGCGACTGGGCGATCTGAACCGCGGGCGGCATCACCCGGCCTGGTGACCCACATCAGGCCTCCTCGTCGAACGCCCCCGGCACCAGGTCCTCCCAGAACGCCACGATCCGCTCGGCATTGAGCGCGCTCATCCAGCCGTGACGCTCAAAATCGTCCCGCGCCGCGCCTTCCAGCCGGGACAGGAACATCCGCTTGTCGGCATCCCGCTGCGTTGGTGAGCGCGCCTCCACCAGCGCCTTGATCCGGGCGAGCCGCTTGGCCCGGTCCGAGCTTGGCGGCGGCGCCTGCGCCGGCGTGCCCCCCTGCCCGTCCGCGCCGAAGTCAGCCTTGATCGCGGCGGAGAGATAGCGCACCGGGTTGCGCACACCCTCCTGCCCCGCGACATAGTCGATCTTCCGGCCCACGTAATCCTCGCCATGCTGGCCGATCCACTGGCGCGCCAGCCGGTCGCTGACACCAAGCCCGCGCAACCGGGCATAGACCGCGCCGTTCCGAATCCCTTCGCCATCATCGAGGTCGAGGATCGCAAGCTGCGGGTTCTCTTCGATCAGGAACCGGATATCCGTCACCTGCCGCCCCATCTTCTTGACCTCCGGCGTCACCAGGATGTTCGAGGTCTTGTTCACCTCCGCCACCGCCGGCTTGATGATCTTGGCGTTCAGATGCTTGTAGCTTTCATAATAGGCGCTGTCCGCCACCCCCATGAGTCGGCGAAACAGATCGAGCGACCACCACCCGGTGCTGCCCGTCCGAATGAACCGGTAACAGTTCTCATAAAGCGCCAGCGCGTGACCGGAGGTGAAGCGACGCTGGATGTTCAGGTTGATGAGCGCAAAGACTTTCGGGTCATGCAGCTTCTCCGCCAGCGCATCGGAATAGGCGTATTCGCAAACGCCGCCTTTCAGCTTGGCATAGGACAGAAGCGACGAGACACCCCATTCCTGCCGCCCCTGCTCATCCAGCATGTCCCACTCGGCGACCGTCTCGGCCAGGCCACGCAGGCTGTCTTTCAGCGTGTCGAAATCGTTCGAATTGTAGCCGATCATCATGCACAGCGTCCGCGCGTCGATCTGGTGACGGCGGTTTGTGGTCAGCGTGTCATAGGCATTGAGCAGGAGCACATTGCTCAATTTCCGCTGTAATAGAGTCAATTTCCCCGACACGTGGATCGCGGCCACGTGTTTCTTCACCGCCCCGCGGCGGAGCGAACCGGTCAGCCGATCCCGCGCGAATTCTTCCATGTGTCACCTGCTCGTTCTTTTTCCGCAGTCTCGGCCATAAGGCACCCGCGATCAAGTCTGCTCTTGGCACCTATGACAGCATCCCGTATTCAGGCACCTAATGGATCGACCCGCTTCGTTAAGGGACCCGGATACGGGATGCGGTTTGACCCTGCCAGGCTCCCGCGCGGTCCATTAGAGCCTAATACAGCAAAAAACCCTTGTTTTTGCCCCTGACCGAGTCTGGCCCCCGCGAATCGGACCCGCTTATCCCGGAAAAGGGTTCCCAAATCCCCGTATTAGGGTGCCCTTTCTCCCGTTGATGGGCACCGAACACGCCGTAACATATTGATTCCGCTTTTTTTTTTCTAAGCAAAGATTCTAAAGTCCTGAAAGATAACGAAAGCGGGCGGTCGGTCAGTTTTCTATATATTGTATGGAGAGAAGGGATTGGCTCAATTCGATTCACTTGAGCCTCATCATGTGCGATAGTTTCGACGACATCACAATAAACGTCTAACATGACGAGGCACCAATGGCATCGAACAAGCAGGATCTTCCACCGTATTTCAACATCGACCCGGGTTTCGCGGCGAAACGTCTGGCTGACCCTATCGAGACCGCGCGATTCGCAAAAGCGGCCGCTTTCGCCACGCGTGGCCGCGACGATCTCGCCAAGCGCGGCTACGCGCCCGATGGGAACAAACGGCTGCGCAAGTTCTCAATCTGGGAAATCACCCGCTACCTGATCCCGGTCGCCGCCGCGCATTTCCGGCGCGTGCTCAAGGCCAATCCCGACCTGCCACAGGGCGAAGGCGAATCGGGGGCCAAGTGGTTCACCCTCGATGAGGTTCTGACCATCCGCGAGCATTTCGCCTCCGAGGGCGCCGCCGGGAAAACCTACAAGTCCTGGCGCCCCGAGGGCCTCCCCGCCAAGGTCGTGGCGGTCGCGAACTTCAAAGGCGGGGTCGGTAAAACTTCAACCGCCGCCCACCTTGCGATGAGCGCCGCACTGGACGGTTACAAAGTCTTGGTGATCGACCTCGACAGTCAGGGGTCGATGACGTCGATTCTCGGCGGCACGGTCGAGGATGAATGGATGACGGCGTTTCCCCTGATCGCACGCGATTTCGCGACCTCGCTCAAAGCGGAAAACGAGGTGCGCGAAAATGCTGGCCAGGCCCCCTACCCCTTCGACGAAACCCTGACCGAGGCGCTTGAGGTTTCGCCGCGAAACCTGATCCAGAACACCCACTGGCCCAACATCGACCTGATCGGCGCGCAGCTCAATCTCTACTGGGCCGAGTTCCAGGTGCCGGTCTGGCGGATGCAGCTTCGGTCCTGGCCGCTCTGGGACGCGCTTCAAAACGCGCTGGAGGACAGCGGGACGCTGGACGACTATGACATCGTCCTGCTCGACACGCCCCCTGCGCTTGGCTACCTGACCATCAACGCGCTCGCCGCCGCCGATATCTTGCTGGTGCCGCTGGGGGCCTCTTTCCTCGAATTCGATTCGACGGGCCGGTTCTTTGACATGATCTATTCCACATTCGCCTCCATCGAGGAGGGCGAAAACCGGGTGCGACGGCGCGATGGCCTGCCGGAAATGCGGTTCGAATGGGACGCGGTGCGCGCCATCATCACCCGCTTCGATGCCGCGCAGCAGACCGATCTGGCAAACGTGATCCAGGCCTATTTCGGGGACTTCATGACCGCCTACCGCCAGGAACTGACCGCGATGGTCGGCCAGGCGGGCGAGCAGGTCTCGGGGATCTACGAGACGGACTACCGCGACTTCAACCGCGAGACCTACGTGCGGGGGCGTGAAACCTTCGACGGCACATGGGCCGAGGTCAAATCGCTTATCCTGGGGTCGTGGTGGCGCGACCAGCAGATGGAAAACGCTGAGAACGAGGAGGCGTGATAGATGGCCAAGAGACGCAAACTGGAGGCGCCGAGCGCCGATGATCTGAGCGCGCTGGAGGCGGAGTTTCGCCGCGAAACCACCCCCAAGGGGCCGCTGTCCGCGCCCATCGCGCAAGTCGCGGCGGATACCGCGCAGGCCGCCGACCATCGCTCTGCCGAGGAAAAAGCCGAAGTGGCGCGCAACCGAACCGATGCGGAACGGCTTCGGGAAGCCGAGGATGCCGGTCGGCTCATCATGGAAATCCCGCTCTCCGACATCGAGGAAGGGGCGTTGATCCGGGACCGCATGTGGATGGATGGCGAGGAGCTCGAAGAGCTGAAACGCTCCATCGCCGCCCACGGTCTGCGCCTGCCCATCGAGGTCTTCGAGCGGCAGGAACCGGGGGACGGAAAGCGCTACGGATTGCTTTCGGGCTACCGTCGGTTCGTCGCCGTTCAGGGCCTGCGCGAGCTTTGGGACGGCGAGCGTTACGATGCCATCCGCGCCGTTGTTCGTGAACCCTCGGCCATGGGCGGCACCTTTGTCGCGATGGTCGAAGAGAACGAAGTCCGCGCCGATCTGAGCCATTTCGAACGCGGTCGCATTGCCGTCCTCGCGGCCCAGGAAGGCGCGTTTCTCAATACCGAGGCGGCTGTCGATGCGCTCTTTGCGACCGGGTCGAAAGCGAAACGATCCAAGATCCGCTCTTTCGCGCTGATCTTCGAAGAGCTGGGCGACATGCTCGTCTTCCCCGAAAGCCTTCGGGAAAAGGACGGGCTGAAGCTGGCCACGGCGCTCCGGGCCGGGGGGGAAGCCGCGATCCGCGATGCCCTGGCCGAGGCGACACCGGAGACCCCGGACGAGGAGCTGGCGGTGGTGCTCGCCGCGATCGAGGCCATGACCCCGGCAAAGCCCGACCCAAGCCGCGGCGGGCGGCCAAAGCGGGAGGTTACCCGCAGCCGGAAGACCGACGCAGGCGTGCAGGTCGATGTCGAGCGTGATGGGAACGACTGGGTGCTGCGGCTCTCCGGCGACCGGGTCGACGGGGTTCTGATGCGCACGATTGCCGACGAGGTCGAAGCGCTTCTCTCGCGCGGCTGAGGGTTTCGCGGCGAAACCTACGGGGCAGGGGCCGCACTTTGCGGCCCCTTTTTTATGGTCTGGCGACCTTGGTCAGGTTCGCGCGGAAGCGGTCGCGAGGGCGTGGAAGGCGACGGCCCATTGCAGCGGAGGCGTGGCCGGATTCACATGTCCGATAAGGCAAAGTCATTGGACATAATTGAGGCGGGCAAGGTGCGGCGGTTTTCACATCATATTGTGGACGAAAGCGCCGTAGGAGACTAGTCTTGTGGCATGACATACCAGTCGACAGCGATCTCGAACGACCTGAACACCCTACCGCAGGTGCCGGGCTGGGTCACCTCCGGGCGGCCCGAAACCCTTGAAACTGTGGCCTTTCGGTCAGGGGCCGCGCTGACGGTGCTCGACCAGCTGGTGAGTGATCCGAGGCATGGCGTGCCGCTGAAACTGCTTGCCAATCGGTTGGCTCTCGGCGCGGCGACCGCAACTTCGAAACTCGAAGGGCGGCTGGCACGGGAGGCCGATATCCGCGACGCCTTCCACCTGGCACCGCCGGGCGCGGCGCGGGGCCCGGATGGTGATCTGATGGCCTTCTGGCGCGACGCGGTGCGGCTAGGACTGCGTGGGCCTGGTGAGATCGCAGACCTGATCGGTCCCGACCTCACGGAGGAAGTGGCCCGCTGGCTGAACGCCGGGCAAGAACGCGCCCGGACTCATGGGCCTCTGGCGGGCTGCGTGGCCGTCCTGCGCGCCGTTCTCGACACCGACGACCGGGCGGAACGGATCGCCTGTCTGCTCTCCGATGTCGTCCTGGCGCGGGCGTTGACCTGGAAGGTCCTGCTCCCGCTCTCGGCGCAGCATCTGACAAAGTCGGTGTTGCGCGATCTGACGGCGTCGAGGCAGGGAGTCGGGCTTGCGGTTCAGGCGCGGATTCTGCAGAGCATCGAGGAGACGGTCCGGCTGACGCGGGATCTGGCCCGTCGCGCGGAAGCACTTCGCACCGTCGCCCCGAAGCTGCGGGCAAAGGGATCGGATGCGGCCGTCGAGCTGTTCCTGGCCGAGGATGCCGTGGCGCCGGCCTCGATGTTGGCACCGCTCATCCGCGGCACCTCCATCCCCATGACCGACCGCGCCGCGCGCCGGTTCTGCGACCGGCTTGTTGAACTGGGTGTGGCGCGGGAGCTGACCGGTCGGCCGACGTTCCGGCTCTACGGGATCGGGCCATGACGGCCGCGACCAGGAAACGGAAACCGGCGGGCGAGGGCGGCACCGTCTTTGACCGGGAACTCGACGATCTGCCGCAGGAGCTGCGTTGGCGCGAATGGATGGGCCGGGTCGAGGCGGTGTTGTTCGCCAGCGCCTCACCAGTTAGCCACGAGGACCTGGCCCGCGTGGTGGGGCAGGGGGCTTCGGTCGAGATGCTGATCGACGACATTCAAGCCGAGCTGTCTGGCCGACCCTACGAGCTGGCTCAGGTTGCAGGCGGCTGGATGTTCCGGACCCGGACGCAGTTCAAGGACGCTATCAAGGCCGCCGCTGATCTGGGCGACCAGTCGCTGGCCTTCACCGAGATGGAGATGGGGGTGCTTTGCGCCATCGCCTATCACCAGCCGATCGACCGGGCAGGCTTGGCCGACATCTTCGGCAAGGAGGTCAGCCGCGACCTGCTGGCACGGTTGCGCTACAAGGATCTGATTGCGTCGGGTCCCAGGTCTCCGCGGCCGGGCGCGCCGCACACCTTTGTGACGACGAAGACGTTTCTGACGACGTTTGATCTGCAGACGTTGCGGGACTTACCGGAGTTGGAGCTGAGTGACATTCCGTGACTAAAGCCAACCTCAGCATCGAAGCAATCTATGTTCCTGGTTTTCAGCATCCAGTTCGCGCCGAAACGTACTTGCAGGCGCTGTCCGATACAGAATGGACCGAGTTGCGGGCAGAGGCGACTCGATCAAGGCGTAGAGGTGATCCGGTTCTCTTGTGCGGCGATTGCCGCGGCCCAGTTTACGGACGCGAGTCAACGTCAGGTCGACGTCACTGCTATCACTTTGGTACGGACCTGGCTTTGTTGCACAAATCATCTGAAGGCTGGAGTTCCCCTTTCCCCGGACGGATTTATCCTACGGCCTCTGTGACGGGTATGCCAAGAGCGGTGTAGCGGTTCAGGACGGCGATGCGGACCT
>DOUP01000130.1 GCA_003520545.1 Maritimibacter sp. | reverse complement strand
CACGATTGCGGACTTCGAGGCCGGTGTCGACCTGATCGACCTCTCCGATCTGGACGCGAACCTCCTGACCGGCGCCAACGACGCCTTCGCCTTCGTGGGCAGCGCCGGTTTTTCGGGTACAGCCGGCGAGCTTCGGGTCCAGACCGGTCGGAACTGGACCTTGGTCCAGGGCGACGCTGACGGCGACGGGAGCGCCGATCTGGAGATTTTGCTCAACGGCGTGCACGCTCTTACCGCTGAAGACTTCTTCCTATGAGCAGTTTCACCCCTTGGGCGGAGGGATCGCTCGTCAACGCGGTCGTGACCGGCCCCCAATCAGGCCCTGACGTCGTAGCGCTTGCCGGTGGCCGCTATGCAATCGCCTATCGCGACGCCTCGGGCGAGGGGAGCGATCCGGACATCGGCCTTCGGGTGCAGATATTCGACCCGGACGGGAGTCGGGTCAGTGCGGCAATCGAGGTGAACACCGCCACCACCGGCACGCAGGAGGCCCAGCGCCTCGCCGCGACCGACGACGGCGGCTTCGTCGCTGTCTGGACTGACGGCTCGGTGGGGGCGAACACGGCAGGGGATGACGCTTCCGGCACGGCGATCCGGTTCCAGCGGTTCACGGCGGACGGGCTGGCGGACGGGGGCGAAATGCTGGTCAACGGCATCACGGCGTCGGGCCAGAGCCAGCCCGACGTGCTCATCCTGCCCAACGGGCAGATCGTGGTGAGCTACATGGATGGCTCGCAATCGGGCGGCGACACGCTGGGCACCGCGATGCGCGTCGTGGTCCTGAACCCGGACGGCACGCGCGCCGGGTCTGACGTCCTGATCAACACCACCGTCGCGGGCAACCAGGGCCCCGGTCGGCTTGCGGCTCTTGGCGCGGACCGCCTGGTCGCGCTCTTCGCTGACGACAGCGCCACCGGGTCCGATACATCCGGCTCGGGTCTGCGCGGCCAGATCCTGTCGTCCTCCGGCTTTCCCCTCGGGGCCGAGTTCGCGGTGAATTCCGTAACCACGGGCGACCAGACCGATGTCTCCGTCACCGGTTTGGTCGGCGGTCACTTCGTCGCCGTCTGGACCGATGCCTCGGGTGGGGTCGAGACCGCGGGCGATGATGCTTCAGGCACCTCGATCCGGCTCAGGGTTTTCGACGAAACCGGCACGGCAATCTCGCCCGAACGGCTCGCCAATTCCACAACCGCGGGCGACCAGGGCGGGGCCGAAGTGCGCGCGATGGAGGACGGCCGGTTCCTCGTGGCGTGGGAAGATGCCAGCGGAGACGCCTCCGGCACCGCGATCCGTGCGCAGGTCTTCCGCGCGAACGGGACGAAATGGGGCGACGAGTTCATCGCCAACGACGTGACCACCGGCGATCAGGGCGCGGTCAGCCTGGCCCAACTCACCGACGGGCGCGTGGTGATCGGATGGTCGGACGAGTCGAACGGCGCAGAGACGAACGGTGACGACCCGGACGCGGCGGTGCGCAGCCAGATCTTCGATCTTCGCGCGGCGCCCGTCGTCATCTGGGCAACCGAGTTGAGCGAGGTCCTGGTCGGCACCAACTGGAACGACGTTATCATCGCCCGCCAAGGTGACGACCGGCTGTTCGGCGGCGACGGCTACGACGCGCTTTTCGGCGGCAAGGGCGACGATTTCCTGTCGGGTGGCTATGGGCATGACTCGCTCACCGGCGGGGTCGGAAACGACACCCTGCTTGGCGGACGCGGGATCGACAGTCTCGACGGCGGGCCGGGTGACGACGTGATCGACGGCGGCGGGGCACGGGACAAGATCTACGCCGGTTGGGGTGACGACACGATCACGGGCGGCGCGCGTGGCGATACCATTTGGGCCGGTGCCGGAGCCGACATCTTCATCTACCGGGACGAAACCGACTCGGTCGCCTACGAGGATGGTGGTCTCGACTGGATCGGCGATTTCGATCCGGGCGAGGACCACTTCGACTTTTCCGCCATCGACGCGGACAAGACGACGCCGGGGATCGACGACGCTTTCGTCTTCATTGGCGACGCCGCGTTCTCGGGCGCTGCGGGCGAGTTGCGGTATCTGCACAACCGAAGCGGAACCGTGATCGAGGCCGATACGGACGGTGACGCCATCGCCGACATGTCGATCATCCTTGGTGGCGAGCTTGTCCCCTTCGGGGATCGCTACACGGTCGATGTCGGGGCGCACATGACCCTGACCGCGTCCGACTTCGTGCTCTAACCGGCCCCGCCAAGCACGTCCGCCACCCACAGCGGCACCACCTCGGAGGCCGGACCATAGCGTCCGCCGTCAAAGACGTGGTGGTTTTCAGAAGGCTCAAGGTTCAACTCCAGCGTCTCCACGCCCGAGCACCGTGCTTCCGCCACGAAGCCGGCAGCGGGATAAACGCTGCCCGACGTGCCGATGGAGACGAACAGGTCCGCGGCCAGCAACAACGCGAAAATCCGGTCCATGTGATACGGCATCTCGCCAAACCAGACGACATCGGGCCGTGTCGCGGGCCGACCACAGGCAGGACATGGGTCCGAGACGGCCATCATTTCGCCCGCGTCCCACCGATGGGCGCAGGCCCCACACAGCGCCCGTGCCAACTGCCCGTGCATATGTATGACGTTGCACGATCCGGCCTGCTCATGCAGGTCGTCGACGTTCTGTGTCACCAGTGACAAGGAAACGCCGTCGGCGGCCTCCAACCGCGCCAAAGCCTCGTGCGCCGCATTGGGTTTGGCCCTACGCGCATTGGCCCTGCGCCTGTTGTAGAAATCCTGCACAAGCTCCGGATTGCGCGCAAACCCTTCCGGCGTTGCCACATCGTTCAGGTCGTATTTTGTCCAAAGCCCGTCCACATCGCGAAAGGTGCCCAGCCCGCTTTCGGCGGAAATGCCCGCGCCCGTCAGTACCACTATGTTCATGCGCCGACCCTAATGGGTTCCGCCGGGAACCGGAACCACTGGTTCTTGGCGGGCTTGACCGAACCGGCTCCAGAGGGGAGGATCAAGGCCGGAGGACACAGCATGAAAACACCCTGGCACATCTGGGTCGTCGGGATCTTGTCGCTTCTGTGGAACGCCGGCGGCGCCTTCGACTGGGTCATGGCGCACTTTGCGGGTGAGAGCTACATGGGCATGATGACCGAGGAACAACGCGCCTGGTATCAGGACTTTCCGGCTTGGGCCGAAGTCTTCTGGGCGCTGGGCGTCTGGGGTGCCGTGATCGGATCGCTTCTTATCCTGGTCAAATCCCGCTTCGCCGTCGGGGCCTTCGCGCTCTCGATCATCGGGCTTATAGGCAACTCGGTCCATTCCGTGCTGTCGATGGGGAATGCGCTGGTCGACATGATGGGACCGGGCGCCATGCTGTTCAACCTGGCGATCATCATCGTCGCAATAGCGCTGTGGGCCTACGCGAAGCGCATGACGGCCCGCGGCGTGCTCCGCTGACCGGTTGCATGTAAAGCGGTCACGGGTAGGGTAGCGCCATGACCACGCGCATCCTCTTCGTCTGCCTCGGAAACATCTGCCGCTCTCCCTCAGCCGAAGGTGTTACCCGCGCGTTGGCCGGGGACCGCGACGTCCGTTTTGACAGCGCGGGCACGTCCGGTTGGCACGTTGGCGAGCCGCCCTATGGGCCGATGCGCACATCCGCGAGCCGCCGGGGCTATGACCTCGATCCGCTCCGCGCGCGCCAGTTCGAGCGCGAGGATTTCGCGGCTTTCGATCTGATCATCGCGATGGACGACCAGAACCTGGCCGATATCGAAGCGTTGCGACCGGCGGGGGACAAGACCCCGGTCCACCTTTTCACCGACTTTGCGCCGGACAGGGGCGCCTCTGAGGTGCCGGATCCCTATTACACCCGTGATTTCGATGGGACGCTCGATCTTGTCGAGGATTGCGCGCGCGGACTGTTGAAGAGTTTCGATTAACGGCAGGCGTCGCCCGCGACCTCACCGAACTGCTTCCACTTAAGCCAGAACACCTCGTCTTGTTGTCTGTCGCTTTGGCGTATTTCCTGGCTTTTGTGCGGGTCTTTGAAGAAGCCTGCGCCAAGCCGCTGCTCGGATGGTGAGAGCACTTGATCCGCGACCGCCTGGATACAGGCGCACAGCGTCGAGTTTCCGCCACTCCGGTCAGACGAATTGCAGGCCCGTTCGATCAGCCCGGCCTGCGCGGGCACCGCGGCGATCATCAAGCCGACACTGGCGCCGGCAATTGCGCGCTTGGCAGAGGTTCTGACGGTCATCTTCAAGCCCCACGTTCCGAACGGCGCAGAAGATACCACAGGTTTCCCGCTTGGAAAAGCTGGGGCGTAGCCCTAGAGCCGGTCGAGCGTCGCGGTCTTGACCAAAGCTTCGACATCGGCGCGCGCGCATAGCCCTGTCGCGTCCGACATGACGGCGGCTGACGCGCCGGCACAACCTCGCACAAGCGCCTCTTCAGGCGCCGCGCCCTGGGCAAGCGCCAGCGTGAAGGCCCCGACGAAACTGTCCCCCGCGCCAACCTTGGATTTGACTTGCACGTCCACGGTGTTGGCATGCCAGGCCCCATCCTTGGTGGCGAGCACGGACCCGTCCGGACCCAGCGCCAGCACGACGATTTCGGCGATGTCGCGGGAAATAAGCGAGGAGGCAAAGTCGGCCACCGTCTCACGCGACGTGAGGGGCCGTCCGGCGAGTTCCGCACTCTCTGCATCGTCGAGCCGCAGTACGTGCTGGCGCGCCGAACCGACCCCCATCAGCGCGTGAAGCGGTGGGCCGGAGGTGTCGAGGATCAGCTTCGCGTCGGCCGCTTCGACTTCGGCGGCAAGGTTGGTCGGGAAATGCACCGGCACGCCCGGCGGTTGGCTCCCTGACAAAACCACGTAGCCGCCGGGCGGGGTCGCGGCGCCGATGCCCTCGATCGCTTCCTGGGCCAGATCGGGCGACCACCGCGGCCCGGGCATCACGAAGCGGTATTGTTCGCCCGTCGTCTCGTCGATCACCGCAAACGATTGCCGCGTATCGCCGGGAATGTCGAAGACCACCGGGTCGAGCGGTTCCTGGGCCAGAAGATCGCGGAAGGCCGCGCCGGTGTGCCCGGCCAGCGCGACGAAAGCGGCAGCCCGCCCGCCAAGCTCACCGATGGCACGCGCCACGTTCACGCCACCACCACCCGTGTCGAGCGTCGTCGGCCGGCACCGCAGCTTGTCCTCCGGCCGCAGGACCGGGGTCGAGGTCGAGATATCCAGCGCGGGATTGAGCGTAACGGTGAGAATTCCTGCCATCACACGACGCTACCGGGGGCGGGCAGGGGCGTCCAGCCTCTGGTGCAGCGTGCTCCGACCAATTGAATGGCCCGCACCTTGACCTCGCAGAAGACCGCCAATCGACCCGGGCGGGCCAAATTCCGCCAAGCCCCCGTCGCTTCTCCCGCCGCAAATCCGCGAGACCTGCGTTTCCCCACTTCCACGGGGCACGAAGCGGTGGTATCTGCCAACGCCATGACCGACCTTGCCCACATTCGAAATTTCTCCATCGTCGCCCATATCGACCACGGGAAATCCACGCTCGCCGACCGCCTGATCCAAGCCACCAACACCGTGGCGGACCGGGATATGAAAGAGCAGTTGCTCGACGCCATGGATATCGAGCGCGAGCGCGGTATCACGATCAAGGCCAACACCGTGCGCATCGACTACGAGGCGCTCAACGGCGAGCATTACGTGCTCAACCTGATCGACACCCCCGGCCACGTCGACTTCGCCTACGAAGTGTCGCGCTCCATGCGCGCCGTCGAAGGCTCGCTCCTGGTGGTGGACTCGACCCAGGGCGTCGAGGCGCAGACGCTTGCCAATGTCTACCAGGCCATCGACGCGGGCCACGAAATCGTGCCGGTTTTCAACAAGATCGACCTTCCGGCCTCCGACATTTCCCGCGTGGCCGAACAGGTCGAGGACGTGATCGGCATCGACGCCTCCGGCGCCATCGCCGTCTCGGCCAAGACCGGTGAGGGCATCCGCGAGGTGCTGGAAAGCATCGTCCACCTGCTGCCCGCCCCCGAAGGCGACCGCGACGCGCCGCTCAAGGCGATGCTGGTGGACAGCTGGTATGACCCCTACCTCGGTGTCGTCGTGCTGGTCCGGATCATGGACGGCGTCCTGAAAAAGGGCGACAAGATCAAGATGATGCAAACCGGCGCCACCTATCCTGTGGACCGCATCGGCGTCTTCCGCCCGCAGATGGAAACCGTGACCGAGCTTGCGCCCGGCGAAATCGGCTTTCTCACCGCGTCGATCAAACAGGTCCGCGATACCAAGGTCGGCGACACGATCACGCATGAGAAGAAGGGCTGCGAGAAACCGCTCCCCGGCTTCAACCCGTCGATCCCGGTGGTGTTCTGCGGTCTCTTCCCGGTTGATTCAGCGGAATTCGAAGACCTGCGCGACGCGATCGAGAAGCTGGCGCTGAACGACGCCTCCTTCAGCTACGAGATGGAAACCTCCGCCGCCCTTGGTTTTGGCTTCCGCTGCGGCTTCCTTGGCCTTCTGCACCTCGAAGTCATCCGCGACCGGATCGAGCGTGAGTACAACATCGAGCTCATCACCACCGCGCCCTCGGTGATTT
>DOUP01000083.1 GCA_003520545.1 Maritimibacter sp. | reverse complement strand
TATGACCTTCGCGACCCTACCTGCCGAAACGCATGAAGCGCTTTTCGGCGCGGGTGCGTCCTATCACCTGTGGGAGGGGGCGCTCGACGGCGCTGCGCCTGACACGCCAATCGGTGCGCGCTTTGTCTGCGATTGGTCGATGACGGAGGCGACAGTCGACGCCTTCCTCGCCCATCTTAAACCTTGAGAAACTGGGCGATCTCGCCCGCGACGTTTTTCGGGTGTGTGATCGGGGCCATGTGACCGGCACCGATGACGACGACCCGTTGCACCTGCGGCAGCCGCGCGCAAATCGCCTCGTGCACCATGCGCACGCCCTTGGGAGGGTTGGAACTCTCCAGCAAGAGAACCGGCATCTTGAGTTTCTCCAACCGCCCCGGCGCCAGCAATCCGGGCGCGTCGCGTAGCGTCACATCACTTTCCGCGACGACCAAATCCATCCGTTTCGCCATGCTGGTCTGACGCGCCACGTCGAGACCATCGAACGGGATTTCCGGGTTCACCGCATCGTTGAAAATCCGGGCCGCACCCGTGGCATCACCCACGTCATTCGCCTGCTGCACCGCTGCCATCATCGCCTCGACCTCGGCATAGACGGGCTGGTTACGGATGGCCTGAAACATCACCGGTTCGATCATGACGAGCGAGCGAACCTGTTCCGGCCGCTCCATCGCAAGCCGCAGCGCAACGGTCGCGCCGTAACTATGGCCGATCACATCGGCGCGCTGGTCGATCAGGTCGCCCGCAATCCGGGTGGTCAGGTCATGAAGCGCCCGCCCGTCGCTTCCCCGCCACATCCCGGACCGACCGTGCCCCGGCCTGTCGAACGCAGTCAGCGCCAGCTTGTCGAGAAGCGCGGCATGAACCCCCGTCCACGCTCCCGCGTGCGCCAATGTGCAATGCACGAAAAGCGCCCGTCGAACCCCCGACCCCATTCGCGATACGTGAGTCGGAAAGCCCGCGATCTGTTCCAATGGCATCCCGCCTTCCATCGCCGCACCCCCTGCGAACTCGTCACCCTGCACACAAAAGCAACGATGGCCGACATTTCCCCCGAAATGCCGGCACCCTGCCCCGCTCCAATATGGCCTTGATGCTAGTCGGGTGTTAAGCGGTGTCAACGCGTCTCATCGCGATTCTGTTACATGGACAAACGGGGACCTCATCCATGCCAGCGATCACCGAACCAAAACTCATCTCGGGCAATGCCAACCGTCAATTGGCCGAATCGGTCGCGCGGCGGATGTCGATCCACCGCGGCTCTACCGTCAAACTGGTGGAGGCCCGCGTCGAGCGTTTCAACGATGCCGAGGTTTTCGTCGAAGTGCATGAAAACGTGCGGGGCGAGGACATGTTCATCATCCAGTCCACGTCTCGTCCGGCGAATGACAACCTGATGGAATTGCTCATCATTTCGGACACGCTGCGGCGCTCGTCGGCTGGGCGCATCACCGCCGTGATCCCTTACTTCGGCTACGCCCGCCAGGACCGTCGGTCCAAGGCCCGCACGCCGATCTCGGCCAAGCTGGTGGCGAACATGATCGCCAACGCAGGCATCGAGCGGGTTCTGACGATGGACCTGCACGCGGCACAGATACAGGGGTTCTTCGACATTCCGGTCGACAACCTCTACGCCTCGCCGATCTTCGCGCTCGACGTGGCGCACCACTTCAAAGATCACCTCGACGACGTGATGGTGATCTCGCCCGACGTGGGCGGCGTGGCCCGCGCCCGTGAACTGGCCAAGCGGATCGAAGCCCCGCTCGCCATCGTGGACAAGCGCCGCGAGAAGGCCGGGGAAGTCGCGGACATGACCGTGATCGGCGACGTGACCGGCAAAAGCTGCATCATCGTGGACGACATCTGCGACACCGCCGGCACACTGTGCAAGGCTGCCGACGTACTCATGGAACGCGGCGCGAAAGAGGTTCACGCCTATATCACCCACGGTGTCATGTCCGGGCCGGCAGTCGAACGCGTGACGGCCTCCAAGCTAAAGACCCTCGTGCTCACGGATTCCATCGCGGCCACGCCCGAAGTCGCCGCGGCTCCGAATATCCGCGTCGTTCCGACCGCACCGATGTTTGCCCAGGCGATCCTCAATATCTGGGGCGGCACCTCGGTGTCTTCGCTTTTCGACCACGAGACACTGCAACCGCTCTACGAGACGCTCTATAGCTGATTTGCAATTGAACGCTTCGGGACGTGGTCCGTCAGATCACGTCCCAATCGTCGTCATCCGGCACTTCGCCGAAGGCGATCCATTCCGCCCGGATGCGCGCGACCTTGGTGTCGCCCCAGGTGCGGAACACGATCTCGAAGTCATCCTTGGTGATATTCTCGGACGAGATATCGATCCGGCTATTGGTCGCGGCATCAATGTCCCACATCGACATGCTTGCCATGACCGCCGGCGCGGTGGTGAAGGGCTCCGAGAACGCGATGGTCATGCGAATCTCGCGGTCGCCTTCCCCGGTCCACATCGCGCCATCGGTCACGAAGTCAGAGAAAAGCACCTTCGATCCACGGTCGATGCCCATTCGGTGCGTTCGAATACGCCACATGAATTCTGCTCTCTTTCTGCCTTTGCCTGATAACTTGCCTTGAAAACTATCCTTTGTTCAAGGCTTGCTGCCCAAACCTTTTGGCCTCATCCGAGCCGCCAGAGGAAGAATGGCAAGCATCAAGAGCGCGGCAAAGAGAAACGGCGCGCCCGGAAGCCGCAGCGGCGCATCGGGGCCGGTGAAAGCGTAGAAGACCGGCGTGACGATCAGCGGGGCGAGGATTGCGGCGAGCGACCCGAGCGACGCAATGACCCCTTGCAGCACGCCCTGGCGGGTCTCATCCGTGACGTTGGACATGATTGCCGTCATCGTCGGCGGCGCCATATCCGACAGGCAAGCGATGGGAAGGAAGATCGCGACCAGCCAGGCGGCCCCGATCACACCGAACCCGACCGCGCCGATCACGCCCGTGACCAGCGCGATGACCATGACCCGGTGTTCCCCGAACCATCTGATAAGACGTGGTAAGATCACTGCCTGCGTCAGTGCGACCCCGACCCCGTAGCCTGCAAGAGACCCACCGATCACCACGGCGGACCAGTCGAACGCAGCCCGCCCCCAGAAGGCCCAAAGCGTCGGATAGACCATGTTGGCGAACTCGAAGACAAACAGCACGATGAGGGGGAGCCGCAGGGCTGGCAGCTTCAACGCCGCGAGCAGGGCCTTGAACGGGTTCAGATCAATCTCGGTCAGCGCCCGCCGCCGCTCTGGTGGGAGGCTTTCGGGCAACACGAACAAACCGAAGATCACGTTGGCACCGGCTAGCCCGGCAGCGACCCAGAACGGGGCCGACACGTCTATCGCGGCCAGCAAGCCACCCATCGCGGGCCCAAGCACGAACCCGATCCCGAAGGTCGCGCCAATCAAGCCGAAGTTGGCGGCGCGTTTTTCAGGAGGTGAAATATCCGCAAGGTAGGCCGTCGCGGTGACATAGGTCGCGCCGGCCACGCCGGCCAAGGCGCGGGCGGCGAAGAGGAGCCAATAGCTCGTCGCAAGCGCCATGACGGTGTAATCCACCACCAGCGTCGCCATCGCGAAGAGAAGGACAGGCTTGCGTCCCAAGGCATCCGAAAGTCCACCCACGAGCGGCGAAAACAGGAACTGCGTCGCGGCAAAGGCGGCGAGAAGCGCCCCGCCCCAGATCGCGGCCGACCCGATGGACGGGGCACCCACGCGTTCCATCAGGTCCGGCAGCAACGGAAATATGATCCCCACCCCGATCGCGTCGATCAGGATGGTAAAGAGAATGAACCAAAGCGAGCGTTGCGGGGTCATGGTCTCGTCCGAAATCCGTCGCCGCCAGTGAACCCGCTTCGGCACGGCTGGCAAGGTTTTTTCATACGCGCCCCGACGTCAAGATCCGGCGATAGCGACGGGACTTTTCCAGATATGACACACCCTCGGCTGGATTGGAGCTGCGATGAACACGACGATCCTGCGCGCCGCCGTGATTTTGGCGACCGGGCCGCGCGTGCTAGGCTCTTCGCCAGGAGAGGAGCATGACCTGACAGCGACCGGCTTTTTCCGCACGACCCTCGTGACCTGCGCCGCAAGCCTCGTCGCCTGGCCCGCTGCGGCCTGTTCGCTCGCTTTGGTCCTCGCGCTCGATGTTTCCGCGTCAATTGATTCGGAAGAATATGCCTTGCAGCAGGTGGGCCTGGCCGACGCCCTCCAGGACCCTGACGTGCGCGGTGCGATCTTGGCGCAGGGCGGCATATGGGTGACAGCCTACGAATGGTCCGGCGCGCGCCACCAATACGAGCAACTTCCATGGACCTACCTGGACAGCGACGCAGACATTTCCGAAGTCTCGACGATCCTGCGAAACGCACCCCGGCGCGCCAAGGACTTCCCGACATCGCTCGGCTATGCCTTGGGTCACGGGCTGATCACCCTGGGACGCGCCCCGGAGACCTGCCGACGGCAGGTCATCGACGTATCTTCCGACGGCGAGACCAATGACGGCTTCGGACCTGACAGCGCCTACCGGGCCCACGACATGAGCGGCGTAACCGTGAACGCGCTGGTGATCGAAGAACACAATCCCTCGACGGTCGATTATTACCGGGACGAAGTGATCCGTGGGAACGGGGCCTTCGTCGAAGTGGCCCGGACCTACGAGGATTACGCCGTTGCGATGCGGCGCAAGCTCTTGCGAGAGATCGGCGTTTTCGCCTTTGCCGGGATGCAGCCCAACCGGTGACGAAATCGTGCCTCGCTTTCCAGGGGTTTTTCCGTAGGATCACGCGAACTTAAGGAGACCGCTTTTGACCCGTTTCATCACCCTGACATCCCTGCTCGCCTTGACCCTATCGACACCCGGCCTTGGCGAAAGCCACGGTGGCGGGGCTATGCACATGCACGGAGCGGGCGGGATGATGGCGCATGACGAGGTCACGATGCCCGGATTGCGCGGCTTGAACGCCAGCCCGCAAGAGAGCAAAGAGCTCGCGGTTATGTTTCGCCATTTCGAGACCCTCAGCCGCGACGTTGAAACCCTCCCCAACGGCATCCGCACGGTGACACGGTCGTCCGACCCGGAAGTCATGGACGCACTCGTGAGCCATGTCGTGGGAATGATCGGACGGGTAGAGGCAAAGGACGATCCGGAAATCTTCATTCAATCGCCGACCATGGACATCTTCTTTGCCCGCGCCGAAGGCATCGAAACGGAGATCGAGATGACCGATGACGGCATTGTCGTCGTGCAAACCTCGGACGACCCGGACCTCGTCGCGGCCCTGCACACCCATGCTGCGGAGGTCACAGACATGGCAGAACGGGGAATGCAGGCGGTCCATGAACGTATGATGGGACAGACCCACTAACCGGCGCGCGCACCGACCATTGGCCCCGCAAAAAGCAAAGGCCCCGCATCCGAAGATGCAGGGCCTCACTGTCCCCCGGTCATGCCGGTTGCTTATTGATTGGCCTGAAGCCCCAGCTCGGACGCCACTAGTGCGATGTCGCCAACCTGTTTGGACAGTTGGTCGAGCATCTCGGGCGTCGCGTTGTCGCGCGCGGCGACCGCGGATTGCACGAACTCGTCGATCACCTCCTGGGTCACTTCGCCTGCAGGCATCGCCCGTTCGGCGAGCACGCTGGTGCCATCCGGCGTCACTTCGGCAAAGCCACCCGTGACGACGAATTTCTCTTCGCCACCAGAGGCTTGTACGGTCACGATGCCGGGACGCAGGGTTGCGATCGTCGGCGCGTGGTTCGCCATGGCGGTGAAATCACCGTCGGCTCCCGGAATTTGCACGGCGCTGGCTTCGGTCGAAGCCAGGCGGCGCTCGGGCGACACCAGGTCGAATTGCATCATGTCAGCCATGTGTTGTCTCCTTTGTGGAGCCGCCCCCCGCTTGCACGGGGGGAAGACTGATTACGCAGCGTCGGCAGCCATCTTCTCGGCCTTGGCGAGCACCTCGTCGATGCCGCCGACCATGTAGAAGGCGCCTTCCGGCAGGTGGTCGTATTCGCCAGCCACAACCGCTTTGAACGACTTGATCGTTTCCTCAAGCGGAACCTGCACACCGTCGGAGCCGGTGAAGACCTTCGCCACGTCGAACGGCTGCGACAGGAAACGCTGGATCTTACGAGCACGGGCCACGGTGAGTTTGTCTTCTTCCGACAGTTCGTCCATGCCGAGAATGGCGATGATGTCCTGAAGCGACTTGTAGCGCTGGAGGATACCCTGAACGTCACGGGCAACGTCGTAGTGCTCCTGACCGATCACCAGCGGGTCCATCAGACGCGAGGTGGAGTCGAGCGGGTCCACAGCCGGGTAAATGCCGAGCTCGGAAATCGCACGGTTCAACACGGTCGTTGCGTCGAGGTGGGCAAAGGTCGTTGCCGGAGCCGGGTCGGTAAGGTCATCCGCAGGCACATACACGGCCTGGATCGACGTGATCGAGCCGTTCTTGGTCGAGGTAATCCGTTCCTGCATCGCACCCATGTCGGTGGCCAGCGTCGGCTGGTAGCCCACGGCGGAGGGGATACGGCCGAGAAGCGCGGACATTTCCGAACCGGCCTGCGTGAAGCGGAAAATGTTGTCGACGAAGAACAGAACGTCGGTGCCGGTGGCGTCACGGAACTGTTCCGC
>DOUP01000088.1 GCA_003520545.1 Maritimibacter sp. | reverse complement strand
TCGACCCGAAAAGTGGGAACCGGTTTTCGGAGAAAGTCGAAATGCCATCAATAAAGGATATCAGCTGTGACGAAACGTACCGCTGCCAAGTATAAAATTGACCGCCGCATGGGCGAAAACATCTGGGGCCGTCCGAAATCCCCGGTAAACCGTCGTGAATATGGCCCCGGCCAGCACGGTCAGCGCCGCAAGGGCAAAATGTCCGACTTCGGCCTTCAGCTCCGCGCCAAGCAAAAGCTCAAAGGCTACTACGGTGACCTCACCGAGAAGCAGTTCCGCCGCATCTTTGCCGAAGCCGAACGCCTGCGCGGTGACACTGGTGAACAGCTCATCGGCCTGCTGGAGCGTCGCCTCGACGCGGTGGTCTACCGCGCCAAATTCGTGCCGACCATCTTCGCGGCCCGTCAGTTCGTGAACCACGCCCACGTTCTGGTGAACGGCAAGCGCGTCAACATCCCGTCCTACCGTGTGAAGGAAGGCGACGTGATTGAAGTGCGCGAGAAGTCCAAGCAGATGGCTCTGGTTCTCGAAGCCTCGCAGCTTCCCGAGCGCGACGTTCCGGATTACCTCGACGTCGACCACTCGAAAATGAAGGCGACCTTCGTGCGCACGCCCGGTCTTTCGGACGTGCCGTATCCGGTCCACATGGAACCGAACCTCGTCATCGAATTCTACGCTCAGAACTGATCTGGGCCGAACCGACTTTGTGAAAGGGCCGCCCGGTTGGGTGGCCCTTTTCTTTTGGCGTGCTTGAAACGCGGGCGGTCCGGGCGTAACACACAGGACGCGAGGACGACCTCCCCATTTTGGTGAACGGCCGGGACGACCCGGATCAAGGAGATGTCGTCATGCGTAGCTTCCCCGATCGCGTCCGCCACGCGTTGAGCTTCGAAATCATCGGGCTTCTGATCGTCGTGCCGCTGGGCGCGCTGGTATTCGACAAGCCGGTTGGGGACATCGGCGTCGTCGGGCTTGTCTCCGCCACGCTCGCGACCCTGTGGAACATGGTCTATAATTTCGGCTTCGACCTCGTGCTTCGCTACCGAACCGGGACGACGAAAAAGGGATATGGGCTTCGGGTTGTCCATGCGGTGCTTTTCGAAGTCGGCCTGTTGCTCGTGCTCTTGCCGTTCATCGCATGGTATCTCGGCCTGACGCTCTGGCAGGCGCTTGTCATGGATTTGTCCTTCGCGGTTTTCTACATGGTCTACGCCTATCTCTTTAACCTCGCCTACGACCGGCTTTTCCCGCTTGCGGAATGGAGCGAACCGGCCAGCGGACGGTAACGTCGTCGCCATCCCGAGACGTTCAGAAGCCGCTTGGCGTGACCCAAAGTCTTTGCGATAGGGGAGGGAGACAGAAAGGACGCGCACATGAGCTACCCCAAGTACGGCCGCATCGACGGCGCCATCGTGATGATCGGTTTCGGCTCGATCGGGCAGGGGACACTGCCCCTGATTGAACGGCATTTCGATTTTGACCCCGATAAGCTGGTCATCATCGAGCCGAACGACGCGAACGCCGAGAAGATCGCTGAAAAAGGGTATCAACGTCTTGCCGCGTCCCTCTCGCCGGAGAATTATCGCGAGGTCCTGGGGTCGGTGCTGACCCCCGGCGCGGGCTTCGTGGTGAACCTGTCTGTCGATACCTCCTCGCTCGACCTGATGAAATTCTGCCGCGAACAGGGTGTGCTCTACATCGACACGGTGGTGGAGCCTTGGGTCGGGTTCTACTTCGACACGGACGACAACGCCGCGCGCACCAATTACGCGCTCCGCCAAGCGGTGCGGGATGAGAAGGCGGCCAATCCGGGCGGGACGACGGCCGTATCCTGCTGCGGGGCGAACCCCGGTATGGTGAGCTGGTTCGTGAAAGCGGCGCTCTTGAAACTTGCGGAGGATCTGGGGGCCGTGGCCGAGCCGAGCAGCCGTGGTGAATGGGCGGCGCTGATGCAGACCCTTGGCGTCAAGGGGGTCCATATCGCCGAGCGGGACACCCAGGTGCGCACTGAGCCGCGCGAAACCGGGCATTTCGTCAACACCTGGTCGGTCGAGGGTTTCATCGCCGAAGGGTTCCAGCCCGCCGAGCTTGGCTGGGGATCGTGGGAGCCATGGTTCCCACCCAATGCCCATCGTCAGGACAGGGGCTGCAAGTCCGCGATCTGGTTGGAACAACCCGGTGCCAACACCCGCGTGCGCACCTGGTGCCCGACGCGCGGGCCGCAGTTCGGGTTTCTCGTGACCCACAACGAAGCGGTGTCGATCGCGGATTACTACACCGTTGGCGAGGGCGATCACCCCGAGTTCCGCCCGACCGCCCATTACGCCTACCACCCCTGTGACGACGCGGTCCTGTCGCTGCACGAGATGTTCGGGTCCGGTCAGGTTCAGGAGGTGCACCATATCCTCGACGTGGAGGAGATCGAGCCGGGCGGGATCGACGAGCTTGGCGTGCTTCTCTATGGCCATGCGAAAAACGCGCTTTGGTATGGGTCGCGCCTGTCCAACGAGGAGACCAAAGACCTTGCCCCCGATCAGAACGCGACCGGGCTTCAGGTGACCTCCGCCGTGCTCGCCGGCATGGTCTGGGCGCTTGAGAACCCGCAGGCAGGGATTGTCGAGACCGACGAGATGGATCATGCGAGGTGCCTAGAGGTGCAGTTGCCCTACCTTGGGCCAGTTGAAGGTCACTATACCGATTGGACCCCGCTCACCGACCGCCAGTCGCTCTTCCCGGAAGAGCTGGTAGAAGACGAGCCTTGGGCTTTTGCCAATGTGTTGGAACGGACCGGCGCCTGATTTGGCAGGGCAGCGCGCCCCGGACGCGGGTTTTCACATTCAAATTTGTGATTGGGTCTTTTCCCCTGCCTGCGCGCGCCCTAAGTCTGTGGTCAACGGCCAGAGGGCCCCAGACACTTTAGGAGACCGACATGCAGACGGAAGACATCAACGGCAAGACGCTTGAAACCTGGACCCCGGAAGACGTGGCCCAGGGTCTCAAGGACGAAAAGATCGTTCTGATCGACGTGCGCACGCCCGCTGAGTTCATGTTCGAATCCATCGAAGATGCGCTCTTGGCGCCGATGAGCCATATCGCGAAGAAAGCGCTCCCCGCCGGGCTTGGCAAACATGTCGTGCTCTATTGCGGCTCCGGTATGCGCTCGCGCAAGGCCGCCGAGATCTGCTTGTCGAAGAAGTTCGAGAAGATGGCGCATCTTGAAGGCGGGTTCGCCAATTGGAAAGCCGCGGGTCAACCCTATCTTGGCACCAACATGGCCACCGGCGCACCGGAAACCAAGCAAGGGTGACACAAGGTCCACAGGCGCGGTTTGTAAGGTCACGCACCTTTCGAATAGGCTAGTCTTGCAGGCGCGCGACCGCTAGAAGGCGGTCAACACGTGATAATTCGTGTCTGGGGATCATTATGACCAAACACACCCGCCCGGTGCCACAACCCGGCATCATGGATATCGAGCTTTACCAAGGCGGCGCCGCGAAAATCGACGGCGTGGCCAAGGTGCTCGTCGCCGAGGGCGACAGCTTGGGCCATCGCCTGGCCGAGCCGACCG
>DOUP01000043.1 GCA_003520545.1 Maritimibacter sp. | reverse complement strand
TTGCCTTCAGACATATGCGGTGACCCGTTGCGAAACAAGGTTCGAGCCCCCGCCATGGCCCGTGACATCGCGCTACTCGGCGGCCAGTTTCGGCCTGCGCCCGTTCACAGGTCCGAGCGCCTTCATGGCACCGTAATGCGACAGGAACACCTGGCCGTGCAATTCCTCCAGGAAATGCGTCTTTTGCAGACGGTCCATCACCGGCCCCTTGACCTCCGACAAATGCAGCTTGATCCCCATGCCGCAGAGCCGCCGGTTCAGCTCTTCCAGGCTTTCCAGGGCCGACAGGTCGATCACGTTCACCGCGGCACAATTCAGCACCACGTGTTTGATCGGCTGGTCATGGTCGAGCCGGTCGAGAATGTAATCCTCGATATAGCGCGCATTGGCGAAATACAGGTTCTCGTCCAGCCGCAGCGACAGAAGCTCCGGATGGGTCAGCACCTTGTGCCGGTCGATGTTGCGGAAATGCTCGGTGCCCGGCACTAGCCCGATTTCTGCGATATGCGGACGCGAGGTCTTGTAAAGAAACAGGAAGATCGACAGCGCCACACCGGCAGAGACGCCCATCTCGACGCCGAAGGTCAGCGTCAGCGCGATTGTCGCGGCGACAGCAGCGAAATCAGCCTTGGAGTAGGTCCATGTGCGTTTGAGGATACCGAAGTCCACAAGGCTCAGAACGGCAACGATGATCGTCGCGGCCAGCGTCGCGGTCGGGAGGAAGTAGAGCAGCGGGGTCAGCAAAAGCGCGGCCAACGCGATGCCGATGGCCGTGAAGGCCCCGGCGGCCGGCGTCTCGGCGCCTGCATCGAAGTTCACCACGGACCGGGCAAAACCGCCCGTCACCGGGTAACCGCCCGAAACCGCCGCAGCGATGTTCGACGCGCCCAGACCGACCAACTCCTGGTCCGGCGTGATGCGTTGTTTCTTCTTCGCGGCCAGGGTCTGTGCCACCGAGATCGATTCCACGAACCCGATGATCGAGATCAGGATGGCCGAACCAAAGAGCTTGCCCCAGACCTCCATGTCAAACGTCGGCGCTGTGAGCGGCGGCAGCCCCTGCGGCACGTCGCCGACGATGGAAACACCCCTGCCCTGGAAATCGAAGGCAAAGGACAGAAGCGTGGTCACGGCCACCGCGCCGACGGGACCGGCTTTAGCCAGAATATCGGCCAGGCGCGGCTTCAGCCCCAGCTTGACAAGGAGCGGCTTCAACCCCTTGCGCACCCAGAACAGGAACGCGACCGAGGCAGCACCGACCGCCAGCGTGATCCAGTTGGTATCGCCAAGATGGGATATGAGCGAGCCGAGCCGATCGAAGAGCGCGTGACCATGCGCCTCCACCCCAAGGATATGCTTGGCCTGGGACGCGGCGATGATCATGCCAGAGGCGGTAATGAATCCCGCGATCACCGGATGCGACAGGAAAGANNCGACACGACCGCCACGGGACCGACGGCCAAGGCACGCGACGTGCCGAAAATGGCATAGGCCACCAGCGGCAGGATCGAGGCGTAAAGCCCCATCTCGGCGGGCAGCCCCGCGAGCAGCGCATAGGCCAGCGATTGTGGGATCAGCATGATCGTCACGATCACGGCCGCCACGGAATCGGACACGAAGGTGTCGCGGTCGTATTCCGCACCCCATGTCAGGATCGGGAAATAGCGTTTCATCGCCCCAAGGCTGGGACGGGAGATAGGCAGGGCCATCGGGAACCCCCTCGTTTCAGGTCAGTCAAAGTGAAACACCGGCCGCTTGGGCCGGTGTGTCAGGTCGGATCAGGCCGCCTTCATGGCCTTGGCGGCTTCGTAGATGAGCTGGCACCGCGTGCCGGAGCGGCAGTAGGCGAACAGCTTGTCATGGGCGTCGAGCGCCTGGTTGAACACGTCCGCCGCCGCAGCCGCCTCTTCCCGCGTCTGGATCGGGGCGAAGTAGGTCGCAAGACCTGCCTCCTTCGCCGCCGCTTCGATCTCGGCAAAGGCCGGCTGGCCGGCATCCTCTCCGTCCGGGCGGTTGCACATGATGGCCGTGAACCCCGCAGCCTTCACGTCGGCCACATCGGCCGGCGTGATCTGGGGGCTGACCGTGACGTGATCATCCAACTGGTTCATATTCATCGCGCGTTTCTCCTCGGACCTGATCAGAGTTTGTTGACGGGGACTTTGAAGAACACGTCGCCTTGCTCGTCCGCCGGCGGCATCTGGCCTGCCCGCATGTTCACTTGCAAGGACGGAATGATCAGTTTCGGCATATCGAGCTGCGCATCGCGCTCGGTGCGGAACTTGACGAAGTCTTCTTTTGTCTTGTCTCCACCGAAATGGATGTTGTGCTCTTTTTCGGCACCCACGGTGGTCTCGTGCTCGATATCACGGCCATTGGGACCGTAGTCGTGGCACATGAACAGGCGCGTCTCGTCGGGCAGGCTCAGAACCTTCTGGATCGAGTCGAACAGGACGCCCGCATCGCCCCCCGGGAAATCGGCACGGGCCGATCCCATGTCGGGCATGAAGACCGTGTCGCCCACGAAGGCCGCATCCCCGATCACATGCGTCATACAGGCGGGCGTATGGCCCGGCGTGTGCATGACGAAGGCGTTCAGACCACCGATCTGGTAGGTGTCGCCCTCCTGGAACAGCTTGTCGAACTGCGACCCGTCGCGCTGGAACTCGGTGCCTTCGTTGAAGACCTTGCCGAAGACGTCCTGCACCACGACGATGTTCTCGCCGATGCCCAGCTTGCCGCCCACTTTCTCCTGGATGTAGGGGGCCGCCGACAGGTGGTCGGCGTGGACGTGCGTCTCGATCAGCCATTCGACCGTCAGGTCGTTGTCCTGCACGTATTTGATGATCTCGTCGGCGTGCTCGTAGGAGATACGCCCGGCCGCATAGTCGATGTCCATGACACTATCGACGATCGCGCAGGAGGACGAATTCGGGTCCTTCACCACGTAAGAAAAGGTGTTCGACTGCGGGTCAAAGAACATCTTCACGTCAGGTTTGACGGAGGTATCCACCGGATAAGCGCTCATGTCTTTCATCTCTCCACTCCTCTGCCGACCTCACCGTCGGCGTTTGATGTTTAGCACGTTCTGAACCTGCGACAAATGCACATATTCAAAACCTTGCTCTCGAAATAGGGGGAGAGGCTGCCCGCGTAAACCCCTCACATTCGTTTTTTTGAATTTATTAGAGTTGACGCGGCGTTTCCGGGGGGTGGACAGGGGGCGAAATGCGAAAATTGCCTGCCTCGCATGAAAAAAAGGCCGCGCATACCGCGCGGCCTTCGTGTCAGCTTCATCCGGGGTTCAGGCCTGATCGGCCTGGAGATTTCGGCTCGCGGACCAGGCCATCAGCCCTTTTGCCGTGAATATCCCGGCGATCATCGCGCCGGTGAAAATCAGCACGTCCGGGTTCAGGGTCGCCGTCACCGGAATGGACGCTCCGGGGCAGAACCCCGCGATCCCCCAGCCGATACCGAACACCGCGGACCCACCGATGAGCTTGACGTCGATGGTGCGATTGGTCGGCACGCTGAAGCCAGAGGCGAACAGCGGCTTGCCCCGGCGAAACACCAGCCAATAGCCGGGTGCGGTGATCAGGACCGCGCCGCCCATCACGAAGGCCAGGGACGGGTCCCAGATACCGAAGACGTCGAAGAAGTTCTGCACCTTGGCCGGGTTTGCCATGCCACCAAGGCTCACGCCAACACCGAACATGAGACCGGCGATATATGTCAGGATCTTTTCCATGGGCTTATCCTCCGATCACGTGGCGAATGATGTAAACGGTAATCCCGGCGGCCAGCATGAAAGTCAGCGTCGCCGTGATCGAGCGCGGGCTGAGCCGTGACATGCCGCAGACCCCGTGACCCGACGTGCAGCCGGACCCATAGGTCACGCCCATCCCGACGATGAAACCGCCCAGGATCATCATCCACTTGGTGACCGGCACTTCGATGGCCGGAAGATGCCCCGTGAACAGCATCAGCGCAAACGGCCCGGACAGCATCCCGGCGATGATCGTCGCCCGCCACGCCCAATCGGACGATGACGACGGCGTCATGAACCCGGCCAGAATCCCGGTCGCACCCAGCACGTTGCCGCGCACCACCATCAACAACACGGTGCCCAACCCGATCAAGAGCCCCCCAACCAGGGAGGCCCACGGGGTAAAGGCGGTTTCGATAAGCTCCATGATACCCTCACTTCCTCATGTCGCAGAGCTCTCGCGCAGAGCCCGCTCTTCGTTTCGAACCCCCGACATAGGCGAACACCAAAGGGGCCTCAAGCTCACATTCATAAAAACGAATATTTTTCCGTGCGTTCGCAAATTTCGGAACGCCGTTCCCTGCGGGCGCATCAGCGAGAAAATTCGCCTTCTGAAACCACTCCCAATTCGCCTCGATCAGGAAAGTGTTCTAGCCGGTCAATCCCCGATCGCGTCCTGAACGATCCCGTCCAGCAGCGATTGCACCTTCTGCATCTCTCCCTCGGGGAAATTGCGATAGCCGATCTGGACCTGTCCATCCCGGTCGGTGACGAAGATGTTGTAAGGGCAGAAGGCCACGTTCATCGGGTTGGCTTCCATCACTTCGCGGCTGACGATTGCCGAACAGAAACTGTAGATATCCGCACCGTCGAAAATGGTCACTTCGGAGCCGACATCGAGCCCCGTGCGTGCCAGCATATCGCCGGTATGGGACACGCTGTCGATCACAAGCCCGGCCCCCACGATGGCGTTCTCGACCGCGAAGGTCGCATCCCCGAAGTCGCCCTCGAAATCGTAAACGGTCGCGATATCGGACCCGTGGCTCTCGGCCAGTGCGGCCCCTGCCCCAAGGCTCAAGGCGGCCGTGGTGGCGATCAGAATGTTACGCATGGTATCCTCCCGGAATGCGCCGCCGGGACAACCCCGGCGGCTTTTTATATTCACTCAGCCGAATATATCTGAGGAAATGCCCTCATACCAGCCCACACTTTCTTCAAAGGTGGCTTTTCGCAGAGCGGCATCCTCGCCCGTCTGGCTGATGAACCCATCGGTCTTGGCGATTTTCTCGTCCGTCGCCTCGTAAGACGCGCCGACTTTCACACCGTCGTCCGTGTCGATGAGCGACCAGCAGGTGTTCGAGAACTTGGCCGGGAACACGCGACTGTCGGTCAGCGCACCACGCACCGCCATCGCTGCGACCTTGGCCTGGCTATTGGCCGAGAAGCCCGACTTCGGCATATCGCCCTGCGCACAGGCATCGCCCAGCACATGCACGTTCTCGTCGATCCGGCTTTGCATCGTGTGGCCAGACACAGGCGCCCAGTTGCCTTCGTTCAGCCCCGCGCGTTCGCAGATCACGCCCGCCTTCATCGCCGGGATCACGTTGCAGACATCGACGTTGTTGACCTCGCCATCAATCGTGAGCGTCATCTCGTCCGGGTTCACCTCGACGTTATTTCCGCCAAAGTCCGGACCGATTCGCGTGATCATGCCGGCATAATGCTTGTTCCAGCCCTCTTCGAAGAGCCCTTGCTTGGAGAAGTTCTCCTTGGGGTCCGCGATCAGGATCTTCGCGGTCGGATTGATGTCGGACAACAGGTGCGCCACCATCGACACGCGTTCATAAGGCCCCGGTGGGCAGCGGAACGGGTTCGGCGGCGCGACCATGGCAAAGGTTCCGCCCTCCGGCATCGCCTCGATCTGCGCTTTCAACAGTTGCGACTGGGAACCGGCCTTGTAGGCATGGGGCATCTTGTTCTGTGCGGTGACGTCCCAGCCGGGCACCGCACCGTCGACAAAGTCGATGCCCGGCGACAGCACGAGCCGATCATACATCAGCGTGTCGCCCGAGGCCGTGGTCACGCTTTTCGCGTCACGATCCACACCGACCACGTAGTCGTGCACCACGTTCACGCCCATCGACGCGATGGTGCCGTAATCATGGGCAAGGCTTTCGATCGTGCGGAACCCGCCGATGTAGAGGTTCGAGAAGAAACACGTGTAATAGACCCGCGTCGGCTCGATCAGCGTGATATCGAGCGCGTCGCCCGCATCCTTGGCGCGATAGCGCGCGACGGTCGCACCGCCAGCC
>DOUP01000009.1 GCA_003520545.1 Maritimibacter sp. | reverse complement strand
CGACCCCATCATTACGAATGACGTGCTCTACCAGCTGAGCTACAGCGGCACACCGCTTCGGTGCGCGGTGATTATCACCGTCTTTCGTGGGTGTGTAGCCCCTTTTTTCACCCCTCGCCCGGAGCGGTAAACCCGTGACGCGCACGCCACGGGTTCGGGGTCAGGACTTCTCTTTGTCGGTGTCTTCAATGTCCTCAGCGTCGTCGGCCCCGGCCTCTTTCGCTTCGCCTTCGATCACTTCGGCCGCCGCCTCGTCAACAAGTTGCTCCCGCTCGGCGGGGTCGTCTTCGGCGTCCACGACCATTTCCGCGTCGGGCGCTATGTCTGGCGCACCGACGAGCAGGGAATTGACCTTGTCCGATCCGGGCGTGCGGGTTTCCGTTGTCTCCGGCTCCCGCCAGGACAGCGTGTCGAAGGCCCCGCAATTGCCGCAGACCGGGGTCCATTCGGCGTGGATATGGTTGCACTTGTCACAGACCCACTGTGGCCCGCGCGGTGCGGTGACCGCCTTGGTCAACAGGGCCCGGATATCCATCTCCGGCGCATTTTCGCCGCGCTCGATAGCCGCCATCAGGGTCAGAACCCGTTGGGTCGGCTTCGTTTCCGGCAGATCGCCCAGCGCCTCACGCGCCTTGGTCCAGTCCTCGGCCCCGATATAGAGCTCCGCCAGAAGCATCTTGGTCTCGGGGTGGTCGGGCTTGGCTTTCGTCAGCGTGCGAAAACGTTTGATCCGCTCGGTCGGTGTCTCATTGGGTTTGATCTCGGCATAGGCCGCCGCCAGCTCCGGATGCGGATGCACCTTCCAGGTTTTCGATAGAACCCGCGCGGCGTAGCGTGGGTTGTCCTGCTTCAGATAGGCCCGCGCCGCCATGACAGAGGCTGGGATCAGGTCCGGAGACTTGTGGTTCGCCTCGATCGCCGCTTCACGGGCGCGTATCGAATTGCCGTCCTCGAAAATCCCCTTGGCTTCCTGAAGCGCCAGCACGGCGTCGCGTCGCTTGCCCACGTCCTTTGGCAGCGCGCCGTGTTTGACCTTCTTGCCCAGCGTTTCCCGCGCGCCGTGCCAATCGTTCTGGGTCGCTTGCAGCGCCAGCAACACGTCGCCCGTTTCGGCATGTTGCGGTTTCAGAGCGAAGGCCTTTTCGGCCAGCTTAATCGCCGTCTCGGTGTCACCCTCTTCGAGCTTTTGCTTCATCAACCCGCGCACGCCAACGAAACGGGTGCGTTCATCGGTGAGCAGGCGCTTGTAAACCTCGGTCGCCTTGCGCCGATCACCGGCCATTTCCGCCGCCTGCGCGGTGATCAGGTTGGTGAGCTCCGGACGCCGCAGATACCGCTCCGCCCGGGCCGCCTTGGTCATCGCGACACGTTCCTCGCCAGACGCCAGCGCCATCAGCCCATCGGCCAGGGCCGCATAACCCTTGCGTTCCCGGTTCCGGTCGAAATGACGCGAAATCGCGGTCTCGTCTCCGTTCAGGAACCGCACCGTCGCCACGATCAGCCCGGCAATCTTGAGAAGAACCCAAAGTGCGATCACCAACACCACCAGCACGATGACAGCCTGCAAAGCGCCCAGGTTGAATTCCATCGCGCCCACGTCGATGCGAATGCCGCCATTGGTTTCCAACAGGTAGGAGGCACCAACGGTCGCCGCACCGATCAGCACGACGAAGAGGATGATCTTGAACAGGGACCAAATCATGATGTCATCCTCACTGGTTCAGGGTTTGGCTCAACTCGGACCCGGCAGCGAGCGCCGCTTGCCGTGTTCGGGCCATCTGGATCCAATCGGACAGCGCAGGCTGCGCCGCTTCCGGCATCGCGGACAATTCGTCCAATGCCGCGCCGATCCGACCGTTCTTCAATTCAAACTCCGCGCGGCTCAGGATCGCGTCCGGATCGTCGCCTTCCTGCGGCTCAAGCGACCGGGACCCGAGCTGGGTGCGCAAGAACGCCTCGCCCCGGCCGATCTCACCGGCCTCGACCATCGCGCGCAGGCTGTCGTCCAGCGCCTCGCGGGCAGCGTCGGGGAAGCTGTCCCGCAATTCGGCCAGCGTCGGCACGCCGTCGGAGGCAACGGAGGCGAGGCCAGTCGGCGCATCTGTGCCGGTCGCGGTGCTCAAATCGAACAGCGCATCGTCAAAGGGCTGCCCGCTGTCCAACGCCGCCATGATCCGGCTCATCGCTGCACGCGCGGACGAGGCCTGCGCGGCCTCGGCGGCATTCTGTTGAAGCGTTTCCGCGTCTTCCTGCTGGGCCTGAAGCGCTGCAATCTCACGATCCAGCATCTCGCGCATACCCGCCAGTTCGCGTTCATAGGCCGCCGCAGCCGCTTCGGCGGCTTCCGCGCTGTCGCCCTGTGGCATCTTTTCAAGCGCCGTGATCCGCTCGTCCAGATCACTCAGCCGACCACTCATTTCTTCGATCCGGCTTTGCGTCGCGACAATGTCCGCACGCAATTGCCCGCCCAGCTCTTCGAGCGAGGTATCGCTTACGAGGGTGCTCAAGGTCTCGCCGTTGCTTTCGACCTGCTCACGAAGCGCGGCAATATCCGCCGTCTGCGTCTCCATCGCGGACGCGAGCGGGTCTTCGGCGTCCGTGGCGCCGAACGGCCAACCGCCGTTCACATACTGCGCGGCGCCGAATCCGATCACACCGGCGATCACGCCACCCAGCACGAACCCCAGGAACCCGGCGCCGCCGGAACGGGTCTGCCCCTCAGTCACGACCGGGAGCGTTTCTGGTGTCTGTTGCGACCCGTCAACGGTATCGCCCGTGTCATCGGGATCAACGTCCTCTGCGGTTTCATCGACCGGCTCAGCATCGTCAGCCGCGTCCGAAACATCGCTGTCGCTATCTACTGGCTCGGCCTCACCGACCGCCTCATCAGTTTCAGGGCTGTTTTCCGCCGTATCCTCGTCAGCCGCGTTTTCTTCGATCACCACCGCGTCTTCCACGGCGTCTTCAGCAACCTTGCCGTCCTCAACCTGAGGATCGTCAGAGTTCTTGTCGCTTTTCGGGGATTTCGCCACGCTAACCTCTCGAATCTCTCGTTGCGGCCAATGATCTGGCCAGCAGGATCGACCTTAGCGGTGGGGCGAGGGAGCCTCAAGGCGCGTCACCCTCTCGCCGCCGCGTCAATTTGGAGCATCATCGCCTCGCCCGATGGCGCCGGACAAATGTGCGCCTCCGCCCCGGTCGCTTCGCGCCAGGCTTCTGCAACCGCCTCGCTCAAGGCGATCACCCTAACTGAAGCCGGAACCCCGCCGGTTTGTTCCCCGACCAATGTCGCACTACGCGGAGACCAAAGGGGCAGAATGGCAGGATCTCCGCGCGACAGGGCATCTCGGGCCTCCCGGTTGAGGGGAAGCGCGATCTGGTCATAAACCACAACTGAATGCGTCTCTATTCCCGCGGATGTCAGCCGTTCGGCGATATCTCCGCGTGTCTCGCGGCCATGTGCATGAAGCAGCGGCCCCTGTGCCCGGATACGCTTGATCAGATCCTCAGCGTCACGCGCGACAAGCTGAACCTTCGCGCCACAGACCGCTGCCGTCCGCGCACCGACGACATAGGCGGGCAATCCGGCGAGGTCGGGAAGCGCTGCCACCGCATTGGCCGACGTCAGGATCACGCCCGAATAGTTGCGCGGATCGACCGCTGCCCCGGCGCTCTCGATCCGCAGCACCGGCGAGATCACGACCGGCCCCGGGTATTGCTCCGCCACACGCCGCGACGCCTCTTCCGGGCGCGTCAGGACAAGGGTTGGCAACGGGGGCATGGCGTCTCACGGGATTGTCTGGACCTAACTTCGTTGCTATCCCGGCAGAACCCTTCCCGCAACCGGGGCGCCATGTCTGACACGATCACCATTCTTGGGCTGGAAAGCTCCTGTGACGATACCGCTGCCGCCATCGTGCGCGCAGGGACCGAAACCGACATTCTCGCGTCGATCGTGGCCGGGCAAACCGAATTGCACGCGGACTTTGGCGGCGTCGTGCCCGAGATCGCCGCGCGGGCGCACACCGAGAAACTCGATCTTTGCGTGGAAGAGGCATTGGCCACCGCCGGTCTCACCCTGCACGACCTCGACGCCATCGCCGTGACCGCCGGTCCGGGCCTGATCGGAGGCGTGCTGGCAGGCGTCATGACAGCCAAAGGGATTGCAGCCGCCACCGGCCTGCCCTTGATCGGCGTGAACCACCTTGCCGGTCACGCGCTCACCCCGCGGCTGACGGATAACGCGGGCTACCCCTATCTCATGCTCTTGGTGTCTGGCGGACATTGTCAGTTCCTTGTTGCCGAAGGGTCCGACAGTTTCAAACGGCTTGGCGGAACCATCGACGATGCACCGGGCGAAGCCTTTGACAAGACTGCACGCCTTCTGGGCCTGCCGCAGCCGGGCGGCCCCTCGGTCGAGCGTGAAGCGGCCAAAGGCGACCCGAAACGGTTCAGGCTGCCCCGTCCGCTTCTGGATCGCCCCGGATGCGACATGTCCTTTTCCGGTCTCAAGACCGCGCTTCTGCGCGAACGCGACAAGCTTGTGTCGGAGAAGGGCGGTATCACGGAACAGGACCGGGCGGATCTTTGCGCCGGGTTTCAGGCCGCTGTCACGGACGTCCTTGCTGAAAAATCCCGCCGCGCCCTGGACGCCTACCTCGCGCTCGACACTGAAAAACCACTGATCGCCGTGGCCGGGGGCGTCGCGGCCAACACGTCTATTCGGGCCGCATTAGAGACTATTTCCCATGAAAAGGGCGCGGACTTCCTAGCCCCACCGCTCGCCCTGTGCACCGACAATGCCGCGATGATCGCTTGGGCGGGCATCGAGAAATTCCGCGCAGGTTCACGCGATGATATGACCCTGGCCGCCCGCCCCCGCTGGCCGCTCGACACGAGCGCCGCACCCATGTTGGGATCGGGCAAGAAAGGAGCCAAAGCATGAGCGTTTCCATCCTGGGCGCCGGGGCCTTCGGCACCTCTCTTGCAATCGCGATTGCACGCAGCGAAACACCGGTAACGCTCTGGGCGCGCGACCCCGGCAACATGGCCACGACCCGCGATAACACCCGGCGCCTGCCTGGGTTCAGCTTTCCCGACGCGCTTACCGTGACGGGCGATCTGGACGACGCGGAGGACGACATCGTGCTACTCGCCGTGCCAATGCAACAGCTGGCAAGCTTCCTGTCCAAGCACGCGGATCGCTTTAAAGGCCGCACGCTGGTCGCGACCTGCAAGGGCATCGACGTCTCAACCGGCGAAAGCCCGGCCGAAATCATCACCCGGATCTGCCCGGACGCGACCCCCGCGCTTCTGTCCGGCCCCAGCTTCGCGGTCGATGTGGCGGCTGGCTTGCCAACCGCCCTCACCGTCGCCGCCGCCGACCCCGAACCGCTCCAAAACGCACTCTCTGGCTCCAACCTGCGCCTTTACCGTTCAACCGACCTGACCGGCGTCGCGACGGGCGGCGCGATGAAGAACGTCATTGCCATCGCCTGCGGACTTGCCATCGGAGCCGGGCTCGGGGAAAGCGCCCGCGCCGCGCTCATGACCCGGGGGTTTGCCGAAATGAACCGCTTTGCCATCGCCCGTGGAGCCGAAGCGGACACGCTTCAGGGCCTCTCCGGCTTCGGCGATCTGGCCCTGACCTGCACATCCGAAAAATCGCGAAACTACGCCTACGGTATCGCGCTCGGACGCGGCGAACCGCCCGCCAAAGGTATCACCATCGAAGGGCAGGCAACCGCGAAGGCAGTCTCTATTGCTGCCGAAAAGGCCCAGATTGATATGCCCATCACCAACATGGTGGTTGCCGTCATGGCCCATCACATCACGATCCGGGAGGCGAGCGAGATGCTCCTCGCCCGGCCGCTTAAGGAGGAATGAATGTTTGCTGTCATCTGCACCGATAAACCCGGCGCGCTCGAAACCCGCAAATCCAACCGCGACGCCCACCTCGCCTATATCCAAGACACTGGCCTCGTGTTGCAGGCTGGTCCCTTCCTTGACGTGAACGGCGACATGTGCGGCTCGCTCGTGATCCTGTCCGTGACCACGCGCGAGGCGGCGCAGGATTGGGCGGACGGTGATCCCTATGCAAAAGCGGGGCTTTTCTCCGACGTGCGGATCGAGGAATGGAAAAAGGTGGTGGGCTGATGGCTTATTGGCTCTTCAAGTCCGAACCGAACACCTGGGGCTGGGACGACCAGGTCGCCAAGGGTGATGCGGGCGAGGAGTGGGACGGCGTGCGCAACTACCAGGCGCGCAATTTCATGCGGGAGATGAAGCTCGGCGACCTCGGCTTTTTCTACCACTCCGTGAACGAGAAACGGATCGTCGGCATCGTCGAGGTCTGCGCCGAGATTCACCCGGATTCGACCACCGACGACGCGCGTTGGGAATGCGTGGACATCAAGGCGGTGCGCCCCATCGAAAACCCGGTCACGCTCGACATGATCAAGGAGGAACCTCGACTCGCCGACATGGTTCTGGTCAAGAACTCACGCCTCTCGGTGCAACCCGTGACCGAGGACGAGTGGAACATCGTTCTCGAATTGGCCGGCGAAAAAGACTAGGCCAGAATGCCGCGCCCCGGCATAGTTACCCCATCCAATCGAGGAGGGGTAACATGGGTATCATCGCAATTCTGGTCGCCGCAGCAGCATCATGGGTCTTCGGCGCGGCCTGGTACATGGTTCTGTCGAAACCATGGATGCGCGTGTCCGAGGTCAAGGTCGGCGCCGACGGCAAGCCGCTGGGGGGCGCGCTTCCCTTCATCATTTCCTTCATCATGATGATCGTCGTGGCCGGATTCATGCGGCATATCTTCGCCATGGCCGCCATCGACACCATCGACAAAGGACTGGTGGCCGGGCTTGGCATCGGGCTTTTCTTCATCACGCCCTGGACGATCATCAACAATGCCTACGCTGGACGTTCGTTCCTGCTCTCCGTGATCGACGGCGGATATGCCGTGTTCGGGTGCGCGATCATCGGCGGCGTTCTGACGGTGTTCGGATAAAAAATGGAGGGTCCGGCCACCCGCGCCGAACCCTCCATCCACCCCACGTGCTCCCTCAGCACCACACGTGTCTCTAATAGAAGGTCCAGCCATCCTGGCCGTTGAATTGAACCTACGGGTTTCTCCCGCGTGGTTCAACGAAACGATACGCAGTATTTGACGCAATTTCAAAGCGTTACGCCATACCGATCGTTAACCAAAAAGGGCGGCGCCAGGCCGCCCTTCGACTTCACAGATGCGTCCCGCCTTAGCCGTAGACGTTCTCTTTGCCGAAATGCTTCACCAGCATGTAATAGACCACCGCGCGATACTTGTTGCGCTCGGACTTGCCGTAGGTCTCGATCACCGCGTTGATCGCATCCATCAACTGCGGGCCGTCCGCCAGACCCAGCTTCTTGACGAGGAAATTGTTCTTCACCGTCTCAAGCTCATGTTCCTGGGTGGCCGCGACTGTCGAAGCGTCGTCATCGTAGATCGACGGGCCACAGCCGATCGTCACCTTGGTCAGAAGGTCCATATCCGGCGTCATTCCGCACTTGTTCTTCAGATCATCCGCGTATTTCGCGATCAACTCGTCACGTTTGCCCATCTCGGTGCTCCCAGTTCAGTCCATGGGCCTCTGCCCCTGCGCCAAGCCTACGCACAATCAATGCGGAAACAAAGGGTTTTTGCCCCAAAGTAATCCCGCATGTACCGCCGCGGGGGGTGGGGTTTTCACTTGTCCTGCCCACATCGGCGGCGCAACATACGCACGGACATAGTCATTCTTGGAGGGCATTATGGGACTTTGGAATTTTGTGAAGGGTGCCGGTAAAACCCTGTTCGGTGGCGAAGACGCCAAGAACGAAGAAGCCCTGAAGAAAGAGGTCGAGGATCTCGGCGTTTCGACCGACGGTCTGGAGATCAAGGTCGATGGCGACAAGGTAACCGTCTCCGGTGGCTCCATGACCACCGAGGAGAAAGAGAAAGTCATTCTCGCCGTGGGCAACGTCGATGGGATTGCCGCGGTCGAGGCAGATGTCGAAACCGAGACGCTGTTCCACACCGTCGAAAAGGGCGACACGCTCTGGGCCGTGGCGCAGAAGACGCTCGGCGACGGCAACCGTTACAACGAGATTTTCGAGGCGAACAAGCCCATGCTGACCCACCCGGACAAGATTTATCCCGGCCAGGTTCTTCGCATCCTGACCTGAAACAGGGTCTGATACAGCGCGAAACGCCGCTCCATTCGGGGCGGCGTTTTTCGTTACGAGCTTGCTTTGATCATGGCTTCGATGTCGTTGAGCGGGACCGACCCGATTTCGCGTCCCTCCAGCGCCATCTGGGCGCCCACACGGGTGAGCGCCGCATTGACCGGAACCGGAACGCCGTGGAGACGCCCGAGGTAAGCGATTTCCCCATTCAGCCAATCTGTTTCGACCGATCCCGTGCCTCTGGCAAGGCTTTGCGCGGTCGACGTGCCCACGGTTTCCACACCGGGTATCCTGGTCCAGTTCATGTAGGCCTTGCGGTCCGGATGATCCATTCCGACGTCCTCCCAGGCAATCCCCGCCGCATCATAAACCGCACGCGCTTCGGCTTTCGCGGCCTCTCGAAGCGCATCGCCTTCCGGCGCATCTTGTCCCAGCGCGGCGCCAACCACGTTCGAAAGGTTCATGAGAAGCTTGCCATACTTGCTGGCCATCACGTCGTCTTTGACGAACGCCGCGATCCCGGCTTCGGTCAACGCCTCAGCCAGTGAGAGGTCCACGTCGTCGTGCCCGCCGGGAAAACGACCGATGTAGAACAGGCCCAGCTTCGGAAGACTTTGAACCACAGTCTCGCCAGGTCTGAGGAAGATCGCGGGCATCATGACGGTGACGCCATGCACGTTGGGAAAGAAGCGTAGCGCACGGGGCTCGTTGCTCACCCCGTTCTGAAGACAGAAGATCGGCTGATCGGTCACGCCCGCTGCCCGCAAGTCTTCAAGCGCGTGCGCTGTGTGCTGGCCTTTCATGGCAAGCAGTATCACGGAATCAGTGTCTATTCCGGCCTGATCCGGCGTTTCCACGGCTTCGAATGTCTGCGAAAATGTTTCTTGCGGCGTGCGGACCTGTAGCCCGCTTTCCCGGATCGCAGCCAATTGTTCGCCCCGCGCAATCGCCACGACCTCTTGCCCGGAGCGCGCCAGGGCCGCCGCCACCGTTCCGCCGATCGCCCCGGCCCCGTAAACCACCACGCGCATTCCGCACCTCCATCGTTGCGCGCGATCCTGTGTCGGACCCACCGAACATGCAAGAGGCGCGCCCGAAGACGCGCCTGCCGTCATTTTCCTGGAACGCCGATTTACTGGGTTTCAGTCTCGTCTTCCATGTCGGTCTCTTCCATCGGCTCTTCCGTGGCCTGAGCATCCGACCCGCCAGCCGCGTCCGTCTCGGCGTCGGACGGCGTGTCCGTCGACACGATCAGCTGCGAAACTTCCACATCCGGCTGGACACTTTCGATGCTGGCTTCGTCGATCTCCGGCTTTTTCTTCAAGGTTTCCTTGTCGGTCGCCAGTTCGAACGACATGCCGTCGTCACGCAGTTCGAAGTCCGACAGCGGCAAGGCGACCGTGTATTCGCCCAGACCCAAGAAGCCACCGATGCCGATCACGGCTTGAGCTTCGCCGTCCCGGTCTATGACGTAGTCAATATCACCTATCCGGTCGCCTTTCGGATCATAAGCCACGTAGCCGATCACATCACCGACCGTCATTTCCTCTATCGAGGTAAACATCGGGGCAGCAGCGGCCACATCGCCCGTCGTTTCACCGTACATTTCGCCGGTGGTGCCCGTCGCATCCTCGATTCCGGTCATGGAGTTGCCCATGTCCTCCTGGGCTTCGGACATTGCGGGAGCGTCGGTCGCTTCTGTGGTTTTATCCTGCGCATATGCACTTCCGCCAGCAATCAGGGCAGCAGCGCCCGCGCTCATCATGAGATTTTTCAGTTTCATAGCGTGCCTCCTTTATGGTCACGTACTGCGACCCCAACCGGTGAGGCGGGTTTCCGTTCCCGCTGCATCGCGGCATCGGCGCGGTGGTGGCGGTTTTTGGCCAGTCACGGGCCCGTGATCCGGCGAAAAATGGCCAATCCCCCAATAGGCGGAAACTGGCACCATTCGGTTAAGTAACTGAAAATAAGAGAATAAAAAACGGCGCCGCAGAATACACTCTGCGACGCCGCGAATATCAGACCCGTTTCAAGAAACCTGGAACCGGGTTCGGATCAGTAGCGGTAATGCTCCGGCTTATAGGGGCCGTCCACCGTCACCCCGATATAGCTGGCCTGCTCCGGGGTCAGTTTGGACAGCTTCACGCCGATCCGATCCAGGTGCAGCATCGCGACCTTTTCGTCGAGATGTTTGGGCAGGATGTAAACTTCCTTGCCGTAATCCTCGCCGCGGGTCCAAAGCTCGATCTGGGCGAGAACCTGGTTGGTAAACGACGCCGACATCACGAAGGACGGGTGGCCGGTCGCGTTGCCAAGGTTCAGAAGACGCCCCTCGGACAGCAGGATGATGCGATTGCCCGAGGGCATCTCGATCATGTCCACCTGGTCCTTGATGTTGGTCCACTTGTGGTTCTTCAGGCTCGCGACCTGAATCTCGTTGTCGAAGTGGCCGATGTTGCCGACGATGGCCATATCCTTCATCGCGCGCATATGCTCGATCCGGATGATGTCCTTGTTGCCGGTGGTGGTAATGAAGATGTCGGCCGTTGCGACCACGTCTTCGAGCGTCACCACCTCGAACCCGTCCATCGCCGCCTGAAGCGCGCAGATCGGGTCGATCTCGGTCACCTTCACACGGGCGCCAGCACCACGCAGCGACGCAGCGGACCCTTTGCCCACGTCACCATAGCCGCAGACCACGGCAACCTTGCCGGCCATCATGGTGTCGGTCGCACGGCGGATACCATCGACGAGCGATTCCTTGCAGCCATACTTGTTGTCGAACTTCGACTTGGTGACAGAGTCGTTCACATTGATCGCCGGGAAGGGCAGTTGGCCCTGTTTCATCAGCTCATACAGACGGTGCACGCCGGTCGTTGTTTCTTCGGACACGCCTTTGATCATGTCGCGCTGCTTGGTGAACCAGCCGGGGCTGGCCGCCAGACGCTTCTTGATCTGGGCGAAGAGGTATTCCTCTTCTTCCGAATGCGGCGTTTCGATCAGGTCCGTTTCACCGGCTTCGACGCGCGCACCCAGAAGGATATACATGGTCGCGTCGCCACCGTCGTCGAGGATCATGTTGCAGCCGCCTTCTTCGAACATGAAGATGCGGTCGGCGTAATCCCAGTATTCTTCCAGCGTCTCGCCTTTCACCGCGAACACCGGCGTTCCGCCCGCGGCAATCGCAGCGGCGGCGTGGTCCTGGGTCGAGAAGATGTTGCACGACGCCCAACGCACATCCGCGCCCAACGCGACCAGCGTTTCGATCAGAACGGCGGTCTGGATCGTCATGTGGAGCGACCCGGCAATCCGCGCGCCTTTCAGCGGCTTCGCCTCGCCATATTCTTCGCGCAGAGCCATCAGGCCCGGCATTTCCGTCTCGGCAATATCCAGCTCCTTGCGGCCAAACTCGGCGAGCGAAATGTCCTTCACGATGTAATCTTGAGTCACGGGTCTCTCCGTCCAATTGATGTTTGGCCGCTAGCTACCATCGCAGGCCATTCTGCGCAACGTAAGGCAGATTGACTTGGCAGGAAGCATCGGGCCTTTCTTGCCGCATGGCACAGAATTATTACGAAAACGAGTACGGTCGATATTCCGTCCCGGATGGATTGGACGCGCGGCCCGCGGTCAAAAAGGTGAAATCGGGAGATGTCTATGAGCCTCGGACCATCGCCTTCATGCGCCGCGAGGTCGGGTCGGGCGACATCGTTCATGCCGGGACGTTTTTCGGTGATTTCTTACCCGCCCTCTCATCCAGCCTGGCAGAAGACGCCCGGATTTGGGCATTTGAACCAAACCCCGAAAGCTTTGCCCATGCGACAAGAACCATCGACCTCAACGGGCTTTCGAACGTGTCTTTGACGAATGCGGCCGTCTCCAATGGTGCGGGCGAGCTTCTGTTCCGAACGCACAACCCGGATGGCGAAGCGCTCGGCGGTCACTCCCATATGGTGAAAGCCCCTGGCAAAGGGATCACGTCGGTCAAATCTGTGCGCCTTGACGATATGATCCCGGAGGATCGCCATGTCTCGATTCTGCAACTCGACGTCGAAGGCCATGAGAAAAAGGCCCTGCTCGGCGCCAAAGGCATCATCGAGCGCTGCAATCCTATCGTCATTCTCGAAGATTTCGAGGATGTTCTCTGGTTGATTGAGACATTCGGGAGCGAGCGTTACGACCGTGTCATCCAGGTGCATGGGAACCGCGCGTTCTTGCCCTTGGGACGTAAGGTGCAGACAAAAACAGACGGCTAGATCAAAATGCCGCGCAGACTTGAGGACAACTGACATGGCCAAAGAACCGCCCCGCGCATGGCAGCGCATGTTATCGGGTCGCCGTCTCGACCTGCTCGACCCCACGCCGGTCGATATCGAGATCGAGGACATTGCGCACGGGCTCGCTTTTGTCGCGCGCTGGAACGGGCAAACGATGGGGGACTTTGCCTATTCGGTGGCCGAACACTCGCTCCTGGTCGAAGATCTGTTTGGTCGCATGAATCCGAAAACGCCGGTCAAATGGCGGCTCGCCGCACTGCTCCATGACGGCCCGGAATACGTGATTGGCGATATGATCTCGCCCGTGAAAGCCGCCGTTGGTCCCGGCTACGGCGAGCTTGACGACCGGCTTCAGGCAGCCATCCATATTCGCTACGGGTTGCCCGCCAAGGTGCCCGTGACGGTGAAGAAGGCGATCAAACGCGCGGATCGGGTGTCGGCGTGGCTTGAAGCCACGCAGATCGCGGGGTTCTCGATACTGGAATCGGACAGGTTCTTTGGCCACCCGGACGAAGGACTGGTGGCTGACATCTCCATCGCGCCGCGTCCTCCGATCGAAGTTCGACATGATTTCATTACCCGTTTCAATGACTTGCTCGCCCAGATGTAAAAATGCCCCGCCAAGTATGACTTGGCGGGGAAGTCAGGACAGGGAAGGTCCTTGGGTCGTTCAAAGGCTGACGCGGCGGCGAAGCTGACGATAAAGTTCCGCCTCTTCTTCCCGGCGGCGCACCAATTCTTCGTGGCGAATGTGGTATTCCCGATTGAATTTCGTTTCGACGCGACCGTCGGCGCCGGTCGCATGGCGGATGACGTGGTTCATGATTCCAAGCATTGCGGTTCTCCTTCGCGTTTCTGTCCTCAACATGCCGCTTGTCCCCGAGTCGCTCCAGTTTCTAATGTTTCAAAGATGTAAGTTGTGCTAACAGTCAGGTATGGACTGGTCCCGCATCCCTTCCCTTGCCGCCCTGCGCGCATTCGACGCCCTGGCACGACAGGGCACGCTGTCATCCGCCGCGCGGGAGCTGAACGTGACTCACGCGGCCATTGCGCAGCATTTACGTGCGTTAGAGACACATTTTGGCGAACCGCTGGCCAGCCGAGACGGACAAAGCATGCGGTTGACCGAAGCGGGCGGTCTGCTGGCGGAAGCGCTGAGCGATGGCTTCGCCCGGATCGAAGAAGGGGTCAGTGCGGTGCTCGACCGCACCACGCAACGCCCGGTAACCGTGACGCTCACCCCGAGTTTTGCCGAAAGCTGGATCATGCCGCGGATGGGCAGCTTCTGGGCGGCGCACCCGGAGGTGGACGTCCGCCTCGCCCCCTCGACATCGCTTGTCGACATGCGTCGCGACGGAATCGACATCGCCATCCGATTCGGACGCGGAGATTGGCCGGGGTTGGACAGCGAACCACTCGCGCTCAGCCGTTTCGTCGTGGTCGCGGCACCATCCTATACCAAGGCGACGTCGCTTGAAGAGCTCGGAAAGCTGTCATCCAGCGATTGGTTCTTTTCGACAGCCGCGAATGAACAACGGGTCTGGGGCCGGACCATCGGCGTCAACTTCGAAGAGGTGGGCGCCCAGGACATGGCGACCAACGGCATGACGCTCTCCGCGGTGCGGGCTGGCCTGGGCCTGTCGATCCAGGCGCGCACCTTGGTTCAGCCGGACATCGACGCGGGCAATCTGGCGGTGCTCTACGAGGGCGATCCAGAAGGATTGGGCTATTACATCGTCACCCGGCCGGGCGTTCTGTCCCCCGGCGCCAAGGCATTTCGTGCGTGGCTCAAACGCACCGCAAAAGCGGATCAGGCACAGGTCTGACCGGCTCGGGCTCCAGCGGTCTTCCAGCCCACGAACCGCTCCCGCCCGAAAGTCAGGACCAGATCATCCCAGGCAAGCTGTTGAACGACTCCCGTCGGACAACCGGCAAGACCAAGATCGCGGTGATCGCCCTTTTCCCGGTCCATGACCTGAACCACGCCGCGCGGGGAGCGACCGAAATCAATGCGCTGACTGCGCCCCGCGACGGCCAGCCCAGACGCATCCGGGGCAAAGGTCACGCCGGTTCTGGCAGAGCTCCGGGATATGCCATCGCCGCCCGTGGTTCCGCAGGCGGCGAGGAAAAGGAGCAAAAACACACTTCGAGTCATATGGAAATCATATGCGATTCATATGGAATTCATATGCTTCGTGACCCGCTATTTCGGGGATCGTTTGGCCAGGATGCGCTGAAGCGTCCGACGGTGCATATTGAGCCGCCGCGCGGTCTCGGACACGTTGCGGTCGCACTGTTCATAGACGCGCTGGATATGCTCCCACCGCACCCGGTCCGCAGACATCGGGTTCTCCGGCGGTGGCGGAAGATCATCGCCATGGTTCAGAAGCGCTTTCGCGATATCATCGGCATCCGCAGGCTTCGACAAATAGTCGTTCGCCCCGATTTTCACCGCTGCGACAGCGGTCGCAATCGCGCCATAGCCGGTCAGGACAACGACACGCGCATCCGGCCGACGCTCGTGAATCACCTCGACGACATCGAGCCCGTTGCCATCACCGAGCCGCAGATCCACGACCGCAAATGCGGGTGGTCGCGCCGTCGCGATTGCACGCCCTTCCGCGACGCTCTCGGCGGTTTCAACTGAAAACCCACGCTTTTCCATCGCCCGCGCCAACCGTTTCAGGAACGGCTCATCGTCATCCAGAAGAAGCAGCGATTTGTCTTCTCCGATATCCAGTTCGACAGCTTCACTCATGGAAGGTCCTCCTGCCTGTTCGCATTCAAGGATGCTTATGCAACAGTTGGATCGCAAGCGAATTGATACATGTCAAAGGCATAAAAACCTCCGGCTGGATCAACTCCCGGTCCCCATGGCATTTATGTAGCATTCCGTCGTTTCGCGGATTTGCTGCGGCGTGTCGTCCCGCTTGAAGAACTCGACGAACCCAATCTCCGGAAGCACCAGGTAGGTGAAGGTGGAGTGGTCGACGAGGTAATATTCCGGATCGCCGTCCTCTTCTTTCTTGTAGTAGGTGCGATACGCCTGCGACGCCGCTTTCACCTGCCTCGGAGTCCCGGTCAGACCCAGCATATCGTCATGAATATAAGAGGTGAAATCCTTCACCTGCTCGGGCGTATCCCGCTCCGGGTCGATCGAGATGAACGCCATCTGCGCGTCATATCCATCCTCCTGGATCAGATCGAGCGCCTCGGCGTTACGGGTGTTGTCCAGCGGGCAAACGTCAGGGCAGAAGGTATAGCCGAAGTAGAGCAGCGTGGGCTTCGTGAAGACGTCCTCATTGGTCACCGTCTCGCCATTTTCGTTGACCAACTCGAAAGGACCGCCGATCGCGCTGGACCCAGAGGCCACCGTGCTTGCGCGGCATTGCGCGAATTGATCTTCGTCACCCTGCTGGCTGACCCAAAACGCGCCGCCACCCACGACAGCGGCCAAAACGGCGACCCCAATGATTGCAACGGTACGGTCCATGTCTCACCTCATGAAATTTGGCCGCATTGATCGGCCATTCAACGCCGTCTAACAAGGGGAGACTTTGCCACACCCTGTCACGAAGGTGAGACTATGGCCCACACAGGCGCAGCGCTGTTCGACGAGAACGCGCATCGAAGCTGGATCCGGCTGCAAACGCTCACCACACTGCGGTGGGTGGCCATCGCCGGACAAATTGCGGCAATCGGAATTGCCGACCGGGTGTTCGATCTCTCGATAGAACTTGGGTTCTGCGCCGCCGTCGTAGGCCTCTCGATCATCGTGAACATCGTGTTTCACTTCATTTATCCCGAGAACAAGCGCCTGGATGAGACAGAGGCGATCACCATGCTTCTTTTCGACACAACGCAGTTGGGCATCCTGATCATTCTGACCGGCGGGCTGAACAACCCCTTCGCCGTGCTCATCGCGGCGCCGGTCACGGTTGCGGCAACCGCTCTGTCGCTTCGGTCCGCATTGCTCGCCGGGGCTGTCGCGATTGCCCTGACGACACTCGCCGCCGACTTCCACGTACCGCTGATCACCAAGGACGGAACCGAATTACGTCTGCCGGAGGTCTTCGTGTTCGGCGAGTGGGTCGCCATTGTCGTCGCCATCGGGTTTATCGCCGCCTATACCCGCAGGATTTCATCTGAAACGCAAAGCATGAGCCAAGCACTCGTCGCGGCGCAGATGGCATTGGCGCGCGAGCAGAAACTGACAGACCTCGGAGGCGTTGTGGCTGCGGCAGCGCATGAACTGGGCACGCCGCTTGCGACCATCAAACTGGTCTCCTCCGAAATGGCGAGCGAGCTGGAGGAAGGCACCGACCTTCACGAAGATGCCGTGCTGATCCGGGATCAGGCAGACCGATGCCGCGACATTCTTCGCGACATGGGACGGGCCGGAAAGGACGATCTTCACCTCCATCAGGCCCCGCTTACGGCGGTTCTCGAAGAAGCCGCTTTGCCACATCGAGATCGCGGCAAAGAAATCATCATCGACGCCGAAGAGGGACCGCCACCAACCGTTGTACGCCGGCCCGAAGTGATCCACGGACTGCGAAACCTGGTCCAGAACGCGGTGGACTTCGCCGCGACAACCGTCTGGGTCGAGTTGGATTGGGACGACAGCCGGATTGCCGTGAAGGTCGTGGATGACGGCACAGGATATCCGCCCCACATGATCGGGCGGATCGGTGATCCGTTTATCCGGCGGCGGCGCCCGACACCTGACGATCAGAGGTCCGAATACGAAGGTATGGGATTGGGGTTGTTCATCGCGAAGACCCTTTTGGAACGGACGGGTGCGAGCCTGACCTTCGCCAACGGGTCGGAGCCTTTTACCGGCAAGCCGCACCCCGGAACACGCGGGGGAGCCATAATCCAAGTGACATGGCCACGCGGTGTAAGCGGCGGGATCGAGGCGGAAGAACGTCTGCCAGCATTGGGCGAAAACACGAGGTTTGCCGAGCACTGAGCAGGGTTAAAGCTCTGTTAACCTTCAAAGGTCTATGGTTGGGGCGCTGACGAGGTCGAACCAACCATGATGACACTACTCCTAGCACTCGCACTTGTGTTCACTGCTTTCCTGATCGCCTTCGCGATCTTGTTGGCGCTTGGGCATTTGGATGCACGTCGTGTCAGCGCGCTGCGCAGGGTCACCGAGCTTGAACGGGGGGCCATTACCTACCTGTTCGATGACGAAACCCTGCGCGACGCCACCCCTTCGGCACATGAGCTTCTGTCCACCGGACCAAAGCGCGGAACCGCATGGTCCCGGCTCGTCTTCATTCTGGAGCCTCGGTTTCCAAACTTGAACGATTGGATTTCGGATCTAGCCGCACACGGCGAGATGGATCGCATGTCAAAGGATGGCACCAGCTGTTTGCACGCCGAATGGCACGATGGTGTTGCCCGCATCACGATCAGCACGACCGGTGCGCTGGATCACTTGCAAACACCGGACCAACACGCCCTTGCCGCGATGGCGCGTGAATTGGAAACGCTGCGAAACGCGACTGATCTGTCGCCCCACCCGGCGTGGCAACAAACTGATGACGGGACCATTTATTGGTGTAACAGGGCCTATCTTGACCTGGCGGATACATTGGAAGGCGACGAACGCACGGACCCCAAGACATGGCCCCCGCGCAATGTCTTCGAAATCGACGCGGAACAAGAGACGTCCCGCACATCCTCCCGTGCTGTCATTGCGCCCTCGGGCTCCGACCACCGGTTATGGTTCGAGGTGAAACGACAGAACATCGACAGCAGTTTATTCTGCACCGCCACACCCGTCGATGATCTCGTCAAAGCGGAAACATCCCTCAGCGAGTTCGTGACGACCCTTTCAAAAACATTCGCGTCACTTCCCGTCGGGCTTGCGATTTTCAACCGCGAACGCGAATTGGCCATGTTCAACCCGGCGCTTCTGGATCTTACAACGCTCCCCGTCGATTTTCTTTGCGCAAAACCTGCGTTGGCTTCGTTCCTGGACCGTCTGCGGGAATTGCAGATGATGCCAGAACCCAAGGATTACAAATCCTGGCGCCAACGCGTTGCCGATCTTGTCACGCGGGCCCGGAACGGGACGTATGAGGAGAACTGGACCCTGCCGACCGGGCAGACCTACAGGGTAACGGGACGTCCCCATCCGGACGGTGCGGTCGCGTTCCTTTTCGAAGACATTTCGACGGAAGTGTCCCACGCGCGCCGCTTTCGCGCCGAAATCGAGACCGGACATGCAGCCTTGGACGCAGTTCCATGCGGACTCGCTGTGTTCTCCACCGCTGGAGTGTTGACCCTTTCCAACAGCGCCTATGGCGCTCTGTGGGGATACGACCCCACGGAACCGGTAACGGAAATCTCGCTTGTCGATGCGATCAAACGCTGGCAGGAAACGACGGCGCCGAGCATCGTCTGGGATGAAGTCCGTTCCTTTGTCGGCCATGCGAGCAAACGGGACCCACAGTCATTTCGCATTTCATTGAATGATGGTCGACCTGTTCAACTGCGCCTGGTCCCGCTTTCGAACGGCTTCACGATGGTCGAATTTACAGTTGTGACAGCCGAACTTGCGGCTGCAATCGAGCCCGATGAACCAGCTGTTTCAGTGTCCGAGGCGGGCACGGAGTTGGCGCTGCTGGAGAAGTCCGGCTGAGGCAACACTTGTCCCGCTCGGCTCGGGCGCTACAACGTGCCTATGAGCGGCGAAAAAACCCAAACAAAGAACCTGGCGAGTCCTGAAATGACAGCGGCTCTCGCCGCTGAACTGGCAGGTCGACTGACCGCCGGTGACGTGATCCTGCTCTCCGGTCCGATCGGCGCGGGCAAGACCCACTTCGCAAGACATCTGATCCAGGCGCGCCTCCTCATGGACAACGCTCCCGTCGAAGACGTCCCCTCGCCGACATTCACCCTGGTTCAGACCTATGACACGGGATCGGCCGAGATTTGGCACGCCGATCTCTACCGTCTGACCCATCCCGACGAGATCGAAGAGCTCGGCCTGATTGACGCCTTCGAGAGCAGCATCTGTCTTGTCGAGTGGCCGGATCGGTTGGGTGACTTGCGCCCTGAGGGCGCGCTATCGTTGGACTTCTCGACAAACCCGGACGACACAAATCCGGACTTGCGCCGGCTGAACGCTAGCTGGAGCGATCCGCGCTGGACCGAGGTACTGGAAGGACTTCTGGATGACTGACCGCGCGGAACGGATCATGGATTTCCTGAGCGACGCAGGCTGGGGCTTGGCCAAGCGCACTCCCTTGGCGGGCGACGCGTCCAATCGGCGATACGAGAGGCTTCTCCTGGGCGGAAGACACGCGGTCTTGATGGATGCGCCGCCCGAAAAAGGCGAGGACGTTCGACCCTTTGTTCAGATAGCCGAATACTTGATCGGGATCGGGCTTTCAGCACCCGTGATCTTCGCTCGCGATGCCAAAAACGGTCTTCTCTTGATCGAAGACCTCGGCGATGACCTTTTCTCTTCGGTCACAGCGGCGGCACCCGACCTCGAACGGGAGCTTTACGTCGCCGCGACCGATACGCTGATTGCTCTGCATCGCGCAGACCCACCCCCCAACGCCCCCGATTACGGCGTGGAAACGATGACCGCAGTCGCCGGGCTGTCGAGCGACTGGTATGCGATGGGTTGCGGGATCGACGGCACCGACACAGGGAAAGAGGCGATCGCGCAGGCACTGCGCAATGCCTTCGCGATGCTTCCAGAATGGAACCCTGTTCTCGTGCTTCGCGATTTCCATGCCGAGAACCTGCTATGGTTGCCCGAACGCGCGCCCCAGGCCGCAAAGGTCGGTCTGCTTGATTTCCAGGACGCAGGCATGGGTCATCCCGCCTACGACCTCATGTCACTGGCGCACGACGTGCGTCGCATGGTTCAGCCAGAGACCCGCCAGGCGATGATCGAACACTACGCGCAAGTGCAGACTCTGGACGTGGGCTCGTTCACCAAAGCCTGTGCCACCGTGTCCGCCCAGCGCAACCTCCGAATCCTTGGCGTTTTTGCGCGGCTCTCGATGCATTTCGGAAAGCCGCGCTATGTCGACATCATTCCCGCTGTCTGGTCCAACCTGATGCATGACCTCGCTCATCCAGACCTGACGTTGCTGCGCGACGCGGTCTCCACCCATTTGCCCGAGCCGACCCCGGCTCGCCTCAACCGATTGAAAGACCTATGCGTAACCGCCCCGATGCCGTGATGATCTTTGCAGCCGGCTTCGGCACGCGGATGGGTGATCTCACCAAGGACCGACCCAAGCCCTTGATCGAGGTGGCGGGCCGTCCTCTGATCGACCGCGCCCTGGACGTGGTTTTCGATGCGGGTCTCGAGACCGTGGTGGCCAATCTCCATTACCGGGCCGAGCAACTCGCGGCGCATCTCGCCCCGAAAGGGGTTGCTCTCTCGCTGGAGGCCGATGTTATCCTGGAAACAGGCGGTGGTTTAAAGCAAGCCGGTCACCTCCTTGGTCCGGGACCGGTTTTCACGATGAACTCCGATGCCGTATGGACCGGCGCCAATCCATTGGGCGAGCTTTCACATAGCTGGGATCCGGACAGGATGGACGCCCTCCTCTTACTTCTCACCAAAGAACAGGCAGTCGGGCATACAGGTGACGGCGACTTCATTCTCGGGCCAGACGGAGGGCTGGAACGAGGGCCGGGACACGTCTACTCGGGCGCGCAGATCATCAAGACCGACGCTCTCGCCTCAATCGCGGAGGAGACCTTTTCGCTCAACCTGCTTTGGGACCAAATGCTTGCCGAAGGCCGCCTGTTCGGGACATCGCACGACGGTGGCTGGTGCGATGTTGGTCGACCCGAAGGTATTGCGGACGCCGAAGCCCTGCTCCAGTCTGAGCCCGATGTTTGAGCCAAGCGATACCCCACGCATTTTCGCCCAGGATCCGGGTGTCGATTTTCCCAGGACTGTCGTCGAAGGTCTTCGGGCCAGGATGGCCGGGGCGCCACCGGAAGCAATGGCGCGAGTCACCGTATTCGTAAACACAACACGGATGCGCCGACGCATGTTGGACCTCTTCGACGAGGGTTCCGCAGGATTATTGCCACGTATTCGGCTGGTGACAGAACTCGGCCAAGACGCCGCGATGGCCGATTTGCCGCCTGCGATTTCGCCGCTCCGTCGGCGGTTGGAGCTCTCAACCCTTATTGCGAAACTCCTGGAACAAGACCCCTCTCTCGCCCCGCGCGCCTCGATCTATCCGCTGGCCGATAGTCTCGCCAACCTGATGGACGAGATGCAGGGGGAAGGGGTGTCGCCGCAGAAGTTGCATGAACTCGACGTGTCGCATCATTCCGAGCACTGGTCCCGCAGCCTCGCCTTCGTGCAGTTGGTCGAACAATTCTTCGGGGACAAAAATGGCGTGGAGCCCGACCTGGAAGCCCGGCAGCGCCGTGTCATCGAGCGCCTGGTAACGCTTTGGCAGAAAGAGCCGCCCGAAGATCCGATTATCGTCGCCGGATCGACAGGATCGCGTGGGGCGACGCGGCTATTCATGGAAATGGTGGCGAAGCTCCCACAAGGGGCGGTGATCCTGCCCGGATTTGATTTCGACTTGCCCCAGGCGGTTTGGGACAAGATGAAGATCCCGCTCACGGCGTCCGATCATCCCCAGTATCGTTACCGCAGCCTGATGCAGTCCCTGGAGATCGACCGCACACGGATCGCACTTTGGCACGACACCGCACCTCCGGCTCCGCGCCGGAATGCCTTCGTGTCACTGGCCCTGCGGCCGGCACCGGTCACCGATCAGTGGCAGGCGGAGGCTCCCGCGTTCATGGGCATCGAAGAAGCAACCGAAGCGCTTACCCTGATCGAAGCCCCGAGCCGTCGCGCAGAGGCAAGCGCGATTGCCCTGATCATTCGTCAAGCGGCGGAAGCCGGGCGAGAGGCGGCGTTGATCACCCCGGATCGCAACCTGACACGGCAAGTCACTGCGGCGCTCGATCGGTGGGGGATCATTCCAGACGATTCCGCCGGGCGACCGCTTCCGTTGTCCGCGCCGGGTCGGCTTTTGCGCCACGTTGCGCAGCTTCGCGGGCAAAAGGTCACGAGCGTCGATCTTCTGACGCTTCTAAAGCACCCGCTCGTTCATTCGGGCGAAGCGCGGAATGAACACCTTCGCCTGACCCGAGACCTGGAACTGACCGCATTGCGTGGCGCGATGCCCTATCCGAACGCCGAGGAACTGGTCGCTTGGGCGGGCGAGCAGGAAGACCGTTTGGCGTGGTGCCATTGGATTGGCGAATTATTGGGCGGTTTGAAGGCCGACGGAGACACGGCCCTCATGGACCATGTCAAACAAACGATCTCGGTCACGGAACAGCTTTGCGGGGGGTCACGGTCGGCGGGTTCAGGGGGGCTTTGGGACCGCGAGCCGGGACGTGAGGCTCTTCGCATCGTAGCGGAATTGGAGCGAGAAGCGCCGCATGGCGGTGACATGAACGCGACAGAGTTTCGCGATCTGTTCGAGGCCGTGCTCAATCGTGGCGAGGTCCGAGACATCAACGAACCACACCCCACGATCAAGATCTGGGGCACGTTGGAAGCGCGGGTTCAGGGCGTCGATCTTGCCATTCTGGCCGGGTTGAACGATGGCGTCTGGCCCGAAAGCCCCGGCGCCGATCCATGGATGAACCGGGATATGCGGCACCAGGCGGGGCTTTTGCTACCGGACCGCCAAATCGGACTGTCCGCGCATGATTTCCAGCAAGCGATTGGAATTGGCAGCGTCGTGCTGACCCGGTCCCTGCGCGATGACGAAGCTGAAACGGTGCCGTCGCGCTGGATCAACCGGATCACCAACCTGATGGACGGCATGTCCGACGCGGGAAAGACGTCACTCGAAGCGATGCGTGACCGTGGGAGAGACTGGCTCTTGCAAGCCGCGTTGCTCGATGCGCCAAAAGAGCGCGAACACAAAAGGCCCCTCGAATTGCGCCCGTCGCCGCACCCTCCCGTGGATGCGCAGCCGAAAAAACTGTCGTTCACCGACGTCAAGCATCTCATCCGCGATCCCTATGCGATCTATGCAAAACGGGTCTTGCGTCTGCGCCCGCTCGATCCGCTCCACCAATCCCCGGATGCGGCCCAGCGCGGCACCGCGATTCACGAAGTGATGGAACGGTTTGTCGCGGATAGGGGCGACGGGGAAACGATTGACGTACAGCAAGAGCGGCTGCTTCAGATTGCGCGCGAGGTGTTCGAGGAGCAGGCGCCTTGGCCTGCCGCGCGCCTGGTATGGCTGGCCAAATTCGAGCGGGCTTTGGATGTCTTTCTGGAAGACGAAGCGGTTCGCCGTTCCGAAGCATCGGAGACCCTCACCGAAAGGGATGGATCTGCCGAATTTGGATCCCCGAAGGTCACGCTCTATGGACGGGCGGATCGGATTGACCGGCTCAACACCGGCTACCTCGCGATCTACGACTACAAGACGGGTCAGCTCCCCACCCCGAAACAACAGAACGCATTTGACAAACAACTTCTCCTTGAAGCGCTCGTGGCGCGGTACGGTGGGTTCGAAGGCGTGGCGCAAGCAGAGACGGCCAAGGTCGCCTATATCGGCCTTGGGGCGAGTTCAAAGACTGCGCCGGTGGAGATTACATCAGACAGGCTGGACGACATCGAAACCGAATTCGTCTCTATTCTTGCCGGATTTGCGTCTGGTGAGCGCGGATACACGGCGCGCCGGGTGGTGTTTCGAAGCGAAAGCCACGAAGGGGCCTATGATCATTTGTCCCGTTTTGGCGAATGGGATCACGGCGATGAGCCGAACGCTCGCGAGGTGGGCCGATGATCCGGGATGACGCGACAGCCCAGCAAATCAAAGCGGCAAGCCCGACGCGCAACACCTGGCTTTCAGCGAACGCGGGGTCCGGGAAAACACGGGTTCTGACGGACAGGGTCGCCCGGCTCTTACTGTCCAACGTGGAGCCACAAAACATTTTGTGTCTTACCTATACGAAGGCGGCCGCGAGCGAGATGCAGAACCGGTTGTTTCAGCGTCTGGGTGAATGGGCGATGCTGGATGACGAAACCCTGATCGGCGCGTTGCGGGACCTTGGCGTCGGCGGGGAGTTGAACCTCCTGCGGGCGCGCCAGCTTTTCGCGCGGGCGATCGAGACGCCCGGCGGATTGAAAATACAAACCATCCACGCGTTCTGTGCTTCCATCCTACGCCGTTTTCCCATGGAAGCCGGGGTCGCACATGATTTCCAGGAGATGGACGACCGTTCCGGGCATTTGCTGCGCGATGAAGTGCTGGAACAGATGGCCGAAGATTCCGACCGTCCACTGGTCGAGGACTTGGTGCGGTATTTCACCGGGGCTGACATTGATAGCTTTCTTCAAAGCATTATTGGTCGGCGCCATGACTTCCAAATGGCCGTTTCTCGCAACGATGTCTGGGATTGGTTGGAGCTTGATACGGATGTCACCGTTCACACATTGATCCAGGACCTTTTCACGCCGGATGTGAAAGCTCTCATCCCGCAGGTGGTCCCGATCCTGCGCCAGCACAGCAAGACGATGATTGACTGGGCTGATCGGTTGGCCTCTCTCGATCTTGACGCGCCGGGTCGGACCGATCTGGACCAGATAATCAACGCGTTTCTGACCAAGGGAAACACGATCAGAGCCAACCACCCGACCGGCAAAGCCGCGTCTGACTTGGGGGCGCTCGCAGAAGGGTTGATGCATCTTGGGAACCGGGTTTTCGATACAAAACAGACACTATTAAAGCTCGATGTGGCACAACGGACCCTTGCCCTCCACCAGTTCGCGCATCAGTTCGTCCACCGTTTCGAGGCGGCCAAAGCCGCGCGTGGGTGGCTTGACTTCGATGACCTGATCCATCGAACCTCGCTTCTTCTGAACGATTCCGATCTGGCACAGTGGGTGCTCTACCGGCTCGATGGCGGGATCGACCATATCCTCGTCGATGAGAGCCAAGACACAAGCCCGGAGCAATGGCGGGTGATCCGGAGCATCGCGCGGGAGTTCATGTCGGGCGAAGGGGCACATGGCGACAAGGAGTGGTCCATCTTCGTCGTGGGTGACCCGAAGCAATCAATCTATTCGTTCCAGGGCGCCGACCCGGCCGAGTTTCAGAATATGCGGGCCTGGTTTGGCGACAAGCTGGAAGCGGTTCTGAACCCACTCCAAGACCTGCCGCTGCGCCACTCATTCCGGTCGTCGCCAGCGATCCTCGACACGGTGGATGTCGCGCTGAAGGATGTGGCCGGATTGGGCGAGACGCCCGATCATGCGGCATTTCATGCCGCGATGCCCGGCCGCGTCGATCTATGGCCGTTCCTGGAGAAAGAAGAAGAGCCGAAACCGAAGCCTTGGAACGATCCTGTCGATCTGCCGGCTCCAACGAACCACGATGTGCTTCTCGCACAATCGATCCGTGAAGAAATTGCGCGGATGATTGAATTTGAACGCGTTCCGAAGTTCGACAAGGACACCAAGACACATGTGTTCAAACCGGTCACCCCCGGGGACATCATTGTTCTGGTCCAAAGACGGTCCCCGCTGTTTCACCACCTGATCCGAGAATGCAAATCGCACGGGATCCCTGTAGCGGGTGCGGATCGGTTGAAAATTGCCGGTGAGTTGGCGGTCAAAGACCTCACCGCGCTTCTGTCGTTCCTGGCGACGCCGGAAGACGACCTGTCGCTCGCCGCTGCGCTTAGATCGCCGTTGTTTGGGTGGACCGAGAACGAGCTGTTTCACCTGGCGCACGGGCGCGACAAAAATGCCTACCTTTGGAACGCGTTGAGCCACGCGGACGCGCCGAACACGCTCGAGGTGCTTTCGGATCTACGCGCGCAGGCCGATTTCCTGCGCCCCTACGATCTGATTGACCGCATCTTGACCCGGCATGACGGGCGTCGGCGACTCACGGGCCGGTTGGGCACAGAAGCGGAGGATGGAATCGACGCGCTTCTTTCGCAGGCGCTCGCCTACGAGCGCATGGATGTGCCCTCACTCACTGGTTTCCTTACATGGCTGGCCGCCGAGGATGTCGAGATCAAGCGGCAGATGGATACGAACCCCACCGAGGTACGGGTGATGACCGTTCACGGGTCAAAGGGTCTGGAAGCACCGGTCGTGATCCTGCCCGACACCGGCAAACGCGACCTGAGAGGGCGGGGGGATCTTGTTTCGCTCAACGGAAACACGGTGTGGAAACCTAGATCCGAAGATATGCCGGAGGTTCTGAGCGGCATGGTCGACGCACTGAAAGACCGCGAACGCGAAGAACGGATGCGGCTGTTGTATGTCGCGATGACTCGTGCCGAAAGCTGGCTAACCGTTGCGGGAGCGGGGGAGGTGGCGAAAGAGGCCGCAGATTCCTGGCACCAGATTGTCGCGGCCGGGTTGGACAATCTCCCTACAAAGACGTTCGAGACGCCCCTGGGACACGCGCGACGGTATCAGGAACAGGACTGGCCTGAACCATCGCGCCATGAGGTGGCCGCCCCGCAGCTTGTCGCCCGAGACCTGCCAGATTGGGCGGAACTCCCGGCGCCGCACCTGTCACGTGCGCCAAAGCCGCTGGTGCCATCGGACCTGGGCGGTGGCAAGGTCGTTTCGGGAGCGGAGGCCGGGCAAGACAGCGACATCGCAAAACGGCGCGGCCGGCAAATCCACCGTCTCCTGGAGTTTTTGCCAAGCTATCCACACCAAGATTGGCCACATCACGCTGGCGCTCTTCTCGCGTTTGGCGAAGATGCCGCGCCGCCGGACGAGTTGTCTGATCTTTTAGCGGAAGCACAGGCCGTGCTCACTGCTGAACACCTCGGTTATCTGTTCGATGGCAACGCTCTTGCGGAAGTAGCAGTTTCCGCACCCGTGGATATCGCGGGGCGCAGGCGCATTCACGGCGTCATTGACCGGCTGGTCATCACGCCAGAACGAGTCTTAGCGGTTGATTTTAAATCCAATTTGACGGTTCCAGATCGCGTGGAGGACATTCCGGAGGGCATCTTGCGGCAACTCGGGGCCTATGAAACGGCGCTGTCGGCGATCTATCCGGACCGGGAAATCGTCTCGGCTGTACTCTGGACGCGGCAAGCGCAACTCATGGAGTTGCCCAAAGACATAGCCCTGCGCGCATTTGGTCGCCTTGACGCGGAACCAGCGGCTACCTAGGTTCTTGCCAAGCTATCAGACAAGGAGATCCTAATGTCGACCGTCGCAGTCACCGACGACACTTTCGAAGCGGAAGTGCTGAAATCCGACGTCCCCGTTGTGGTGGACTTCTGGGCCGAATGGTGCGGCCCCTGCAAGATGATCGGGCCGGCTCTGGAAGAGCTTGCCACCGAATACGGTGACAAGGTCAAGATCGCCAAAGTAAACGTGGATGAGAACCCGAATTCGCCAGCCCAGATGGGCGTTCGCGGCATTCCGGCGCTGTTCATGTTCAAGGACGGTCAGGTCGTGTCGAACAAGACCGGCGCGGCACCGAAATCGGCGCTGCAAAGCTGGATCGACGAATCCATCTAAGCTTGCCGAAAAGCGGAATTGGAAACGCCCGAGCCTTCGCTCGGGCGTTTTTGCTTGGTGTTCGATTCAGAGAACCATGAAAGAAAAAACCCCGGCCAATGGCCGGGGTTTCACAAAGCAGCTTTCGCTGCGATGACTTAGCAGATCGTGGTGTTGATCGCGCAGAACACGCCCACGCCGACGAGCGCGAGGAAGATCAGCGGAACGATGATGCCGGCCGACGAGGACGACGACGACTGCTCAACGATGATTTCCGGCTCGACGATCGGGTCGACGAGAGCACCAGCCTGAGCGGCGGTAGCGGCGAGAGCTGCAACGGCAGCAACGATCATGACTTTTTTCATATCAGGTTCTCCATTGTCCCCCCGAGTCGTGCCCGGGATAAGTTGGTTTCACTTGGATAGCCTTAGGAAATCAGGAAGCGCGGCGAATTGCAAAAGAAAAGACCCCGGCCATGGGCCGAGGTCTCCGGAAAAATTCGGACTGTGTCCGAAAAGAACCTTAGCAGATCGTGGTGTTGATCGCGCAGAACACACCCACGCCGACGAGGGCGAGGAAGATCAGCGGAACAATGATGCCAGCCGACGAAGAGGACGACGACTGCTCAACGATGATTTCCGGCTCGACGATCGGGTCGACGAGAGCACCAGCCTGAGCGGCGGTAGCGGCGAGAGCTGCAACGGCAGCAACCAGCATGACTTTTTTCATTTCAATCTCCAATTGTCCTTCCGCCGCGTGACACGGCGGAACAAGGGTATTTCTGTACCTCGTAGTTTGGCAGAAAACAGGAACACCGGAAAAATGCAACTGATTTGAGCCGAAACCACCCTCGTGGTGTCAGATAAGCAACACCTGCGTGCCCACTTTTGCAAGGGCGAAAAGCTCTGCAATATGCTCGTTGTAGAGACCGATACATCCGTTCGAAGAACGCCGCCCGATCTTCCGTGTGTCGTGAGTGCCGTGGATTCGGTAATAAGTCCAGCCAAGATAGAGCGCGTGGGTGCCAAGCGGGTTGTCCGGACCGGGTCCGATGAACTCTGGCCACTCCGGGTTTCTTTTGCGCATCGCTGGTGTCGGGCGCCAGGAGGGGCCTTCGACTTTTTGCACCACCGACGTGCGGCCTTTGCGCGTCAGGTCCTCGGTCAGCGGCACGGACGTCGGGTAGAGCTTGTAGATCGACTGATCTTCGCTCCAGTAGTGCAGGGCGCGCGAAGTGATATCGACCAGGATGGCGCCGTTCTTCGTATCGGAGAAGTACGGCTGCCACTCGAGCGACCGGAAGGACGAGATATTCCGGCGCACGACTTCGGACAGGTCGCGTTCGATTTCGGTAGAGTTTTCAGTCTGAGCGAGCGCGGGCGCGGCGGCAAAGCCGCCAGCTGCGGCCGCACCAGTCGCAAGGAAGTTACGACGGTTCAGACGGGAGTCACGGGGGGACGACATTGCTTCGAAATCCTCGACTGCATGAAATTCACAAGGTTGTATATGGCGGAGACTCGCCTGCCGCAATTCAAACCGCCGAGAGCGGGCCGAATCTTGCGCATCCCAAATTGATTGTCTCTTGGAGACAGGCTAGGGAAGGCGCGTTGATAGATTTCCCATGTTGGACGGACAAAATGAAGATTGGTCGCGCTTTTATCGCTTCTGCACTCATGCTCAGCTTGGCGGCCTGCGGGTCGTCAGCCGGTATGCGAATGGGCGCGGACGGCAAACCTATGCCAACGGTCTACCAGATCAATTCTTTCAACGAAGGCAAGATCACCTACCGGATGCTCGACTCGTTGAACGAGCTTCGCGCGGCCGCCGGCGTTTCGCAGCTTCAGCTCAACGCGCAACTCAATGCTGCCGCCGCAACCCACGCGCGTGATATGGCTGTGCAGAACCGGCCCTGGCACTTCGGGTCAGACGGGTCGTCGCCGATCGAACGGGCCCAGCGCGCCGGGTATTCCGGCCTCGTGATCGGGGAAACGATCTCTGAAACCTTCGAAACCGAGCTTGAGACCTTGTCGGCCTGGATGGAAAAGCCGGACACACGCGCAATCATCCTTGATCGTCGCGCGACGAACATGGGGTTCGCCTGGTATCAGGAAGAGAATGGCAAGATCTGGTGGACGATGCTGATCGGCGGTTGATGACGCCAAACAATCTGGCATGAAAAAGGGGCGCCAAGCGCCCCTTTATTACTGGTATGACGAGGCTCACTCCACCGGATCGCCTTCTCCGACCAATTCGACTTCTTCCCCGATGGTCACGATCTGACTGTCGCCCGGATTTGCGGCGATTGCTGCGTCCACAGCCGCAAGCTCCTCCAACGTCAGCATGTCGGTCGATTCATCGACGGCGGCGAGTTCGACACCCTCGGTCAACATCACCGCGCCGTCGGGCGGCACTTTGGTATTCGCCGGAACGATGTGAATCGGCGTGCCTTCCCGAACCATCGCGTAGATGTCTTCTATCTCCTTGTTCGTCACGGCGATGCAACCGGCAGTCCAGTCTTTCCGACCGCGATCTTTTGCTTCCGTCGGACCGCCATGGATGAAGATGTCGCCACCAGGATTAACGCCGGCTTCCTTCGCTCGACTCCGATCCTCTTCGTTCGGATAATTGATGCCAACTGAAAGATGATAAGCGGAGTTCGGGTTGCGCCGGTCGATGTAATAGGTGCCTTCGGGCGTTCGGCCGTCTCCACGCTGCTCCTTGTGACCATTTGGCGCAAAACCAAGATCGAAATCGAATTCGGCGAGGGCTGTATCGTGATGCATCAGGTACATCTTGCGCGTTTGCTTGAAGACGAAAATCTCGGTCACTTCAGGACCGTTGTAGGTCTTGAACTTGGAGCAGGCGGTCAGGCCCAGAGCCACAGCAAGCGAAATAACCAACAAGACTGCGCGATTCATGCTCTGTCCCTAAACATCTTTTGGGCAAAACATACCCGATTATCCACAACCCGAAAAGCGCCTTAGCGCGTGAAGCATCCGGCAAGCTCGACATGTGGCGACCATCGAAACTGATCGACGACGACAAGCCACTCCAGCCTATAGCCCGCTTTGGTTAATACTTCTGCATCGCGCGCAAAAGTCACGGGGTTGCAAGATACCGCCGCAATGCGCGGAACGTCGCTTGTGGCGAGTTCGTCGACCTGCGCTTCGGCCCCGGCGCGCGGCGGGTCGATGACAACCGCGTCCGCGTTGAGTTCATCGGGGAGAAGGGGGCGACGAAAAAGATCGCGTGCTTCGGTCGTGACCTTTTGCAGGCCCTGGGAATGGCGCCACCCTTCGTCCAGAGCCGAGAGCATCGCCGCGTCGCCTTCGACCGCATGCACGGCTGCATTGGCTGCAAGAGGAAGGGCAAAGGTGCCGGACCCAGAAAACAGGTCGATCACCGTCTTTGCATCTCCAACCGCTTCGCGCACGGCGGCGAGGAGGGCGGCTTCGCCTTCGCGGGTGGCCTGGAGGAATGCGCCGGGTGGCGGCACGACAGGTGCGGTGCCGAACATTTGCACGGGTGGCGCGGCCATTGCGATGACTTCACCGTTCCACGCGAGCCGAGCGATCGGGTGACGCCCCGCGATGGCCGCGAGATCTGTCTCCAGCGCAAGGTCGAGCGGCTTGCCATCCGTCACGGCGATGTCCAACCCGGCCTTCGCTTCGGTCATCGTGATCCTGAGTTCCCCTTTGCGAGAACCGCCAATAATGACCAGTTCCCGCGCCGGCTCCATTCCGGCGATGAGGGCAGGGGTCAGGAGGTGGCAATCCGGGATTTCCGTCACAGTATCTGATCGCG
>DOUP01000008.1 GCA_003520545.1 Maritimibacter sp. | reverse complement strand
AAAGCGGCACGACAAGGTAGTCGGCATTTTCGAACCCGGTCAGCCCGCCGTAATACCACGGCGCGTTCATCGGAAGCGGCTCGAACGCGCCGTAGAGCCAAAAGCCGTTGAGGATGTCGGCAACGAAGGCCGTCTTGCCCTCGATCAGCCCGGTCTCTTTCAATCCCTCCGCCATCGTCTGAAACCACGCCACGGTGCCCAGTTCGATCGTGCAGCTATCCAGCGCCTCGCCTTGCCAGGTCACCTTTTCGCCGCCCCGGAAATCCTCGTCCCAAAACGCCTCGTAGGGCGTTCCGGGACCATCCAGCGCAATCTTGGCATCCACCCGATGCGCGCGGATCCTGGGCGTTACGATGTCCTCGTTCTTACCGCAGCCGGGGAGGAGAGCTGTGTATTTCTCCCCGTCTTCAGTCGCGTGCCGAAACGGCGAATAGGCCAGGTTGATGACCGAGGGCGCGCCGAAGGCAAAGATCGCCGTCGCGGTCAGCACCATCGCCTGCCGCATGTTCCAGCCGAACCTGTTGGTCACATCCGGCGCGGGCAACAGCATGACCAGCATCAGCCCGACGAGCGGCAACCACTGGGGATCATTGCCGAAATTCTGATAGGTGACATAGAAGAACGCGGGCACCAGGAGCAGCATCACCAGCCCTTCCAGTTTGCGCCCGGCCTGCCGCAGCCAGATCACCGACAGCACCACTGAAAGCGACCCGGCCATGTAGGCCGGCGCGCCGACCGTGTTGCCAAACGGCAAACCGGGCTGAGGCCGCACGGTCGACACGGCAACCGTGGCAAGGTCGCGTAGATAGGCGAGCCAGAAGACCGGAGTGCCCACGATCACCGTCATCAGCGCCATGACGACCAGCCCTGTTGCAACACCGACCCACAGCGTGCGCCAGGACTTGCGACCGACAAGCGCGACCACCACGGGGATCAGGAAAGCCGCCAGGTAAGTCACCTTGATGAGCAAAAGCGCGGCCATCGCCGCCCCGATCACGACCCCGTCCACCGCCTGACGCGACGGCCCCCGCGCGGGCAGAACCGCAATCGACAACGCCAGGAACGTCGCGGCCCAGGCCCACCGATTGTAATGCATCGAGATCGACACCGCAGGCTGGCTTTCGCCATGCACCAGCGCAAGGATCAGGATCAGGACCAGCGCGCCGAAAAGATAGGACCACAGGCCCTCGTACCGGGTCCGCGCCACCCACCAGATCGCCGGAAACATCAGGGCGGCGACAAGCACCTGGCTCCACAAGATCGCATGTCCGACGCCCAGACCAATTGACACGAGCCACGCGATCGGTGCCATCGCAAACACGCCGATGGGGGTCACGAAATCCAGGTGCGGCCACTCGCCCTCGCTCATCCGCAGCACCATTTGCAGCAGGTGCAGCGTGTCGCCCTCATGCTTGCCGAGGAAATATGCTCCCTTCAGGATCGACGCGGCGGCCAATGCCAGCCCGACCAATCCCATCACCAACGCCAGACGCGTGCCGTGTGTTTTCCCCATCTGTCCCTTAATCCTGCTCGATTTCAGCTTTTTTACTTTCTTGCAAATGCGCTTTGGCACCTTGGTCATAGTATAGGCGTTTTTTCGTGGCTTGATGAAGCCGAACCAGTCGAATCGAAGAAAAAAGAGCGAACAGTCGATGAATATGCAACCGATGGACATGACGGTATTCGGCGTGACCCCGCCGCCGCCCTGCAAGAAGATGGAGGACGTGGGACTGTCCGAAGTCATGATGCGCGACATCCTTCTGAAAACCATGTTCCGCATGAACGTCGAACATGTCTCCGAGCTGGAGCGCATCCTGTGCCTGCCCACCCGCGTTACGCAGGAGCTGATCGACAACGCCCGCGCGCAGGGATTGATCGAAGCGACCGGCACGCTGCACGCCACCTCAGGCCATGAAATGGGCTACAAGCTCTCGGACACCGGCAAGGCCCGCGCACTCGATGCCCTGTCGCAGTCGGAATATTACGGCGCCATGCCTGTGCCGATGGACGCTTACGCCGAACAGGTGAAGCGGCAGTCGATCAAGGATATCCACATCACCCGTCAGCGCCTGACCGAAGCGATGGGTCACCTGGTCCTGCCCGACGACCTGCTCAACCACCTTGGACCGGCTGTCGGTTCCGGCCGTTCGATCCTGATGTATGGCCCGCCGGGCAACGGCAAATCCTCGATCTCCAACGGCATTCGCGACGCGCTTGGGGACAAGATCTATATCCCGCGCGCCGTGATGTATTCCGGGCAGGTCATCACGGTCTACGACCCTATCGTGCACACCGCGGCCGAAGAACAGCGCGACGACCCGAATTCGCTCCGCCGCACCTCGAACACCTTCGACAAGCGCTATGTGAAATGCACCCGCCCCACTGTGATCACGGGCGGCGAGCTGACGCTCGACATGCTTGATCTGAAATACAACCCGAACGCGCGGACCTATACCGCGCCGCTTCAGTTCAAATCCACCGGCGGCGTTTTCATCGTCGACGATTTGGGCCGACAGTCCGATCCGCCACAGGCACTCATCAACCGCTGGATCGTGCCACTGGAAGAGAACAAGGACATCCTCGCCCTCCAATCGGGCGAGAAATTCGAAGTGCCCTTCGACACCCTCGTGATCTTCTCGACCAACTTCCACCCGAACGAGATTTTCGACAAGGCGGCCCTGCGCCGGATCTTCTTCAAGATCAAGATCGACGGGCCCAACCAGGAAAATTTCCTGAAAATCTTCGCGCTCGTCGCGAAGAAAAAGGGGATGCGGCTCGACGAAGCCTCGCTCCTGCATCTGCTCAAGCGGAAATACCCCACCATCGACAACATCTATGCGAACTACCAGCCGGTGTTCCTGATCGACCAGATGATCGCGATCTGCGATTTCGAGGGCATTCCTTACCGGATGACCCCGGACCTGATCGACCGGGCCTGGGACAACATGTTCGTGAAACAGGAAGATATCGCCCACTAAAGCTTTCCGCCAAAAACCTGAATCACTGGGTTTTGGCGGAGCGCGCGCAACGCTCATACGATGCACTGCGCCCCGCCTCATCCCTGTCTCAGGAATAAGGCGGGACGCTTTAGTGCCAACGACGCCAGGGGCAAAGGCCGCCATTCCGCCGTCACGCAACAGGGCTTGGCCAACCGAACCCAGGCCCGTCACGAGACGCAGACCGCGCCCCGATCGACGCCCGCCCCGGCCCTGAACCGGGGCCTCCCGCCAGGGTGCCCGGCGCAGAGGCCTCGGGTCGAGCCTGGTACGGGGCGCGGCATAAAGCGTCCCGCCTTATACCACGAACCCAGGTTCTTGACGGACCGCTTTCGGCAGACCCGCACTAAGGTTTCGGAAAGAAAAACCCTGCAACCAACTGATCCTAAAGAAAAATCAGAAAACCAGTTTTCTGGTTTTGATCCGCCCCGTCTAATACCCGAGAGCGGATGAGGCGGGGCGCGACATGTGAGTGTTTCGCGCGGTCCGCCAAAAACCAATGGTTCAGGTTTGTGACGGACCGCCTTATCCTTGCGCCATGCACCATTTGCCCCCCGCCATTGCCAATTGGTTCCAAACGCGCGGCTGGACGCCGCATCCGCACCAGTTGGACATGCTGGCGCGCGCGAAGACCCCGGCAACTTTGCTCATCGCCCCAACGGGCGGTGGCAAGACGCTTGCAGGTTTCCTGCCGACCCTGGTCGATCTGGCGGAAAACCCGCAAAAGGGCTTGCACACTCTTTACGTCTCACCGCTCAAGGCGCTCGCCGCCGATATGCGCCGCAACCTGACCCAGCCGATCACGGAGATGGGCCTTCCCATCCGGGTCGAAGATCGCTCCGGCGACACCTCGCAGCGGATCAAGAAAGCCCAACGCGCCGACCCGCCGGAGATATTGCTGACCACGCCCGAAAGCCTCGCCCTCCTTCTGTCCTACGAAGATGCGCCGAAGGTGTTCGCCGGGCTGGAGCGCGTGGTCGTGGACGAATTGCACGCGCTCGCGGAAACGAAACGCGGCGATCAATTGATGCTGTGTCTCGCGCGGCTGGAAACCCTGAGGCCGGGGCTTCGCCGTGTCGGGCTGTCGGCCACGGTCGAAGACCCACCCGCCCTGGCCGGGTTCTTCACCAACGCGCCCTGCGACATCCTCGCCGCCGACCCCGGCCCCGACCCCGATATCTCCATGCTCCCCACCGCCGCCGCGCCGCCGTGGTCCGGTGGTGGCGCGGCCTATGCAATCCCCGAAGTGATGGAGCAAGTGCGCCGTCACAAAACCACGCTAATCTTCCACAATACCCGCGCACAGGCCGAGATTTTCTTTCATAATCTGTGGCTTGCCAACGACGAGGCCCTCCCCATCGGCATTCACCACGGCTCGCTCGACCGTGGCCAGCGGCAAAGGGTCGAAGCGGCCATGGTGGCCGGAGAGCTCCGCGCCATCGTCTGCACCGGCACGCTCGACCTGGGTCTCGACTGGGGCGACGTGGACCTCGTCATGCAGATCGGCGCCCCGAAAAACGTCAAGCGCCTCGTGCAGCGGATCGGGCGCGCGAACCACCGATACAATGCGCCCTCCAAGGCGATCCTCGTGCCCGCCAACCGCTGGGAAGTCGTCGAATGCCAAGCCGCCATCGAAGCGGTGTACGACCACGACCTCGACGGCGACCCCCGCGGCCCCGGCCCACGCGACGTGCTCTGCCAACACATCCTGATCACCGCCTGCTCCGGCCCCTTCCACGCAGACGCGCTCTTTTCCGAGGTGACCGGCTCCGGTGCCTACGCGACGCTCAGCCGGGCCGCCTTCGACGACTGCCTCGATTTCGTGGCGACCGGCGGCTACGCGCTGCGCGCCTATGACCGTTGGCAACGGCTCAAGCAGCGCCCGGACGGCACGTGGCAGCTGCGCGACCCGCGCGCGACGCAGCTGATCCGGATGAACATCGGCACCATCCAGGACACCGACACGCTCAAGGTCCGGATGCGCGGCCAACGCACGCCCATGGGCGAGGTGGAAGAAGGGTTCGCCGCCTCGCTCACCCCCGGCGACACCTTCCTGATGGGCGGCAAGATCGTGCGTTTCGAGAACCTCAAGGAGATGCACGTCGAGGTCAGCCGCGACCGCGGACGCGACCCCAAGGTCGCGGTGTTCAGCGGTACGAAATTCGCCACATCCACGCAACTCTCCTCCCGCATCCTGCGGCTCATCCACCGCGACGACCTTTCGGCTCTCCCCCGCCACACCGCCGAGTGGATAGGCTTGCAGGCCGCGGTGAGCCACCTGCCGGAAACCGGGCGTATCCTGGTCGAGAGCTTTCCCCACGACGGGCGCGCCCAGACCTGTGTCTACGGGTTCGCCGGACGCGGAGCGCAGCAAACCCTGGGCCTTTTGCTCACCCGCGCGATGGAGCAGGCCGGTCTCGCGCCGCTCGGGTTCGTGGCGACCGATTATGCCACGTTGATCTGGGGGCTTCACCCGGTGGACGACCCGGGGTTCCTGTTTGATCGAAACGGGTTGATCGAAGGGTTGGAGGGCTGGCTCTCTGCCAATGCGCTCATGAAACGCAGCTTCAAAGCGGTCGCCAATATCTCGGGCCTGACACCGCGCAATTTTCCGGGGAAACGTGCCAGCGGTCGGCAGGCCACGTTTTCGTCAGACATTCTCTACGACACGTTGCGCCGCTACGATCCCGATCACCTGTTACTGGATATCACCCGCGAAGAAGCCATGCGCGGGCTGATCGATTTCGGCCGGATCGAAGAGATGCTGGAGCGCACCGATGGCCGCGTCGACCACGTGCGCGCGGACCGTGTGACCCCCTTCGCGGCGCCGCTGTTTCTGGAGCCCGGCAGGGTGCCGGTCGAGGGGGCCGGTCGCGAAGCGATGATGGAAGCCCAAGCGCGACAACTGATGGCGGAAGCCGGATTGAAATGACCCGCGCGGCACCGGGCCGTGTCTCACACCACCGAGCGCCGGCCCCAGCGACCCCACCAGAAAACCAGTTTTCTAAAGCGTTTCGGGACAAACTTGAACTACGAGTTTCTCCCGAAACGCGGGAACCGCTCGTATGCTGCGCGGCGTTTCAAGCCAAAGCCGTTTCAGGTTTAACTCGAAACTCTTTAGGCAGCATATTGGCGCGGTCGAAACGAGAAATTGGCGGCATGAAACCTAAACCCGATATACCTTAGATCAGCCGCAGCTTGTCATCTGGCTGCGGTGAAGGTTCCGGTGCCTGCGGAGGGTCCGGATCGCACAATACCAATGGCGCGAAGGTTGCCGGTTCTTCCGCCATCTCGGCGGCGGGCAGGACCAGCCTCCCTTGCTTGGCCAGGCATCGCCACGCCGACAACTGGTTCGGCTTCACCCCGAAACGCGCCGCCACGGCCTTGACTGTTGCGCCCGGTTCCAGCGTCTCTGCGACGGCCCGCGCCTTCACGGCCTCAGGCCACCGACGATGCCCACTCTCGAAAATCTCCACGCCAAGCGATCTGAGAAACGCAGTCTGAGCATCCATTGCGAAACGCACTCCCCATCATGAGATGGGTATCAACTCGCAGGATAGGCCGGGACCGACAACGTGACCCTCAGACACCGCTTACTGTCATCTCTCGGATCAGACCCCGCGTGTCGCGTAGCCCTTGAATCTGAGACACGGCACGTTGGGTGTAGCATTTTGCCCTAAAAGGCGAAATTTTGGGCCACTGAGTAGAGATTTCCAGTCTTTTTGCACTGATGTCTTCGACATTCTGTCTCACAATTAAGGGCTACGCGACACCCACACAGGCCCCAGGCCACGCGCGGCCGCAATGGAGGAGCCAGGTCTACCTCTGCCTATCCCCTGGCAGCGCTCGCAGTGTTTTGATCGAGGATGGCTTTCGCCATGTGAAGGTCCTGAAGCGAGATGCCCGAGCTGTCGAATATTGTGATCTCCCTTTCATTCTGGCGGCCGGGCGCATCGCCAGACAAAACCGCTCCGATGGCAGTCGGGGTTGCCTCGGGGCCCGCGTGCTGGAACTCGCCGATGCGCACCGACTGTTCCGGAAGATCGCAGAAGAGATTGGAGCGCGGGAAAAGATCGCTGGGAAGTTCCTGTTTGCCCTTGGCGTCCGATCCCATGGAGGAAATGTGCGCTCCCGGACGGACCCATTCGGCCTCGAAGAGCGGCTCCTTGGCCGTCGTTGCCGTGACAATGATGTCTGCGGCACGGACAGCCGTTTCCGCCGCCGCGGCCTCGGCCGGCAGCCCCGAGTTGCGCAACCGTTCGACGAAGGCGTCGGTGCGGGAGGGATCTCTGCCAACCACCAGCAGACGGGACAGCTTTCGGACGCGCGCGAGAGCCCGCGCCTCGTAGGCGGCTTGGTGGCCGGTTCCGAACAGGGTCAGGACTTCGGCATCCGGGCGCGCCAGGACATCGGTTGCCACCGCATCCGCCGCGGCGGTGCGGTAGCAGTTGACGGCGGAACCCTCGACCAATGCACCGATGCGTCCGGTGTTCTGGTCGATCAGCAGGATGGTCGAGGCATGGCGCGGCAGACCGCGTGCATCGTTCGTTGGGAAGTAGGCACCGACCTTCAGCCCGGCCAGTTCTGCACCCGACGCCGATTTGATGGTGAAACGGTTCTGCGGATCGCTGCCATGGGCAATCACCACCGGAAAACTCGCAGCACCCGGCGCGACGGCGGCGATGAGGGCGTCGCGCACCGCTGCGAAGGCAAGTTCTGGCGTGACGATGGCAGCGGACTGCGCTTCTGTGATGAGGATCATGTCCGTCTCCTTACCAGCCCCCGAAACGGGGCCAAGTCTGCATGGGACCGCCGTCCTGCGGCAGCACGTTGTAGTGGTCATGCTGCGCGGCGGTCGCGCAGGCGTGGTTGGGCAGAATGCGCAGGCGGGAGCCGACGGGCAGGTCCGGCATCGGACCATCCACGCCGGAACGGAGCGACACCATCCCGTGCTCCTGATTGGCGCTGCACACAATGAGGTCGAGCAAAACGCGGCCGTTCTCGTCACAGACCATGCCGTAGCCCTGATCCACGTCCTGCGCCGCCGTCCCGCGGTCGCGCGACAGGGCCATCCAGCCCGCGTCGATTATCGTCCAGCCCTTTGCCGGCTGATGTCCGATCACGGTCGTCAGCACGCTGAGGGCGATAATGTCCACGGCACAGACTTCTATCCCCGCCATTACGAGGTCGAAGAACATGTAGACCCCGGCGCGCAGTTCCGTCACGCCAGTTAGATCGCGCGCGGCGTGCGCGGTCGGAGTCGATCCGACACTCACGACCGGACACGGCAGACCCGCGTCATGCAGCGCCTCGGCTGCCGAGACGGCGGCTTTGCGCTCGAGTTCTGCAAAGTCGGCGTGGGCGGTAGCGCCGCGAACCGTATAGCTTTCGCCCGCATGGGTCATCACGCCGCGCAGACACCCGCCGTTGATCAGGATGCGTCCGATCTGGATCAGTGCTGGGTCATCCGGTCGAAGCCCGCCGCGATGACCGTCGCTGTCGATCTCGATCAGGGCGGGAACGTCCGACTGCACGACAGCCTGTGCCTGCGCTTCGCCGTCGAGGATCACCACGAGATCGCAGCCCCGAGCACGCAGCGCCTGCACGCGTTCCAGCTTCTGCGGCGCGATGCCGACGGCGTAGAGAATGTCGCGGTGCCCTGCATCGTAGAATACCTCTGCCTCGGCCAGGGTCGAAACCGTGATCGGACTGGGCACTCCGCCCATCAGTCGGCGCGCGGCCTCGACGGATTTCGCTGTTTTCACGTGAGGGCGTAGCGAAACACCCAGTCTCTCTGCGCGCTCTGCCAGTCGCCCGATGTTTTGCATCATCCGCGACTCGTCCAACAGCAGCGCTGGTGTGGGCAGAGCATCAAGGCTTGAAAGGTCGGGGGTCATCTTCGGGCAATCCTCCATCGGTGCCGGAAGATTAGCACCCAAAGCATTCATGGCATATTCACTTCGGCTAAAGCCCGCATTAAGCTGTGCCTTAATGCTCGACGTGTCCGATCTCCGCTTTCTCACCGCACTCTCCGCCGCTCCGAGCCTCGCGGCAGCTGCGCGCAGTCTGAACGTGACCCCACCCGCGGTTTCGCAACGACTGGCAGTGCTGGAAAAGCGGCTGAGAGTGCGGCTCATCGAGCGCGGTCGCGGGCGACTCAGGCTGACGGCAGAAGGAGGTTATCTCGTCGACCGCGCGAAGAGCATTCTGGACGATGTCGAAAGCCTGTCCGAGGAGATGTCTGCCCGGGTGGGCCGGATCGAAGGGCCGCTCCATGTCATTGCACCCTTCGGCTTCGGGCGTCTGCGCGTGGCCCCGGTTCTCGCACGTTTCGGGAACGATAACCCGGATCTGCGGCCGACGCTCAGCCTCAGCGAGGATCCCGTGGGCGCGATGAACGACGGACTTTGGGACGTCCTGATCCATGTCGGGCGGTTGCCGCACCTGAGGATCACGCAGCGCAAGCTTGCACCGAACCGCCGCCTCCTGGTGGCATCGACCGGCTACGCCATGCGCTTCGGTCTTCCACAAAGCCCAAAGGACTTGCCCGCTCATAGGATCGGCGTGGTTCGCGAGAACCGGGCCGACACCACCCTTTGGCCGCTGACGGGTCCGGACGGAGTCGAGACAAGCGTGCGCGTGCAGCCGATCTTTGGCTGCAACGATGGCGAGGCTCTGCGTGTCTGGGCGCTGGACGGCTACGGTATCGTCGAACGCTCCGAATGGAGCGTTTCGGGCGATCTGAGCGCCGGCAGATTGGTGCGCGTGCTGCCGGACTGGTCGCTCCCGGACGCCGACATCGTGGCCTTGCTGAACCCACGCACCGTGCGCTCGCTTCGAATAGACAAGTTCGTTGACCGACTCACGGCGGAGATCGGCGCGGCGCCGATAATCTGACCGACGCAGGCGGCGAGCGTCTTCAGGCCACAGCAGCCCGCGGTTCAGTTCAACTCGATGAACGTCTTAGAAGGGCTTATTCTGTTGAAAAACTCGATGCCTGATGGAGAACCGGCAGGGTGCCGGAGACGCTCACGCAGGTTGGGCGGGATGCCGACGGATGCGAAAGGTGCTCGTGCAAAAGATGCTGCTGGCGGGGCCTTCTCACGCGTTCAGAATTTTGTTGCGAATCTAACATAGATGTCAGATTGTAACTCCACCTTGATCACAAAGGTCAAGCAAGGGAGGACAAGAATGGCTCGTAGAAAGACACGGCTGAAGCACCTGGCCGAAAAGGTGCAGAAGGGCGAACGTATCGTCGGGATGGAGTGCCACGACACCCCGAGCGCGATCATGGCCGAAGAACTTGGCATGGATCTTCTGTGCTGCGGCAGCCCCGGACCAATGGGCATGATGGGGCACAAGTCGATGGCCACCGTCGACTTCGAGGAACAGCTTTACATGCTTGAAGGCGTGCTGCGCGGCGCATCCTCGCCGTTCATCATCTGCAACATGCCCAACACCACCGCCAGTATCTCCATCGAGGAATCGGTGCGCAATGCCGCCCGCGTGGTCAAACTGGGCGCGGACGGGGTGCATATCGAACCCTCGCTTGGTACGGTCGACCACATCCGCGCCATCGTCGATGCAGGTATTCCTGTCGTGGGCCATTTCGGCGTTCAGGGCGAGCGGGCCGTGATGAACTCGGGACACTCACCGGCAGGCAGGACGGCGGCGGAGGCCGCAGCCATCGTCGAGCTGGTCAGAGCGTCCATCGACGCAGGCATCTTCGCGGCCCTCTTCGAACACACCTCGGTCGAACTGACCAAATGGTGTTACGAAAACCTGCCCGTCGCCGTCGCCAGCCTTGGCTCGGGTCCCTATGCCCACGGCATCTTCCACGTCTCCAGCGACATCATCGGCTGCTCGGTATTCCCGATCCCGCCAAAGCGCGAGATCTACGGAAACGTTTGGGGCGAGATGGAAAAGGCCTATGGCGCCTATTTTGCGGCGGCCAAGAACGGGCAGTTTCCCAAGCCCGAACTGAGCCACGAGATGCACGAGGGTGAGTTTGAAAGCTTCCTGGAACAGGTCAGTTGACCCGGCGCGGCCACGCGAGGCGCTAAGCCCGGACCAGTTGCTTCACTGGCTCGCCTTGCGCCCTGCCAAACAAGAGGTCTGCATCGAATGCGGTGCAGGCTTCGGCGAACTTGCGGCGTCCTTTCGCCCGCATTTCAAGCGGGTCCTTGCCACCGACATCGCGCCCCCTGCAAAGAAATCCCCATATGGGGTAAAGGTCGTGAAGGCATCAGCCGAACATCTGCCAACGACGGATGCCAGCGTCGATCTGCTGATCTCGATGCAAGCGTTGCATCATTTCGACACAGAGGGTCACCTCGCCGAGGCCGCTCGCGTCTTGCGGCCCGGAGGCGTGTTTGCGGCCCTGTGTTGGGGCGAGATAATCCTGCCTGAGCCTATCCTGCGCGCCTTTCGGCCGACCCTTGCGGCGCTGGCGCCGCATTGGGAAGACACGCGGGCCTCGGTGATTTCGGGCTATGCTGATCTTGCCATTGCGGGCAAACCTCTGGAGCTTCCGCAAGCCCGGATGACGCGCCAGATCAGACTTCCCGGCCTGCAGGCAGAGATCCGGCGGTGGAGCGCCTTTCGGCGCGCAATGGCCGTCGGTGCCGAAATACCGGACCCGGTCTTGATGGGCCTCGATTTCACCCGACTGTTTCCGGTGCACTGGCCGGTGGTGGGCCGTGCCTTTCAGGTCTGATTGTCCTGCCAGATCATCGCCGCAACGCCATTATTGGCAGCTGCTTCGTTCATCGGACAATCGGGGCAGGTTCCCGGGCCAGGTGCGTTATCGCACCCCTTGCAGGCCCGGACAACTTTGTTGGCTTCAACGATAACGCGATGCAGCGCCAACGCCCTTGCGGCCTTCTCCGACAGGTGCTCAGCCAGATCGGCCAGCATCTCGCCGATAGCCCGGCTTGAGCTGTCGCCAGTCTCATGGGCGCGGCGCTCCTTCGCAATAGAGGCGATGGTGTCTAGCGGGATATCCAGTTCCCGGAAATGCTGGGCCAGCCGCGCAATCTCAAGGTCGATGTCCGAATACTGGCGCGTGCCCTTGTCGGTCCGGCCAGGCACAATAATGCCGAGCGTCTCGTAGTGTCGCAGCATTCGCTCCGTCAGCCCTGACCGCCGGACCATTTCGCCGATCTTCATGACCATCCGTTCCATTCCAGAACAATCTTCGCTCAGCCTATGGACCCGAGGCAAAGACAATTTTCTGACCTAATGTCAGATTTTCGAGTCCCGCACAAGCGCGTAGCGTTCTCCGCATCTCGCAATCACCTTGAACTTGTCGGAAAAGACTTTGAAGGCCTCGCGGGAGGTATAGTGTTTGTCCGCCCAGCGCGTCAGGGTCGATCGCAGGGAATGCGGGCCGAAGGGCGTGAACCCGGCGAAGAAGAAAGCGCCTTTGATTACGTCGCGAAGCTTTGAGGCGTTCGAATAGAAGTCTCGCGACAGACCGGCCACCCGAAATCCGTTATCGCCGACCGCACTCTCGGGCTTTGGAAAGACCGGATCGTCGTGTCCGAAGAGCAATTCGTTCTGGAGGTAGTTCACCCATTCGACGAAACACACCTCATATCTCCCATCTCAAGCCGCGCGGTCAATTCTTGCTCGATTTCTCCGATAGCGTCGTTACGCAGAGCAATCGCTTCAGACAAGCAATTGGTCCCGAGACTTCGCACGATCTCTTTACGTCCGACAACCGCCTGAAACCTTTTCGGAATCGAGTAGCGGACCGCGTAGGTGTCCCCCCGTTTCATGATGAATTTGGGTAGCTGTAATGTCATTTTCATTGTTCCTCTGACCGTTACGCCAGACGATTAAGTCAATGAAAACATAGGTTTATGGTGCCCCCACACGGACTCGAACCGCGGACCTACTGATTACAAATCAGTTGCTCTACCAGCTGAGCTATAGGGGCATGCCAGTGGCGTGCCGTCCATATGGCAAATCATCGCGCGGGCTGCAATCAACTTGTGCGATCACTTGTTGGACCAAGGCGGACAATTGACCGAGTGCGCGGTTTACACCGTCCAGAAGCTATGCTCTTTTTCCGACATAACACGATCCAAGTGTCGTTTTTGAACAAGGCGACGGATAGACAGGGAGAAATCAATGAATCGTAAAACAATCAGCGTGCTCGGCGCGCTTGGCATGACCGTGACAATGGCTCCGGCCGCTTTCGCACAGGAGTGCGGCAAGGTGTCGATCGCCGAAATGGACTGGGCTTCGGCCGAATTCATGGCGAACGTCGATGCGATCATCCTGGAAGAGGGCTACGGCTGTGACGTCGATCTTATCCCCGGGGCAACGCAGACCACCTTCGCCTCGATGTCCGAAAAGGCAGAACCCGACGTGGCGCCGGAACTCTGGATCAACGCCGTGCGCGATCCGTTGAACGTCGCCAAGGAAGAAGGCTCGCTCGTCGCCCTCAATGACGGCCCGATCACGGGTCTTGGCGAAGGCTGGTGGGTGACGCCGAAATTCGCCGAAGAGCACCCCGATCTCGACACAGTCGAAAAACTTCTCGGGCGCCCGGACCTGTTCCCCTACCAGGAAGACGAGAGCAAAGGCGCTTTCATCGGCTGTCCCGCCGGCTGGGGCTGCCAGCTTGTGAACGCCAACCTGTTCCGTGCCTTCGATATGGAAGAAAAAGGCTGGGTGCTGGTTGATCCGGGTTCGGCCGCTGGTCTTGACGGCTCGATGGCGAAAGCCGCCGAGCGAGGCGAAAACTGGTTCGGCTATTACTGGTCGCCCACGTCGATGATCGGCAAGTACGACATGGTCATGCTCCCCTTCGAAGCCGACTGGGCCGGTCGCGACAACTGGGACGGCTGCATCGCGCTCTCCGAACAGGATTGCCAGGACCCGCAGCCGACGTCCTGGACGGTGTCCGAGGTTGAGACCGTGGTCACGGATGACTTCATGGAAAAGGGCGGGGTCGCGGCCGACTACTTCGAAGCCCGCGTGTTCCCGGGTGACGTGATGAACGGCATGCTCGTCTTCATGTCGGAAAACCAGGCCACCGGCGAAGATGCGGCGTTCGAATTCCTCGCCTCGCAGCCGGACGTCTGGACCCAGTGGGTGTCCGAGGACGTGGCGCAAAAAATCAAGGACGCGCTCTGAGACGTTCTGACATTGAAGGGGCCTGCGAAACACCGCAGGCCCCTTTTCTTTCCAAAGACAAAAACAAAAAGGGGAAACAGGGATGTTGGAGTTCTTTACCGAATTCCCGTCACTTGGACGCGCCGACCTTTCGGCCATGCGCCGCTACATTGACGGAAACTTCCGCGACTTCACGCGGGCAGCCGGCGAAAGCCTCGAGGCCTTCTTCCATCCACTTCTGATGTTCCTCGTCTGGTTCGAGGACCTTCTGCTCGCAACGCCCTGGCCCATCATCCTCCTCGTGATCGGTGGACTTGCCTGGCTCGGCGCGCGAAGCTGGAAAATCACCATCGGGTCCGTGCTGGCCTTTGTCGCCATCGGCTATTTCGGGATGTGGGAGGATACGATGTCCACCCTCGCGATCATCTCGGTCGCCACGTGCCTCTGTATCGCGATCGGTATCCCGATCGGCATCCTCATGTCGCGCTCGGACCGGATGCAGGCCGTGATCACCCCGATCCTTGACGTGATGCAAACCATCCCGTCCTTCGTCTACCTGATCCCCGTCGTCATGCTCCTGGGGATCGGCAAGGTGCCCGGCCTGATCGCCGTCTGCATCTATGCCATCCCGCCCATCGTGCGCCTGACCAACCTCGGCATCCGCCTCGTTGACGCCGACGTGATGGAAGCCGCCGATGCCTTCGGCGCCTCACCGCGCCAGAAACTCTTCGGCGTGCAGGTGCCGCTGGCCCTGCCCAACATCTTCGCGGGCGTGAACCAGACCATCATGATGGCCCTGTCGATGGTCGTCATCGCCTCCATGATCGGTGTGCAAGGTCTCGGGGTTCCCGTGCTGCGCGCGATCTCGAACCAATACCTGGCGCTCGGCGTCATGAACGGCCTGGCCATCGTCGCCCTCGCCATCATCTTCGACCGGGTCTCGCAGACCTACGGTAAACGTCTGCAAGCCTATCGCGGGGACAGCAAATGACCGACGAAAACATCAAGGTTCAGATCAAGAACCTCTACAAGATCTTCGGCTCAAACCCGCAAAAGGTTCTGCCGCTGGTCAAAAAGGGCATGGGCAAACCGGAGCTTCTGGACAAGCACAACCATGTGCTGGGCATCCAGGACGTCTCGCTCGACATTCCGGAAAAGCGCATACAGGTGGTCATGGGCCTGTCCGGCTCGGGCAAGTCCACGCTCATTCGCCACATCAACCGGTTGATCGACCCGACGGCGGGGGAAATCTTCGTCGACGGCGAAGACGTCATGGCCATGACGCCAGAGCAACTGCGCGATCTTCGGCGCCACAAGATGTCGATGGTATTCCAGAAGTTCGGTCTCCTGCCCCACCGCAAGATCGCCGAAAACGTGGGCTACGGGCTCGAAGTGCAGGGGGTGAGCGACGACGAAATCGCCAAACGCGCCCAGCACTGGATCGACCGGGTGGGCCTTACGGGGTATGAACAACACTACCCCGGCCAGCTCTCGGGCGGCATGCAACAGCGTGTCGGCCTCGCCCGGGCCTTGGCGACGGATGCAGAAATCCTCTTGATGGACGAAGCCTTCTCGGCCCTCGACCCGCTTATCCGCTTCGACATGCAGTCGATCCTGCTGGAGCTTCAGGACGAGCTTCACAAGACGATCATCTTCATCACCCACGACCTGGACGAAGCCCTGCGGCTTGGCGAAAACATCGCCATCCTGCGCGACGGGGCCCTGATCCAGGAAGGTGACGCGCAGGAGATCGTGCTGAAACCGGCGGACGATTACATCCGGGACTTCACCAAGGACATCAACCGCGCCAAGGTGATCCGGCTCTACGGTCTGGCCGTTCCCGTGCCCAACGGCTTCGAAGGCCCCACCCTTCCGGGTGACACGGTGCTCGACGAAGCCATGCCGGTGATGAACGAGGCCCCTGATCGCATGGTGGGCGTCAAAGACGAGGACGGCAAGACCATGGGGGTCGTCGATCTGGCAACCGCGATCCGGGCGCTCAA
>DOUP01000007.1 GCA_003520545.1 Maritimibacter sp. | reverse complement strand
GGGGTCGTCCCCGTGTTCGGGCCGCGACCGTCGCGGCCTTCTACAACCCCAAGCCGCGCAGGGCGCGCGGACGGAGTTCGGGCGTCGGCCCGTGGTCAGATCAGCCCGAGATCCCGCAGGAGCGCTGCGGCATCGGGCAGCCGGTCGGTGGCGACGTCGATGCCGATGGTCATGCTGTCGGCGGTGAGGCGGGCGGGGATGTCGGCTTCCTCGCGGAGCGGTGCTTTGATCTCGTCGAGGACGGCCGGGATGCGGCTGGCGTCCCAAGGCTCGTTGAGGCCGCGAATGGCGATGCGGATGGTGCTGGTTTCCATGGCGCTGGCTCCGTTCATTCGGCGTGCTCGCCCTCGCTGAAAGCGCTGTCGGTGATGCGCTTCAGGAGGCTCGCGTAATGCTCAAGGGTGCCGACATGGCCCCAGTTGATCTCGTCCGGGTGTGCGTTGAAATGCTCGTCGCTCAGGCTCGACAAGCGGGCGAGCATCTCGTCGATCTCGGCTTTCTTGGCCGCAAAGGCATTGATCGCTGCTTCCTTGTTCCGCGCAGGCTTCTCGGCGCGCAGTTGGTGGCGGGGCGTTGTCTGGGGATTCAGGCGGGCCATCGTGGGCGCTCCATGGTGAGTTGCATCGTTTTCGCAGGATCACGTTCGCTCTGATGCGGAGGCTTATCAACTACATCAGCACATGATTTTGAATGATAATCGGAGCGCGCAATGGAGGGTCTGAGCGAGCGCCAATATGCCGCCCGCGTCGGCCTCTCGCGCGGTGCGATCCAGAAGGCCAAGGCGACGGGGCGGCTGGTTCTGTATGCCGATGGCAGCATCGACGCGTTGGCCAGCGATACCCTGCGCGCCGAGGCGACCGATCCGTCAAAGACCCGGAAAGCGCCGCAGCCAAAACTCAAACCTGTCCCCGAGGCGGCGGTATCCGCCGTGGGCGAAACCCTGCGCGAACAGGGAATGGCGGCCCCACCAGTCGGTAGCGGCACCACGTTCCTGCAGGCCAAGACGGCCAACGAAGTGCTGAAGGCGCAGGAACGCCGTCTCCGGCTGCAAAAGCTGAAGGGCGAGCTGATCGATCGGGCCCGTGCTCTGTCGCTCGTGTTTCGGTTGGCGCGGCAGGAGCGCGACGTTTGGGTCAACTGGCCCGCGCGGGCGGCGGCGTTGATGGCGGCCGATCTGGGTGTGGAGCCCGCCGCCATGCAGAAGGTTCTGGAGAAACATGTCCGTGCCCAGCTCGACGATCTTGCCGAGGTCAAACCCGATCTCCGCTGATGATGCTTTTGAGTTCGACGGCGCGGCAGAGATCTTGCGCGCCTGGGGAGCGGGCCTCACGCCGGACCCGGACCTGACCGTTTCGGAATGGGCGGATCGACACCGGATGCTTTCGGGCCGCGCTTCGGCAGAACCCGGGCGTTATCGCACAGCCCGCACGCCCTACATGGGCGAAATCATGGACCGGCTGTCGCCCGGCGATCCGACACAGCGGATCGTCTTCATGAAGGCCGCACAGGTCGGCGCAACCGAGGCCGGGAACAACTGGATCGGCTTTGCGATCCACCAGGCGCCGGGACCAATGCTCGCGGTCCAGCCGACGGTGGAGCTGGCCAAGCGCAACTCGCGCCAGCGGATCGATCCGCTGATCGACGAAAGCCCCGAGCTGCGGGAGCGGGTCAAACCGGCGCGGTCGCGGGACGCGGGCAACACGATGCTGTCGAAGGAATTCGCGGGTGGCATCCTGATCATGACGGGCGCGAACTCGGCGGTCGGGCTGCGCTCGACCCCGGCGCGCTACATCTTCCTCGATGAGGTTGATGCCTATCCGGCATCGGCCGACGAGGAAGGCGATCCGGTCACGCTGGCGGAAGCACGGTCGCTGACCTTTGCACATCGGCGCAAGGTCTTTCTGGTCTCGACGCCAACAATCCGGGGGCTGAGCCGGATCGAGCGCGAGTTCGAGGCATCAGACCAGCGGCGGTTCTTCGTGCCGTGCCCGCATTGCGGCCAGGAGCAATGGCTGAAGTTCGAGAGGCTGCGCTGGCAAAAGGGGCGGCCGGAGACGGCGGAATACCACTGCGAGGGCTGCGAACAGGCCATCGCCGAGCATCACAAGACGGCCATGTTGGAAGCGGGCGAATGGCGCGCGACGGCCGTTGCGGCCGATCCCGGCACCGTCGGCTATCACCTCTCGGCGCTCTATTCGCCGATTGGCTGGCTGAGTTGGGAGCGGATCGTGCGGGCATGGGACGCGGCGCAGGGGTCGGACGAGGCGATCAAGGCGTTCCGCAACACGATCCTCGGCGAGACATGGGTCGAGACCGGCGAAGCGCCGGACTGGCAGCGGCTGGCCGACCGGCGCGAGACCTGGGACGGAGGGACTGTTCCAGAGCGCGGCTTGTTCCTGACAGCCGGGGCCGACGTTCAGAAAGATCGCATCGAGGTCGATGTCTGGGCCTGGGGGCGCGGGCTGGAGAGCTGGCTGATCGATCACCTGGTCATTGAGGGCGGGCCCGGCGATCCGGACTGCTGGCAGATGCTGACCAATTTGCTCGGCCAGACTTGGGCCCATGCCTCCGGTCAGTCGATGACGTTGGCACGACTCGCGATCGATACCGGCTACGAGACCAGTGCTGTCTACGCATGGTCGCGACAGGTCGGCTTCGCGCAGGTGGCCCCGGTCAAAGGCGTCGAAGGCTTCAACCGCTCAAGCCCGGTCACTGGCCCGACTTATGTGGACGCGACCATCGCAGGCAAGCGGCTGCGGCGCGGGGCACGGCTTTGGACGGTCGCCACGTCGACCTTCAAGACCGAGACCTACCGTTTCCTGCGGCAGGACCGGCCGACGCGGGAGGAAATCGAGGCTGGGCACCTTTGCCCGCCCGGAACGATACATCTGCCAAACTGGGCGGACGGCGAGTGGTTGAAGCAATTCACGGCCGAACAACTGATCACGGTGCGCACCAAACGCGGCTTTGCCCGGCTCGAATGGCAGAAGCTGCGCGAACGCAACGAGGCGCTGGACTGCCGGGTCTATGCCCGCGCCGCCGCATGGATCCTCGGGGCAGATCGCTGGCCTGAGGCGCGTTGGGCCGATCTGGAAGCACAGCTCGGCGTCGCAGCGCTGGACATGGCTGATGGCGGGGCCGGAACCACTACACCCGCTTCACGGCGCGCGGGACCACAGCGGCGCACCGTGCGCTCAAATTACATGAGGTGAAAGGTTTGGCGACGCAGTGTCACGTTGGCTGTGGGTGGTTCAATGCAGGCAGCATTTCTTGAACTTCTTGCCGCTGCCGCAGGGACAAGGATCGTTGCGGCCAAGCTTGTCTGGCGTCTTTGTGAGGGCCTCGGTCCACGGGGCCACGCGCAGAGCGTTGTCAACTTTTCGGGTCTTCTGCTGAGCGAGGAAAGTATAGGAATAGCAGTGCCAGCGCGACAGGTCGTCGATGGCATCGGTGATCAGGGATTTCTGGTAACGGCGGTTTGCGGGTGAACCATCGGCTTTGAGGGTGGCCTCCAAATCCTCAAGGAAATGCCCGAAGTCGCAGTAGTCCTTTGGGATCAGGCCCTTGTCGAAAACCTCGCGCACAGTCTCCGACATGTCTTCAAGCCCGAGACCGGCAACGGCGTCCATCCAGCCGGTGAGAACATCGGTCGATGCCTTGGGGCAGCGCTGGCGAAAGGTCCGGAAGTAATCTTCGATTGCCGGGCGTTGATCGGGGTGCAATTGCGCAATCAGAACCAGGGCGCTCATCAGGGAGCTGCGGGCAAACTCATCAGCTTTTTTGTCCTCGATTGCGTCGAACACCGGCTGCAAGTCACCGTCGAATGTTCCGGCGATGACGCGAAAGCTCGTTTCGGTCACTGCGTCTCCGAGGAGATGGTCGATGACCTTGGTAGGACGACGGAGCATCTGAACCAACGGGCGATAAGCGCGCGGGTCCTGCCATTCGCCCAGCATGTGAAAGACCGGGATAAGGGCCATCAAGTCAGAGTCCTTCATCTCCGGAACGCGTTGTTGTGCGAGGCGGCTGACCAGATCGACAAAGACTGGCACCATTTCCTCGCGCCTGGCACCAGCTTCGGCCATGGCAGCTTTCGGGAAAATGTCGGCGCGCGCGAGGTCGCGCATGATTTCTGCTGGGGTCATGGTTTTGGCTTCAATCCGTGGTCGGTTGGCCAAATGAAACATATTCGCAGGTCAGGTCAATTCAGATGCCGACATCTACGGAACTCCGTGCCCGCCGCGACACTCTGGCGGCCCAACGTTCCTCTGGCGTGGCGCGCGTCAGTTACGACGGAAAAACGGTCGACTATCGCAGTGTGGCGGAAATCGACCGGGCTCTCGAGGCGCTCGACCGCGAGATTGCGGCTGCCGAGGGACGACGGATCGTTCGGCAGGTGCGTGTAACGACGACGAAGGGGCTGTGATCCATGGGGCTGTTCGATCGGTTTCGCCGCCGGGCCCCCGGTGGTCCCGCCGCCGTGTCCGCTCGCCTGGAAGGCGCGATGGCCAAGCGGCGCTTGCGGGGCTGGCAACCGCCGCTGGAAAATATCAATTCACTGGTCGCCTCGGGGGGCCCTCGACTACTGGCGCGGTCGCGCGAACTTGTTGTGACCAACGGCTACGCAGCCAATGCCTGCGAGGCCTTCGCTGCAAACCTGGTGGGCGATGGGATCAAGCCGTCGTCGCTGATTGCAGATGCGGCGTTGCGTGACAGCGTTCAGCAGCTCTGGCTCGCATGGGCGGATGAGGCCGACGCGGACGGGTTGACCGATTTCTACGGTCTGCAGGCCATGGTGGCGCGGGAAATTTTTGTTGCGGGCGAATGCTTCGTCCGCCTGCGTCCCCGCCGGGGTGAGGACGGCCTGCTGGTGCCGCTCCAACTGCAGCTTCTGCAGTCGGAGATGCTGCCCTTCGAGAAGACCGAAACTGCGGCAAACGGCAATCGCATCCGCTGCGGGGTTGAATTTGACGGCATCGGACGGCGCGTGGCCTATCACTTCCGCCGTCGCCATCCCGGCGACAGCACCGATCAGGGAGCGGTGATCCCGGAAACGGTGCGCGTGCCCGCCGAGGATGTGCTTCACATCTATCGTCCAATTGATGCAGGCCAGATCCGGGGCTTGCCGCATGTGGCTCCGGCCATGGTGCGGCTGTTTCTGCTGGACCAGTACGACGACGCTGAACTGGACCGGAAGAAGACCGCGGCGATGTTCGCGGGGTTCATCACCAAGACCGCGCCGGAAGACCCGATGATGGGTGAGGCCGAGGCCGATCTCGATGGCACCGCCATTGCGAGCCTCGAACCTGGCACGATGCAAGTGCTGCTGCCGGGCGAGGATGTGAAGTTCTCGAGCCCTGCGGACGTTGCTGGCGGCTATGAGGCGTTTCAATATCGGACGCTCTTATCGGTCTCGGCCTCGCTGGGGCTTCCCTATCATCTGGTCACCGGCGATGTGCGGCAGGCGAACTATTCAAGCTTGCGGGCCGAGCTGGTCGAGTTCCGGCGACGCATCGGCCAGCTGCAGCATGGGGTGATGGCGCACCAGCTGTGTCGGCCGATCTGGCGGCGCTGGCTTGAGACGGCTGTGTTGTCGGGGGCGCTGGATATCGGCAATCCCGCCGTCGCGCGGCCGGTGCAATGGATCCCGCCACGCTGGGATTGGGTCGACCCGCTGAAGGACATCCAGGCGCAAGTGCTGGCGATGGAAGCGGGCATCACCTCGCGCCGCAAGGTGGTCGAGGCCACCGGCTATGACGTCGAAGAAGTTGACCGAGAGAATGCGGCGGATGCCAAACGCGTTGCTGATCTGGGGCTGAGCTACCGCGCGAGCCCCGGCGAAACGCAGGGCGCACGAGCAACGCCCGCCGCGCGGCCTGACCCCGGAGATGGCACAGGCGAAGACATGGGCGACGGATCCGCCTCCACCGATCCCGCCACCGAACAGGAGTGACAATATGAAAAGCTGGTATGCGATCCGCGCCCGGGGAACGGGCGCGGAAGTGGCGATCTATGACGAGATCGGCGCCTACGGGGTCTCGGCGAAGGGGTTCCTTGCCGAACTCGGCGCACTGCCCGAGGGGACGCCGGTCGATCTGCGGCTGAATAGCCCTGGTGGGTCAGTCTTCGACGCGGTGGCGATCTACAATGCGCTGAAGCGGCACGAGGGCACGGTCACGGTCTGGATCGACGGCATTGCCGCGTCGGCCGCGTCCTATATCGCGATGGCGGGTGACGAGATCGTCATGCCGGAAAACGCGTTCCTGATGATCCACGACCCGTCGGGGTTGGCAATTGGCACGGCGGGCGACATGCGCGCCATGGCCGAGGCGCTGGACAAGATCGCGGGCAGTCTGATCCGGGGATATGCCGCCAAATCCGGCAAGACCGATGACGAGATCGCAGCGCTGATGGCGGCCGAGACCTGGTTCGATGCGGCGGATGCGGTGGCGGCGGGCTTCGCGGACAGGCTGGCGGAGCCTGTCAGGATGGCCGCACGCTTCGACATCGGCCGGTTCCGCAACGCGCCGCCCGACCTCGTCGAGGCAGTGGATGGGACGGACCGGGAGGGTGTTCCGACCCAGACGGAAGGCGTTCCGGACGAAGGCAATCCAGAGACAGGCATAAACACGCACCCAGAGACTGGCAGCATCGTGGACGGCGCTGTCGAGCCTGCCGACGGCACCGGCGAGGAGA
>DOUP01000103.1 GCA_003520545.1 Maritimibacter sp. | reverse complement strand
GGCGCGTTGATCTACCGCCTGACCAACCCGGATGTGTTCCGGCTCATGATCGGGACGGTCGCAATCGGGTTCGTCGCCTTCCAAGGCGCGCGGAAGTTCGGGCTGATCCGACCAGCCAAAGCGCCGATGGGGGTATTTGGCGGGACAATCGCCGGGGCGGTCGGGGGCCTGACGTCTTTCATCAGCCATGCGGGCGGTCCACCGGCGGCGGTGTTTCTGCTCAGTCGGCAGATCGACAAGACAACCTACCAGGCGACCACCGTTTTGACGTTCTGGGCGATCAACCTGATGAAATTCATTCCCTACGCGTTCCTGGGGATTTTTTCATGGCAGACGCTGAAAGCGGACGTTTTGCTCATTCCTGCCGCCGTGGTCGGCGTCTGGCTCGGCGTGAAGGCGCATGATGTGTTGCCTGAACGGCTTTACTTCACGATTACCTACGTTTTGCTGATCGTCACCGGGTCGAAGCTGATCTTCGACGCGGTGACGTGAGGGTCAGGCCGGCTGGCCGGCGGGTGTCACTTCTTCGTCCACCCGCTCGAAACTCTCCCCTGCTCCGATGATGCAGGTCAGCCCCGTGGGCAGCGTCATGGTCAGGGTCCAGGTGCCGGTGTCGGGGGAGGCATACATCTCCACCACGCGATTGCCCGCAGCAAGGCCGATGGATTGGCGTGCTTCGCCGAAACGTTTGGACAGTTGGTCAAGCACGCGTTCGCGCGGGGCACAGTTGTTGGTTTGCCCTTGCGCGGTGGTGGCCGCGATCAGACCGCTGATCAGGCCCATGGCAAGGAGGGTCATCCGGTTCATGGTGTCGTCCTTTCTAAACGAAGGTCCGCAACCCAACCGGCTCCCCGGCAGCAGACCATGGGTCTGCCGGGCGCGTCCGTCCTGAAAGCCCGTGATGCGTCCAAAGGTGGGGCATCACCGCCCGGCTTGAGAAAACCTTGCCGCTGCGCGCCCTTCGGTTTGGTTAACGCGCGGTGCGTTGCGCTGGTGGACGCCTCGTTTTCTGCATTGCGGCGCATTTTGGGTTGCCATTGTGTGCGCACCGTTGTTCTTTCGCGCAACAATATTACCGAAGGGAAGAATCATGACCCAATCGACGCGCCCCGTCCGCTCCGTGCTCTATATCCCCGGCTCGAAAGAGCGCGCGTTGGAGAAAGCGCGCGGTCTTGCCGCCGATGCGATCATCTTCGACCTTGAAGACGCGGTGACACCGGATGCCAAGGCCGACGCCCGCGCCACGTTGCGCGCGGAACTGGACAAGGGCGGGTTTGGCAAACGGTTGAAAATCGTGCGGATCAACGGGTTCGACACCGTCTGGGGCCGCCAGGACGTGGAGGCCATGCAAGGCGCGGACATCGACGCGCTGCTTTTGCCCAAGGTTAATTCGGCGGACGACCTGCAAGTGCTGGCCGGCATGATCGACGACGTGCCGCTCTGGGCGATGATGGAAACCCCCGACGGCGTTTTGAACGCCCGAACCATAGCGGCGCATCCCCGGCTGAACGGGATCGTCATGGGGACCAATGACCTCGTGAAGGAGCTGGGGTGCCGGGTTTCCGAAGGACGCCCGGAAATCCAAACCGCGCTTCAGATGAGCCTGATCGCGGCGCGGTCGGCGGGGGTTTGTATCGTCGACGGCGTTTACAACGCGTTCAAAGACGAAGACGGGCTGCGGGTCGAGTGCGAACAGGGTCGCGACCTCGGGTTCGACGGCAAAACGCTGATCCACCCCGCGCAGATCGACGTGACGAACGAGGTGTTCGCACCCTCTGAGGCGGACATCGACCTCGCCCGTCGTCAGATCGCGGCGTTCGAAGAAGTTGAGGCGTCTGGGCAAGGCGTGGCAGTCGTCGATGGAAAGATCGTCGAGAATCTGCATATCGTGACCGCGAAGGCCCTGCTGGCGAAAGCGGAGGCCATTGCCAGTCTGGAAGGATAAACCATGCTCGTTCTCATTCTCGGTGTTCTGCTATGGTCGGCGGCGCACCTGTTCAAACGTATCGCCCCCGCGAAACGCGCCGATATGGGCGACAAGGCCAAGGGGCCGGTCGCGCTCGGTGTGATCGCAGGTGTCGTGCTGATGGTCATCGGTTACCGGATGGCCGAGGGCGCAATGTTCTGGGGTCGTCATCCGGCGACGGTCGGCATCAACAACCTGCTCAACCTGTTCGCAATCTATCTGTTTGCGGCAAGCGGCATGAAGACATGGATCACATCCAAGATCCGTCACCCGCAACTGACCGCGATCAAGACCTGGGCGCTGGCGCATATTCTTGTGAACGGAGACGTCCCCTCCTTCGTGCTCTTTGGGGGATTGCTCGCCTGGGCCGTGGTCGAGGTTATCCTGATCAACAAGCAAGCCAAGCCCGCCAAGGCCACCGGGCCGTTCCCGGTCGGCAAGGAAATCGGCACTGTCGTCGGCACCGTCATCGTCTTTGGCCTGATCGCCTGGGCGCACTACTGGTTCGGCTACCCGGCATTTGGTTAAGGAAATCCCATGAAACTCTATCGTTTTCTGTCGGCGGACGACACGTCGGCGTTCTGCCATAAAGTCACGGACGCCTTGAACAAAGGGTGGGAGCTTCACGGCTCCCCCACCTATGCTTTTGACGCGGCCAATGGCGTCATGCGCTGTGGGCAGGCGGTGACCAAAGAGGCCGACGGCGACTACCACCCCGACATCAAACTGGGAGAGCAGTAACGTGTCCAAGACCAATTCGGGCCGCTTTTTCGAAGACTACCGCATTGGCGAGGTGATCACCCATGCGGTGCCACGCACCATTTCGGGTGGTGAGCGCGCGCTCTACCACGCGCTCTACCCGGCGCGTCATGCTCTCTATTCGTCGGACACTTTCGCGCAGGAGTGCGGGCTGGACGCCGCGCCCATTGACGATCTGGCGGCGTTCCACGTGGTCTTTGGCAAAACGGTTCCGGATGTGTCGCTGAACGCGGTGGCGAACCTTGGCTATGGCGAAGGCCGCTGGCTCAAACCTGTTTGGCCCGGTGACACGCTGCGCTCCGAGAGCACGGTGATCGGGCTCAAGCAGAATTCCAACGGCAAGTCGGGCGTCGTCTACGTGCGCACCAAGGGTTACAACCAGAACGACGAGGTCGTGCTGGATTACGTGCGCTGGGTGATGGTGCGGAAAAACCGGATGGAGGCGGAGGCGCCCGAGACGCTGATACCGGAGTTGAAAAAGGTCGTCCCTGCCGAGGATCTGGTCATTCCCGAGGGGCTGGATTTCTCGCGCTACGAATTCAAGCTGGCGGGTGAGCGGCACCGGATGGGCGATTACGCCGTCGGCGAGAAGATCGACCATGTGGACGGCGTGACCATCGAGGAAGCCGAGCACATGCTGGCGACCCGGTTGTGGCAGAACACCGCCAAGGTGCATTTCGACGCGACCAACCGCGAGGATGGCAAGCGGTTGATCTACGGTGGTCACGTGATCTCGATGGCGCGAGCGCTGTCGTTCAACGGGCTCGCCAATGCGCAGATGATCGTGGGCCTGAACGCAGGCGCGCACGCCAACCCCTGTTTCGCGGGCGATACGGTGCGGGCCTGGTCGGAAGTGCTGGACACGGCGGACACGGACGCGCCCGGTGTGGGGGCCGTGCGGCTTCGGCTGGTGGCCACGAAGGGCGATCACCAGGGCTTTGCGCTCAAGGGCGAGGACGGCAAATACCTGTCCCACGTGCTCCTCGATCTTGACTATTGGGCGCTCATGCCGACCTGATAGCGCCATGCGCTTTCTGGTTCTCATCGCGATCTGTCTGATCGGCCCTGCCGCCAATGCGCAGGGCAAGAAGGTCGGCGTGCTGGAAAGCCATGGCGCCCAGCATGACGCGGCCCGGCGCGACCCGGTATTGGCTTATGTCGAGGCCAATATCGCGGAGACGCTCTATCACGAGCTGGGCCATGCGGTGATCCAGGTGCTCGATCTGCCGATTTACGGGCCGGAAGAATACGCCGCCGACATGTTCTCGGTCGTGATGATGAACCGTATCCATACCGAGGAAGAACTGCACCGCATGGCTCCGCTGATCGCGGCGAATTACATGTGGTATGCGGATCAGGTCGGTGACAGCGTGGCCGATCTGGATCTCTGGGATTTGCATGGCCCCGATCTTCAACGCTATTACACCTTCGCCTGCCTGATCTACGGCGCGAACCCGGAAACGCGGCGCGATATCGTGACCTTGGCGGCCCTGCCCGAAGAGCGGGTTGAAACCTGCGAGGCCGAATACGCTCAGACCGCTCGGGCCTGGGGGGACGTGCTTGATGCGCTCGCCACGGACCGCCCCACTGACACGCTGCGCATGGATTGGGTGGTCGAAAAGGACGGGCATTTGGCGCGCTACGTGACGCGCATCGTGTCCCGGATCAACGCGACGATGGAACTGCCGGAGACGATCAACGTGAGCGTGATCCCCTGCGGCCAGTCGAACGCCTATTTCGACCCGGATTATGCCGAGATACAGATATGCACGGAACTTGGAGACGAGTTGAGCAATCGGGCGCGCGCTTTGCGGCCATAGCACGAGGGGGCGTGGGGATGTTCAAAGGATTTCTGGCGGCGGGCCTTTTGAGCCTGCCGACCTTGGCGGCCGCGCAAGACGTCGATGCTTTCGTCGAGGCCAATATCCTCGCCACCTTTTACCACGAGTTGGGCCATGCCCTGATCGACATCGAAGAAGTGCCGATTTTCGGGCAGGAAGAGGATGCGGCGGACGTGTTGTCGATCCTTTTGATCGACGCGTTCTGGGAGGAAGAGGACGCGGTTTCCATCGCCTATGACACCGCGTTCGGGTTTTTGACCGAAGCCGAGATGGCCAAGGCCGAGGGCGAGGAACCGGCGTTCTGGGACGTGCATGGTCCCGACGAGCAGCGGTATTACAACACGGTCTGCATCTTTTACGGCGCCAACGTGGATGAGCGCGAGGACGTGGCTCTGGAGCTTGGGCTGCCCGAGGATCGGGCCGACTACTGCGAGGACGAGTTCTATCAGGCGAACGGCTCCTGGGGCGCCATACTGGACGAATTGGCCGAGGCGGGACCGGGCGACACGGTGGTGCTGGGCGTGGTCGAGCGCGACGACGCCATCGCCGGATTGCTGGCGGACGAGGTCGAGGCGCTGAACGCCGAATTCAGCCTGTCGGCGGAGCTGGTCGTGTCCTACGCGGCCTGCGGTGAGGCGAATGCTTTCTACGATCCGGAGTACCGGGAGGTCACCATTTGCACCGAATACGTGGATTTCCTTGCAGAAATGGCCGAGTGGTGATTTTTGTGATCACGAGGGAAGCCAGTGTGATCACAGAACGAAGATTTTACCGCTGTTAGCGCGCAACTGCGACAAAAGTGACCAATCCCCACGTGACTCTCGGCCCGATTTGCGTATTGGTAAGGCCCGAACGCCAAAAGCTATGAAGGAAGAGCCATGGCTAATGCTTCGGACAACCGTCCGCTTTCCCCCCACCTGCAAGTTTACCGCTGGCCTCTGAATATGGCCATGTCGATCTTTCACCGGATTACCGGTGTCGGTCTGGCCGTGACGGCCATTCTCGTGACGTGGTATTTCCTCGCCCTCGCAACCGGGCCCGAGTATTTTGAGACGGCAAGCGCGGTCCTGACCTCCTGGTTCGGGGACATCGTGATGTTCCTGTCGCTGGTCGCGCTGTGGTTCCATTTCATGAACGGCATTCGCCACCTCGTCTGGGATACCGGGTCGTCCTTCGGGCAGCGCCGCGTGTACCGCTCGGGCATCGCGGCGATCGTCGCGGCGGTGGTCATGACCATCATCACCGTGATCGTGGCGTAAGGAGGCGAACATGAGTTTTCTGACCGATCGTAAACGTGTCGAGGGGCTGGGCTCCGCGAAAAAGGGCACCGCGCATTTCTGGGAACAACGGCTGAGCGCCATCGCGCTTCTCTTCCTCGTGCCGCTGTTTCTGTTTCCCTTCTCCTACAACCTTGGCGGCGGTTTCGAAGAGGTGCGCGACGCTTACGCGCATCCCGTCAACGCGGTGATTGCCATCGCGTTCTTCGTCACCGTGTTCCTGCACCTGTTCCAGGGCTTGCAGGTTGTCATCGAGGATTATGTGCACGGCCGCATGGGCATGGTGCTGATCATCTCGTCGCGGCTGCTTTGCACGCTGTTCGCGCTTGTCGGCGTCTACGCCATCATCCGCATTTCGCTGGGCGCCTGAGGGATAAACAATGGCTGAATACGAATACGAAACGCACGAATATGACGTTGTTGTCGTGGGGGCTGGCGGCGCCGGTCTGCGCGCCACGCTCGGTATGGCCGAGCAGGGACTAAAAACCGCCTGCGTCACCAAGGTCTTCCCCACACGGTCGCACACGGTGGCCGCCCAGGGCGGGATCGCCGCGTCGCTGTCGAACATGGGGCCGGACAACTGGCAGTGGCACATGTATGACACCGTGAAGGGCTCCGACTGGCTCGGGGATACCGACGCAATGGAATACCTCGCCCGTGAAGCGCCCGCCGCGGTTTACGAGCTGGAGCACTACGGCGTGCCCTTCTCGCGCACCGAGGAAGGCAAAATTTACCAGCGTCCCTTCGGCGGTCACACCACAGAATTCGGGGAAGGTCCGGCCGTGCAGCGCACCTGTGCCGCCGCCGACCGCACCGGCCACGCGATCCTGCACACGCTTTATGGTCAGTCGCTGAAAAACAACGCCGAATTCTACATCGAATACTTCGCCATCGACCTTCTGATGTCGGATGACGGCAAGTGCGAAGGTGTCGTCTGCTGGAAGCTCGACGACGGCACGATGCACGTCTTCTCCGCGAAGATGGTCGTTCTGGCCACTGGCGGCTATGGTCGCGCCTATTTTTCCGCGACATCGGCCCACACCTGCACCGGCGACGGTGGCGGCATGGTGGCGCGCGCGGGCCTCGCGCTTCAGGACATGGAATTCGTGCAGTTCCACCCGACCGGCATCTACGGCTCCGGCTGCCTGATCACCGAGGGTGCGCGCGGCGAAGGTGGGTATCTCACCAACTCCGAAGGCGAACGCTTCATGGAGCGGTATGCGCCGCAGTACAAAGACCTCGCGCCGCGTGACTATGTCTCGCGGTCCATGACCATGGAAATTCGTGAAGGGCGCGGAGTCGGGGCCGAAGGCGATCACATTCACCTGAACCTCAGCCACCTGCCGTCTGAGGCGCTGGCCGAACGGTTGCCGGGGATTTCGGAAAGCGCGAAAATCTTCGCGGGCGTCGACGTGACGAAAGAGCCGATCCCGGTTCTGCCGACCGTGCACTATAACATGGGCGGCATCCCGACGAACTACTTCGGTGAGGTCCTGAACCCCACCGCGAAGTCGCCGAACCGCGTTGTTCCGGGGCTGATGGCCGTGGGCGAAGCGGGCTGTGCCTCTGTGCATGGGGCGAACCGTTTGGGCTCCAACTCGCTGATCGACCTCGTGGTTTTTGGCCGTGCCGCCGCCATTCGCGCGGGCGACGTGGTGGACCGGGCCAGCCCGGTTCCGACGCCGAGCAAGAAGGCGATCGACAAGGCCCTCGACCGCTTTGACGGGTTGCGTCACGCCAAGGGCAACACGCCAACCGCCGAGCTGCGGCTTGAGATGCAGAAGACCATGCAGGCCGACGCCGCCGTGTTCCGCACCGACAAGACGCTGAAAGAGGGTGTCGAGAAGATGACCGCCATCGCGGGCAAGCTGGACGACCTTCAGGTCACCGACCGCTCGCTGGTGTGGAACTCCGACCTGATGGAAACGCTCGAGCTGACCAACCTGATGCCCAACGCTCTCGCCACCATCACCGGGGCCGAGGCGCGCAAGGAAAGCCGTGGCGCCCACGCGATGGAAGATCACACCGAACGCGACGACAAGAACTGGCGCGTTCACACGATCTCCAAGGTCAAGGGTAGCAAGGTGACGCTGAGCTATCGCCCCGTTGTCCTCGACCCGCTGACCAAGGAAGATCAGGGCGGCATCGAACTCAAGAAAATCGCGCCCAAAGCGCGGACGTTCTAAGGAGGACGACCCATGGTTCAACTGACACTCCCCAAGAACTCGAAAATCCGCACCGGCAAAACTTGGCCGAAGCCCGAGGGCGCGACCAACGTGCGCAAGTTCATGATCTATCGCTGGACACCGGACGACGGGGAAAACCCGCGTGTGGACACCTATTTCCTCGATATGGACACCTGCGGCCCGATGGTTCTGGACGCGCTGATCAAGATCAAGAACGAGATCGACCCGACGCTGACCTTCCGTCGGTCCTGCCGCGAAGGGATCTGTGGCTCCTGTGCGATGAACATCGACGGGCAGAACACGCTGGCGTGCATCTTCGGGATGGATGAGATCAAGGGCGACGTGAAAATCTATCCGCTGCCGCACATGCCGGTTGTGAAAGACCTCGTCCCCGATCTCACGCATTTCTACGCGCAGCACGCCTCGATCATGCCGTGGCTGGAGACCAAGACCAACGCGCCCGCGAAAGAGTGGAAGCAGTCCATCGAAGACCGCAAGAAGCTCGACGGGCTGTATGAATGCGTGATGTGCGCCTCCTGCTCGGCCTCCTGCCCGAGCTACTGGTGGAACGCGGATCGCTATCTTGGACCGGCGGCACTGCTCCATGCTTATCGCTGGATCATCGACTCGCGCGATGAGGCGACGGGCTAGCGGCTGGACGATCTGGAAGATCCGTTCAAGCTCTACCGCTGCCACACGATCATGAACTGCGCGAACACCTGCCCGAAGGGTCTGAACCCGGCAAAGGCGATCGCGGAAGTGAAGAAGATGATGGTGCAGCGCACGATCTGATGATCGTTTCGCGCGCCCATTGGGAGGAGGCCCCGTTGGCATCGCCAGCGGGGCTTTTTCATGCTTGCCTACTCGCGGGCGCGAAGCACCTGCGCGGGGCGGGCAGACAGCGGTCGCCATGCGAACACGAGACCGGTCAAAAGCGTGACCAGCACGCCGCCCGCGACGATGGCGAGGGCCGAGATGGGTTCGAAGACGAACGCCGTGTCCATGACGAAGGTCGAAACAGCCCAGCCCGCCATGCCGCCCGCAAAGACCGCAACGGTCCCGGCTGCCGCCCCGAGGATCACCGAACGCAAGGCGAAGTTGGCGAGGATGCGGGCACGAGGGGCGCCGAGTGTTTTCAGGACCGCGGCCTCATAAGTCCGCGTGCGTTCTCCTGCCGCGGCCGCGCCGATCAGCACCACCGCGCCGGTTGCCAGCGTGATGAGCGCGCCATAGGTGATGGCGGCAGCGATGGTGCCCATGAGGTCGGTGGCGCGCGCGATGGCGTCGCGCACGGAGATCATCGTGATATTCGGGTAGGCGCGGGAGATGTCGCGCAGAAGGTCGGCCTCCGCCTCTTCCTCGGAATAGATCGTGGCGAGCCACGAATGGGGTGCCCCTGCCAGGGCGGCAGGGTTCATCTGGATCGTGAAATTCATCCCCGCCGAGGAGAAGTTCACATCGCGGAGCGAGGCGATACGCGCCGTGATGTCGCGGCCCATGATGTTCACAGTCATGGTGTCGCCGACAGTTAGGCCGATTTCCTCGGCCTCCTCGGCCACGAAACTGATGAGCGGTTCGCCTTTGTAATCCGCGGGCCACCATTCACCCGCCGACAAAGTGGTGCGGTCGGGCATGACGTCAGAGTAGGTCACGCCCCGGTCACCCTGAACGATCCAATGGTCGCCTGCGACTTCGTCTGCGGGGCGACCGTTTATCTCGGTGATCATGCCGCGCAACATGGGGGCCGCGTCCATGCGGTCCACGAGTGGGTCGTTTTCGACGCGCGCGCGCACCGCGTCGATCTGGTCGGGTTGAATATCGACCACGAAAAAGCTGGGTGCGATCGCGGGCAATTCGCGCGAGATCGCCCCGCGCAGGTTATTGTCCACCTGCCCCACGGCGGCAAGGACGGAGAGACCGAGGCCCAGCGAGAGCACGACGCTGGCCGCCTCGGGCCCTGGCCCGCCGACCGACGCGAAGGCCATGCGCAACATCGGACGCCCACGTAGCGCCGGCCGTTTGGCGAGGAGGCGCGAGAGCGCGCGCACGGCGCGCCCCGCGAGGACGAGAAGCAGGAAGGCGGTAAAGATGCCGAAGGCGGACCAGAGCGCGATCCGGGCCATGCCGGAGAAAAGTGCGGCGGCGCCAATGAGAAGCGCGAGACCAAGGGCCGTCCAGAGGATATAGACCGCGCGCGGAGTGCCTTCGGGTGCGCCTTGACCCCGAAAAAGCGCGGCGGCGCGGACCTCTTCCGTTTTGGCGAGTGGCCAGAGGGTGAAGATGCCCGCCGCCAGCACGCCGTAGAGCGCGGATTGCGCCAAGGAGCCGGGCGCGAAGGTCAGACGCGCGGGGATCGGGAGGTTCGCCGAAATGAGCGGGCCGAAGACCACGGGGATGAGCGTGCCAAGCACAAGGCCCAACGCGATGCCGACGAGGGTCAGGACGCCGATCTGGATGGCATAGGTCAGGAAAATCACGCGCCGCCCTGCCCCCAGCGTTTTGAGCGTCGCGATGACGTCGGTCTTCTCGTCGAGATAGGCGCGCACGGCGGCGGAAATACCGACACCGCCCACCGCAAGACCGGCCAAGCCCACAAGGACGAGGAAGGAGGCGAGACGCTCCACGAACTCGCTCACCCCAGGCGCGCCGTTGCGGGCGTCCTGCCATCGGGGGGCGGTGTGAGAGAGCGTCCCTTTCACCTCGTCGCGCAGCGCATCCAGGTCGGTGCCGGAAGGCACGCGGAGGCGGTACTGGCTTTCAAACAGGGTGCCGTCGTTGATCAAGCCCGAGGTGGCGAGATCCTCGGTCCGCACCACCGTGGGCGGCCCGAAGGCAAACCCGCTGCCCGCATCATCGGGGGCGGAGAGGAGTCTTGCGGAGAGGCGGAACTCCTGCGTGCCAAGCTTGAAGGTGTCGCCGATCTCCAGCCCAAGACGCTCGGCCAGAAGCGGCGCCATGACACCGCCGGGAAGTCCGTCCTGCAAGCTCAAAGCCACGTCGATGCCGATGGGCGGGTCCAGTTCTGGCGCGCCGTAAAGCGGCCATGTATCGTCCACCGCCTTGACCTGCGTCAGCCCCTGGTCGTCGCTGCCCGGTAAGCGGGCCATGGAGCGAAAGTCGATCACTTCGCCGACCTCGTCGGCCACGCTTTCAAGGTAGGCGAGGTCGTCGACACTCGCCCTGCGATAGGTCAACTCGATCGCCGCGTCACCGCCGAGGAGCACCGCACCCCGATCTGAGATACCCGCCTCGATGGCTTCGCGCACTGACCCGACGGCGGCGATGGCCGCGACGCCCAGCGCGAGGCAGGCGAGAAAGACGCGGAACCCCTTGATCCCGCCGCGCAACTCGCGCCGTGCAATGCGTGCGGCGATGGCAAGATCGTTCATCCGAGCTTCCCGTCGGTGATCGAAAGGACGCGGTCGCAGCGTTCGGCCAGCTCCGGCGCATGGGTGACGAGGACAAGGGTCGCACCGTGGCGGTCGCGCAGGCCAAAGAGAAGGTCCATGATCGCGCCGCCCGTGGTGCCGTCGAGATTGCCGGTCGGCTCATCCGCCAGCAATATCTCGGGCCGGGTCACGGCGGCGCGTGCGAGGGCCACGCGCTGTTGCTCGCCGCCCGACATCTGCGAGGGGTAGTGATCGGAGCGATGGTCGAGCCCCATCGCCGCCAGTTCCTCCGCCGCGCGATCAAATGCGTCTTTCGCGCCCGCGAGCTCCAATGGGGTTGCCACGTTTTCGAGCGCCGTCATGGTTGGGATGAGGTGGAAAGACTGAAACACCACCCCCATATGTTGCCTTCGAAACCGGGCGAGCGCGTCTTCGTCCATCGGGCCGAGGTCTTGACCCAACGCGGTCACCTGACCGCCTGTCGCGCGCTCCAACCCGCCCATGAGCATGAGGAGTGAGGATTTGCCCGAGCCAGATGGCCCCGTCAGCCCCAGCGTTTCCCCGCGCGCCACGTCGAGCGTGATGCCGTTGAGAATGTCCACGGGGCCTGCGTTCCCCATCAACGACAGGGACACGTCCGTGAGACGCAGAACGGGGTCTTTCATGGAGCGGGCCTTTCGTCATGTCGCCTCTTGGGCATATGGGGCGCGTCGCACCTTATCCAAGTCTTTGTTGATAGTCCCTTTCCTCGCGCTGCCCTTACAGGCCGAGCCGATCAAATTAATGGCATTTGGCGACAGTCTGGTTCAGGGCTACGGGCTGGCCAAGGAAGACGGCTTTGTCCCGCAGCTTCAGCGCTGGTTGCGCGCGCAGGGGCGCGACGTGATCGTGGTGAATGGCGGTGTCTCCGGCGAGACGACAGCGGGAAGCCTTCGGCGACTCGACTGGACGATTTCGGACGATATCGACGCGGTGCTGGTGGCCATCGGTGGTAATGATCTGCTGCGGGGGATACCGCTCGATACCGTGGAGCAGAACCTCGACCAGATCGTCGCGCGTATCCGGGACAAGGGGCTTCCGGTGATGCTGGTGGGGTATCGGGCCACCGCAAATTTCGGGCCGGAATACATGGGGCAGTTCAACCAGATGTATCCGGAGGTCGCAAAACGGCAGGACGTCGTGTTCCACCCCTATATTTTCGAGGGGATGGAGCAGGCGATGGCGGCGGGCAAGATGGACCGCCAAGGCGGGTTTCAGCAAGACGGCATCCATCCGAACGCGACGGGTGTCTCGCTCAATGTCGCCGCGATGGGCCCGACGGTCTTGAAGCTACTGGATCGGGTCAAGGCACCGTAAACGTCAGGCTCGCCCAGGCGGAGTGCCAGACGGGCCCGGCCTCGGGGTCGTCGTTGCCGGTATCCTCCATCACGATGCTATCCACGAGGTAGGTACTGCCGGAGGTGACGGGAAAGCTGAGCCGACCCTCGGTGTCCGTGCGCAACCGGGTCACGGTCACTGCGCCGTCGGCGGCACGTTCGAATACCTCGACCTGTTCCTCGCGGCGGGGTTCACCCTCGTAGAACACCTGCACCGGGAACCCCTCCGACAGATCGTCGGTATAAGGGTTCGCTTCGGCCACCACCTCGACCTTCAGACCGAAGCGGGCATCCGCCCCCTCCCCGTCCCCGATGGCGACGAGGGACTTGGCGTAACGGGTATAGGCCTCGCGGAATTCCAGCTCCGGGAGGCCACGTTCCGCGTGACGTTCAAGCGTGCCGGTCAGGTCCTTGTGCGCGACGAAACTCTCGAACAACTCGCGGGTGCGGTATTGCAGGCTGTCGCCCTTGGTTTCGTGCAGGATGACGGCAAGACCTTCGCCCTCGACCACCATGTCCATCGCGGGGATGTCACCGATCCGCCCCTCGACTTCCCACACATCATCGCCCATCTTCACCTCGAACCGTGCGAAACGCTGCGGGAAATACGATTGGGGGGAGCCTGCGAAGTCCGACCCGACGCGAAGCTGTGCCCGGATCGGGTCGCCCGCGTCGATCTGGTAGGGTTCAGGGGCGATCCAAAACTCATGGGCGGTGGCCGCCTGGGCGAGGGTGATGCAGGTGACGACAAGGGTCGCGAGACGCGTTTTGAACGACATGAAGGCTCCTCAGACAAGGGCTGCGACACTGCCAGAGCGGGTGATGAAGTCAATCGGCGCGATGATGACTGTCGTGATCGTGATGTGGGCGAGCGTAGCGCAAGCGCACGAGATGTCGCCTGCCATCGTGGACGCGGAAGTGGGTGAGACCGAGCTTCGCCTGACGATGATCATCCAGGGCGAGGCCATGGTGGCGGGGATCGACCTTGCCGCGATTTCGGACACCAACGCCTCGCCGCTCGCGGGCGTCTACGACCGGTTGCGCGCCCTGCGCCCCGGTGCCTTCGAGGAAGAGTTCCGCGTCGAATGGGGGCGGCTATCCAACGGGTTCAAGCTTGCGGCGGGCGGCACCGATCTGGACCCGGCGCTGGAGGCCGTGTCCACCGCTGAGGCCGCGTCGGACGAGGTGCCCCGGCAAACACGGATCGTGGTGACCGCGGCACTGCCCGACGATGACACGCCCGTCACGGTCGGGTGGCGAGCAGGCTACGGACCGATGATCATCCGGCAGGTCGCGGGTGACCTGCCGGAAGGGGACGAGGCCTATTCCGCCTTCCTGAACCCCGGCCAGAAATCTGAACCCATGCCGCGGACCGGCACGGCGCAGGTCGGCGCGCTCCAGAGTTTCGCTCAATACATCTGGCTCGGTTTCACCCACATCATTCCAAAGGGGCTCGACCATATCCTGTTCGTGTTGGGACTGTTCCTGTTCTCCCGCGAAATGCGCCCCCTGTTTTACCAGGTCACGTCTTTCACGGTCGCGCACACCCTGACGCTTGCACTTGCGACGCTCGGGATCGTGTCGGTACCCTCCGCAATCGTCGAACCGCTCATCGCGCTTTCCATCGCCTACGTGGCCGTCGAAAACATCTTCAGACCACGGCTCAGCCGTCTCAGGCTGACCGTTGTGTTCGCCTTTGGGTTGTTACACGGGCTCGGCTTTGCCTCCGTACTGGGCGAGATCGGGTTGAGTGCCGGCCACTTCATCGCCAGCCTGCTCGCCTTCAACATCGGCGTCGAACTCGGGCAGATCACCATTATCCTTTCGGCGTTCTTGGCGGTCGCTGTCTGGTTCGGATCGAAGCCCTGGTATCGCACGCGGGTGGTCGTCCCTGCCTCGGCTTTCATCGGGCTTATGGGCCTGTGGTGGGCCGTGGAGCGCGTGATTCTTTAAAAATTCAGTACAACTCGACCCTAGGTAAGGTTATCCTTACCTTTTGTCGCTCCGCTTTTTGCAAAGGCTTCCCAATTTTCCATTTCCGAGCAAGGCCGCTCTCGCAAAACCATAAGACCCCAAGAAAATAGGCGTAATCGCGCGATTTCTATCCTTATTGATAGGTGGTTGCCAACTTGCGATTGTGCCATCTCTCTTAGACCTTAACGCCGTGTCGCATCGTTAAGGAGCTAGAGGGGCGTTTTGTGACCGTTGTTATTGTGAGTGCAAACGAGGCACTGAGAGTTCGTGTCTTAGATGCCGGTCGACTGAACGGGGGCCTCCAGAATGTTCTCGTGTCCAAGGTGGCCGAAGTAAACGAATTGATCGCGGAAGGGTATTCCGACCTCGAGATGATCGTGGTGGATTGCAGCGTGCTCCACCCGCTGAAGGTGCCGGAGGGTCTTGCAACCTTGGCGCGAAAAGCGGCGAACGTTCCCGTGGTAGTCATGCTCAAGCAAGACGCGAAGCCCGTGCAGGCCAGCCAGGCGATCGCGGCGGGTGCGGGCGCTGCTGTCCCACACGACATCGACGCGGAATTGCTCGCCAGTGTTTTTGGCCTGATCGAAAAGGGCATGACGATCGTGGCGTACCCGGCCGAGTCGGAACACAAGACGCTTCTCGATTTCGAGCGCCTTTCGGATCGCGAGTTGCAGGTTCTCGACGGGATTTGCAGCGGACTTCAGAACAAAGAAATCGCGCATAATTTCAAGATCAAGGAAGTGACAGTGAAGATGCACGTGCGCGGGATCATCCGCAAACTCGGTGCGCGCAATCGAACTCACGCAGCCATGATCGCGCGGGATCTCGGGATCGTCGCCTGTGACGGATACTCGGCCCAGCCGCTTCAGTAATCCTTCTCGAAATAGATGCCGAGCGACGTGTCGCCATCTGTTCCCAAGCTGCCACGTGCGGTCAGGTTCTGATTGAGATCGAGGTTGATCGTCACTTCGGCGTCCCCATCCGCGCCCACTTCGACCCCGGTATAGACATTCTCGGTTACATAGGCCCCGGCCCGCACGCCGAAGGTGCCATCCTCGTCCTGGGCCACGTCGAGGTCGGACAGAGCGAAGCCTTCGCGGATCGACCCCATGACCCCGCCGCCCGACCGGCCAGACAGCGTCGCGACACCGTTCGCCAGGCGAAGCGCCTGGAGCGGGGAAATATCTGCGACCGATCGGCCAAAGATCAGGAGTGAGAGGATTTCGTCCTCGGGCAAGTCGGGCGTCGACAGGAAGGTGACCTCGGGGCTGGTAGCCGGCCCCGCCACGACAATCTGGATCGACACGTCATCGACCTGCGTGGTCGCCACCACGCGGATGAATGGCGAAAAGTCGCCTTGAAGCGTGGCCGAGGCTTCGGAGAGATCAATCCGGTTGCCAAGCAGGCTCAATCGCCCGCGGATGAGCGAAAACCGCCCGATCGGGACGATATTGGCCGTGGTGCCGGTCAGGCGGATTTGACCACCAAGCTCGGCGTCGAGACCGCGACCCCGGATAAACACCTGGTTGCTCGCCACCACGGTCAGGTCGAGGTCATAGGCTGGCCCGGTGCCCCCGTTACCGCCCTCGTCCAGCTTGTTCGCGCGCGCGCGTGTTTGGCGCACAGCAGCCGGTTCATTCACATGCGTCAGCCCGTCAAGTTCACCGGCGATGCCGAAGCCCGAGGTCGGGATCCGGATCTCGACCGCGCCTGCTTCGATCCGCCCGGCAATACGGGCCCCACCCGTGAGCGGCCCGGTCACCGTGACCTGACCGCTGACCGAGGTGTCATAGAGGGCCGGGTCATTGAGGCCGACGTTCTGGAGTTGCATCACGAGATCGGCGGAATAGCCGTCCGACAGGCTTACCGGGCCGGAGACCGCGACCTGGCCGCCAGAAGACACCACGCCCTGTGCTTCGACCCGGGCGCGACCGTTGCCTATGGAGACATTCGTGCGGATCGGACCCAGCGCGATACGCAGGTTCGGCAGGGTCACGCGGGCATCCTGCGACGTCACGTTGCCGGACAGCGAAGTCAGAGCGAGCGGGCCGTTCAGGCCCAGATCGAAGCGCGCCATGCCGGACAGCTCGTTGGGCGAGGTGAACCCATTGGCGAGCGCCAGCGGGGCCAGACCGTTGATCGAGAGGTCGGCCGACGACGCATCCCCCGCCACGGTCCCCGCGACGTCGAGTGTCATTCCGGCTGGACCAGAACCACTGACGTCCAGACGATAGGCATCGCCGGTCAGCGTCGCCTTGCCCGAGGCCGAGAATGCGCCTTCGAGGTTGGGGACCAGCACGCTGATGTCGGCGAGACGGGCGTCGAAACTCACCTGGTTGGTGCCGTCTTGCCCGCTGCCGGTTGCCGTTGCGGTGACCAATGGGTAGGCGAGGTTCAGGCGATCAATGAAAAGCGTGCCGTCCTCGCCTTGCCGCGCGGCCAGAGACAGCGTGCCGTTGCCCGCGATAAGCCGGTCAAGCGTGCCAAGTGCGGCCGAAAGTCCGCGTGTCTCGGCGTCCAGCGTGATCGCATAGGCCTGGGTCAGAAGGTTGCCCTTAATTCTTGCGGTGAGATTGGCAGCACCCGACAAAGGGCGACCAGCAAGCCCCGAGTAGGGCGCGAAATTTTCGGCTTGGGCAACCACTTGCGCGGTCATCGGGCCAAGACCTCGGCGCGTGGATTGCGCGGTCGCATCGAAAGTGGCAGAGAGATTACCGGGTCCGGTTGCGGTGCCTTCCACCGTCCAATCGCCTGCCGCCTGAACGGCTGTCGCGTCCACCGTCACCCGCCCTTGAAGCTGCGGGTCGAGACGGGTGCCGTCCGGCAGGTCGAGTTGGGCGGTGATCTGGCTTCCGTCCTCGGTCAAGGTGCCAGACGCGCGGGCGGTGACGCCGGGGCCGGTCAGTTCGGCGCGGCTGATCCGGGTGCGTTCAGCATTGCGGTCGACGGCGAGGTCGATCCGGTTGGTGCCCGCGAAAAGGCCGTCCAGTTGCGCGATCCCGAGGTCGAAGTCGCGCGTCGTGCCGCTGATCCGGATATCAAAGGGTCCGCCCGGCACCGCGACCTGGCCGCTCAGGCCTACATTTGCCGCACCCGCAAGGTCCTGCCCCGAGATCGCGGAAAACCGCGAGAGATCGTCGGCGGTGAATTCGAGGTCCAGATCGGCCAGCAGGTCCAGTTGTTCGACAACAGTGTCGAGCGTGACCGCACCCGTCAGACGGTAGTCCGCACCGGAAAGCGCGATGTTGGTGATCGAGATCGGCGTCTCGTCCGCCTTTGCGAAGCTCAGGCTCCCGGAAAGCTGTGGGCCGATCGCTTCGGCGAGCGCGGCATCGCGCGGCACGAAGTCCCCCACGGACAGCGTGACATCTCCGTTCACACTTGGCTGCGTATCGCCACCGCCCGGCTCCAGCGTACCTGCGCCGGACACCACGACATTTCCGATGGTCGTTCCGTCCCGGGTGAAGTGACGGGCGTCCAGTTGCCCGGTCCAGCCCTCGCCCCGCGCAACGTCGTAGTCGAAAGAAAGATCCATCCCCGCCAATGTCGCAACCGGGCCGGAGATCGGCAGGGTGACGGGGTTACCGTCCGGGCTGTTCAGGCTGCCGGTCAGCGTGGCGCGCTCGGGCCAGCCCTCGGGCGTGATCGCGGCGGAGCCACGCAGTTCGAGCGCGTCAGTGCGCAAGAAAAGGTCGCCGACCTGCGTCGCCCCGTTCGGGAAACGCACAGCTTCGAGGTGGAGGAGGCTCTCGCCACCGAAAAACGGCTGGTAGGGGGCTTCGAAGAGCGGGCGCAGATCGCCTGCAAGATTGGCGGTGATCCGGGTTTGCGAACGCACCGTCTCATCTTCCGGGGCGGCACGATCCACGTTCAAACGCACCTGCCCCGCGAGACGATCCTCACCTTGGGTGGCGAGCACGAGGTTGGCGGTGAAATCGCTGATCGGGTCAGACCCTTCGACCACGAGGTCGAGAGCCGGTTCCCCCGGCAGGCCCAGGATGCTGGCCGCGATACCGCCCTGACCTTCGGACAGGATGACATTCAGGTCAAGCAGCCCGGTCTGGTTCGAGAAGCTGCCTGCCAGTCCGAACTCGCCCTCTTGTCCGTCGACCCGCACCAGACCAAACTCCGCCTCGCCTTCGCCGTTCGCCAGTTGTGCGGAGCCTTCGAGCCGCATCTCGGCGCGGGTGCCGAGGATCGCTTCGCCAAGGATCAGGCTGTCGGCGGAAATCGTGCCGATGTTCACGGAGACCGGCAGCTCCGGCAGCGTGAATTCCGAGGCTTGGGTGGAGGGAAGTTCGACCTCGTCCTCATCGGCGGCACTGCCCGGCAAGCGGCTGAGTTCAATCTCTGCGGCGGTCAGTTCAGTGATTTCGAACCGACCCCCGAGCACGGCGGATCGGTTCCAGTCGAGCACGATGTCGGACAGGCGAAGCCAGACGCCATCGTCGTCGGAAATCTCCAACCGCTGCATCGTTGCCTCGTTCGACAGCGCGCCTTGAAAGCCGGTGACCGTTACCTCGCGCCCCGCACCGGAGAGCGTATCCTGAAGCCAGTTTTCCAGCCGGGTCTTGTCGTTCTCTTCCTGCGCCGTCTCCTCCTGCACCGACGGATCGGGCGTGTCGTCCTGTGCGACGAGGTGTGTCGCCCAGAAGCTGGCGAGAACGAGGGAAGCGATGAGGTGACGCATCAGAAAGTCTGCCCGATACCGACGTAAAGCTGAACACGGTTCAACAGGCTCCCGCCCGGTCCATTGTGCACCGGCAGGGCCGCGTCGAGACGGATAGGCCCGAGCCCGGTGTCATAGCGCACGCCGACACCTGCGCCCGAATGCCATGCGTTCACCGGGTCGAAGACGCCGGATGCGCCGATGTAGCCAACGTCAAAGAACCCGACGACGCCGATCTTGTCGGTCGCCTTGTAGCGCGCTTCGACCTGACCACCGACGAAAGCCTGTCCCCCGATGCGGTTGCCGCCGCCAGCAGGGAAGGACAGCGATTGGTAGGGTTGGCCGCGCACGGTGCCGCCGCCACCGGAGTAGAACAGGTATTCGGGATGGGTCTGTGCCGGTGTCGGGCCGACCACGGCGCCCGCCTGCACCCGCGCCGCGATCACGAAGTCGTCGTCATCGCCGAAGGCCGTATAGAGACGACCGTCGATCGTGCCCCAGACGCCCGGCCCGTTGCCGGCATCGTAGAAGGGCTCAAGCTCGACCGCGAGATAAGAGCCGCGCGTGGCATCGAGCGGATCGTCGCGCCGATCCCAAGTGAGGCTGCCGGGCACCTTCAGAAGCGAGAACGTCCGCGTGCCCTGGCTGTCAGTGACACGTGACCACATGTAGCCCAGGCCCAATTCACCTTCGAGCGTGGACGAGAAGTAGCGTTTGATGCCGGCGCCCGCTTCGCCCTGGTAGGCCGAAAAGGTCGGCTCGCGCAGGTAATCCGCTTCGGCCATCACGTAGGCGTCGGTATCGGTGCCGACGAAGGCCGGCAGGCCGAGGCGGAGCGCCAGTTCGGCGTCGAGATTGCCGAGACCGAGCGTGATGCCGGAAAGGGCCGCATCGAAACGGAACCGTTCAGCTCCACCAAACAGATTGCGGTGAAGCCAAAAGCCGGAGACGCCCAACCCGTCGAGCGAGGAAAGCTCCGCACCGAAGCCGAAACGGCGGGGTTTCATATCCGCGACCGTGAGCAACATATCCATGCTGTCATCCGGATTAAGCGGCCCCTCCCGCATCGCGACGGATGAAAACGCCCCGGTGCGGCGAAGGCGGTTGGCGGCTTGATCGACCTTCTCGGGGGAATAGACCTCGCCGGTCGGCAGGCCCGCGATCCGGCGGATGCGTGCCGCGCGCACGTAGGAGGGGTTCAACTGGCGCAATTGGCCGAACCGCACGAGGGGGCCGGGATCGATCCAGATGCGGGCGTTCATGAGGGAGGTGGCGTGGTTCGCGGTGAGGTTCTGGTCTTGGACTTCGGCCTTGGCACGCCCGCGTCCGCGCCAATCGTCGACCGCGTTGGAGGCGGCGTCCCGGATCACACCGGCCCGCGCAACTTCGCCGGTTTCGAACCCGTCGACAGGCTGCGTCCCTCGCACCAGCGGCGTGATGCGGGCCTGGCCAAAATGGAACTGACGCCCCGGGTTCACGGAGACGTCGATCCGGCGGACAGAATTCGGCACGCGGTAGGACGGGATCTCGGCCGCCTCGGCCCCATCGACCCGCACGCGGATCACGGGCCCGTAGTAGCCCAAGTTGTAAAGCGCATTGAGGAGACGTTCATACTCGGCGCGCGCCGTCGCGACGAGATCGCGGGGGTCGGTGCGGCCTTCAGCCTCAGCTGCAGCAAGCAAAGACGCAGACTTCAGATCATCTGCGAGAGCGTCGTCGCCCGCGACGTTGAATGTGAGTTGATCCAGAGACAATGCAGGCGCGGCCCATAGCATCATCGCCACAGCCAATGAGCGCGGCGCCAGCCGCTTTGCCAATGCTCTTTGCCCCATTCTGCGCGATCCCCCAGGTTCGCGGGTTTGCTCTTCCTGAATCATAGGTTGAGGATTCCTCGAGAACCACCAGAAAACCCAAACGCTCCAGAAATTGTATTGTTCCGCCGAGACCGAAGGTTTCGCTTGGCTGGCGGGCATCTTCCTCCCGGCGACATCACGCCTGATCTCAGTGTCGCACGGCACCAGGCCGTAGACTCATTACCCCGGATCGCGATGCGGATTGCGGCGAGGGTCATGCCGCCCATGAAGCTCTCGGCGTGTTTGTCGTAGCGGGTCGCCAAACCCCCGTACTGCTTGATCCGATTGAAGAACCGCTCGACCACGTTGCGCCGGTAGAGCGCCCGGTCGAAGGGCTGGGGGTGTTTTCTGTACGACTTCGGCGGGATGTTCGCCTGCACCCCCGCCGCCGGCAACGGGCCAGGATCGCATCGGCGTCATAGGCCTTGTCGGCCATGAAGACCTGCCCGGGCCGGAGCCGCTCCATCAGGCCAAGCGCTGCTTTGCTGTCATGCACCTGCCCCGCCGTCAGGCGGAGCGCGATGGGTCGCCCGGCGCCGTCCACCACCGCGTGAAGCTTGGTTCACTCTCACACATGCAAGCATATGCTGCCGCGCAATGGTCAGCCCGCCCCGGGATCGGCCCATGCCATGATCGTCGCCCCCTTTCTTGAGGCTGTCGCCCCGTGCTGATGGACCCGCATCATGGTGCTGTCGATCATCGTGAGGTCGTCATAAGCCTCTGTTATCGCGTCCAGAATGGCCTGCCAGTGCCCAGCCTTCTGCCACCGCACGAACCGGTTGTAGCAGGTCTTGTGCGGCCCATACCGCGCCGGAATATCCGCCCAGGCCGTCCCGGCCCGAAACCGCCACAGGATGCCGTTGATCACCCGATGATCGTCCACCCGAGGACCCCCCCGCTACTTCCGCGGCACCAGCGGTTCGATGATGGACCATTCGTGATCGGACAAGTCATACCGCGTGCGCATCTTTCCCTCCCAGCTGTTTACGGGACGTGAATCAGAGACAAGGCGGCGGGGGAATCCCCTTTATGGGTCCATGGCCTAGTTTTCTGGTTTTCTGGTTTTCTGGTTTTCTGGTTTTCTGGTTTTCTGGTTTTCTGGTTTTCTGGTTTTCTGGTTTTCTGGTTTTCTGGTTTTCTGGTGAAAATGAGGCAAAATCGTTTCATGTCAATGCCTTATCCAAGTCTCAGCACAAGAAATCCACCGCACCCAGGGCGAGGGAAGCGTCTCGTCAAACGTGGGGAGCCGTCATGTCTCCAGCTCTTCGGGCTGTCAGAAGTCGAGACCGAGATCCAGGGTCTGTGCCGAATGCGTCAGCGCGCCGGACGAGATGTAGTCTACGCCCGTGGCTGCAACCTCGGCGATCCGATCCAGTTTCATGTTGCCGGAGGCTTCCAGCACCACGCGGTTGGCCGCCATCGCGACCGCCTCGCTCAGCATCGGTGTGTCCATGTTGTCGAGCAGCACGACATCAGCCCCGCCGACCTCCAGTACCTCGGCCAACTGGTCGAGCGTATCCACTTCGATCTCGATCTTCATCATGTGGCTGGCGACCGCTTTCGACGCTTCAAGCACGGCACGCACGCCACCGGCGGCGGCGATATGGTTGTCCTTGATCAGGATCGCATCCGAGAGCGAGTAGCGATGGTTGAAGCCACCCCCGTGAAGCACCGCTTGTTTCTCGACGATGCGCAGACCGGGCGTGGTCTTGCGCGTGCAGGTGATCCGCGTTTCGGTGCCGGCCGTCTTATCGACAAAGCCGGCCGTCTTGGTGGCGATGCCGGAGAGGCGTCCGGCAAAGTTCAGCGCCACGCGCTCGCCCGACAGGATCGAGGCGGCTTTGCCCTTGATGGTCATCACCGTGTCACCCGGAGCGATCTTGCCGCCATCGGGGACCAGGGTTTCGACCTTTAGGGTCGGATCGACGAGGCGGAAAGCAATTTCGGCGATCTGCATGCCGGACACCACACCCGGCTCGCGGGCGTTGATGCGGGCATCGTAAGTGGTGTCGGCGGGAATGACGGCGCGGGTGGTCACGTCGCCGTAGGTGCCCAGGTCCTCCATGAGCGCGGCACGCACCATGGGCTCCAGGATCAGGTCGGGAAGGGTCGAATAATTCATGTCAGCTCCTTCACGGCGGCGTCCCGGATCGCAAGCGCCTCGGTCAGCGTGATCTTGGTGCGGGAGGCCTGGTTCGGATCGGCCTCGGGGTAATCGTCGCGGAAATGACCACCCCGGCTTTCTTCGCGCCGAAGCGCGGCGGCGGCGATCAGGGTCGCGGTCGCGGTCATGTTGAGCATGGTTTCGGTCTCGGCGTGGCTTTCCACCTCGGCGATGGTGGCAAGCGCCTGTTTCAGCCCCTTGGCATTGCGGCGCACGCCGACATTGGCCGTCATCGCATCACGCATCCGTTGCACCGCGTCCTGGTTCACCGGGTCGCCACCTTCGGGCCAGTCGATGTCGACGATCGAAGCATCCGGCACATCGCCCAGCACGTCCGCCATGTCTTCGGCGGCCTTGCGGGCATAGACCAGCGCTTCGAGCAGGCCGTTCGAGGCCAGGCGGTTCGCCCCATGCAGCCCGGTGGAGGAGGCTTCGCCGCAGACCCAGAGGCGGTCGAGAGACGCGCGCCCGTGGTCGTCGGTATCGATGCCGCCCATGTGATAATGCGCCGCCACGGCAACCGGGATCGGGTTCGCCACTGGATCGAACCCGGCGCGCGCGCAGGCTTCGGCAACGGCGGGGAAGCGGGTCAGCACCTCTTTTCCCAGCACCTCGCGGGTGTCGAGCATCGGACGATTGCCCGCCTGCGTCTGTTTGAAGATGGCGCGGGCGACGATATCGCGCGGGGCAAGCTCCGCGTCCGGGTGCTCTTCCAGCATGAAGCGCGCGCCGTCCTTGTTCACAAGGATCGCGCCTTCGCCCCGGAGCGCTTCGGTGGCGAGCGGCATCGGGTCTTCGCCCATGTCGATGGCGGTCGGGTGGAACTGCACGAATTCCGGATCGGCAATTCGGGCGCCCGCGCGGGCGGCGAAGCCGATCACCTGGCCCCGGATACGCGGTGGATTGGTCGTATGCGCGAACAGGCCGCCGGAGCCACCTCCTGCGAGCAATACGGCCGGCGTTTCGATCAAGACCTTTTCCGAAGGCGGTCCGGCACGGCGGATGTACACGCCGGTGACGCGGTCGCCATCGGTTTCCAACCCGGTTGCCAAGGCGCCTTCGATCACCTGCACAGAGGGCGTGGCCCGGACCTTGGCAATGAGGGTTTCCATGATCTGCCGCCCGGCTTGATCGCCCTGCACCCGCACCACGCGGGCGGCGGAATGGGCCGCTTCGCGCGACATCACGTAGTTGCCGTTTTCGTCACGATCAAAGGGCGTTCCCAGATCGGTGAGGCCCAGGATGTGCTCGGCGGCGCTGGCCGTGACCATTTCGGCCACGTCCGCGTCCACCGTCCCTGCGCCAGCGGTCACCGTATCCGCGGCATGGGCGGTCGGGCTGTCCGTCTCGGCCATCGCAGCGGCAACGCCTCCTTGTGCCCAGGCGGACGAGGCGCCTTCCCCCAGCGTTTCCGGCGAGATCATCACAACCGGGTGCGGTGCCAGCTTCAAAGCAGCATAAAGTGCGCCTAGACCGGCTCCCACGACAATAACGCGATCGGTGGTGATGGTTTTCATTTCAGATCAAAGGCCAAGTTTCTTCGAAAGGTCGATCATCGTCTGAACAGAATGCCGAGCTTTTTCGGCCACCTCGGCATCAACTTCGACCTGTCCTTCCATCGTGTGCAGCACATAAAGGATCTTTTCCAATGTGATCCTCTTCATGTAAGGACACATGTTACAGGGGCCGACGAAATCAACCTCGGGCAGGTTGTCGGCGATGTTGGATGCCATCGAACATTCGGTGAAGAGCATTGCCTTTTCGGGCTTTTCATCTGTCACATATTTCAAAATGCCGCTGGTCGAGCCGGACAAGTCGGCCTCGGCCACCACTTCGGGCGTGTATTCCGGGTGGGCGATCAGCCGTGTGCCGGGGTTCCATTCGCGGAAATCGCGTAGGTCTTGCGCTGTGTATTGCTCGTGCACGATGCATGATCCCGGCCAGTAGACAACGTTTTTATCCGCTTCGTTCGCCACGTTTTGCGCCAGATACTGATCGGGTGTCATGATGACCGTTTCGGCCTCCATCGCATTCACGATCTGAACCGCATTGGACGACGTGCAGCAGATGTCAGAAGCGGCTTTCACCTCGGCTGTGGTATTCACGTAAGACACCACCGGCGCGCCGGGATATTTCGCGCGCATCTCTTCCACGCCCTCGGCCGTGATGCTTTCGGCCAGCGAGCATCCCGCCGCCATATCTGGCATCAGCACGATCTTGTCTGGGCTAAGGATTTTGGACGTCTCGGCCATGAAATGCACACCGGCCTGAACAATCACATCCGCTTCAACCTCGGTCGCTTTGATCGCAAGCTGCAGGCTGTCGCCGACAAAATCCGACACACCGTGAAAGATTTCAGGCGTCATGTAGTTGTGGCCCAGAATGACCGCATTGCGCTTTTTCTTCAGTTCGTTGATCGCCTTGACATAAGGCGCATAGATCGCCCAATCCGGTGGCGAGACGACCCTGTCCATCCGGTCATAAATATCAGACATGGACGCCGCCAATTCCGGCGAGGGGGTCAAGTCATAGTGGCTGGCGAGCGTTGAGCGAACGAGCGATATATCAAGCAACGGGACATCTCCGTTTGGTTAAGCGATCAGGCGCCGCCCAGTTGGGGCAGGCAAAACCGCCGAAAGCGTATCAAAATGACAGGCAGGTCGAAAGAAACACTCCCGCGATCCTGCCAAAACATTGTGGCGTGTGGGATGCATAGACATATTTTGCCTGCAACCAAAGCCTAAACCACACGGTTTAAGTGAGGTTTTTACGCGAACATCTGCCGAAAACTATCCCTTTTCCGGCGTCAAAGGTCGGAACCTGTTCTTTTACGAGGTGATGATTGCGCCAACATCCGCTTTTCTGGGCGCCTGCACACGATGGGCGTTACAAAAATCTAAGTCAACGCGACACGAAACGCGCTCGACAAACTGGGGCAATCAGGAAATGATCTGGGGTGGGCACCACATATGGGGTGCTTTTATGTGACCAACCCAGGGATACAGACATGCTGACATTTGCCTTTTTGGTGCTGACCTTAAACCCCGATGGCGATGTTCGTATGACCCTATCTGACAGTCAGGATCTGGCCGCCTGTCAGGCCAAACGCGACAAGATAACGCCAGTGCTGGTGGACGCGGGTTACAATGTTTTGGCCTCACTCTGTGCTGAAACCAAATTGCATCTGACGCCTTATGACCACAGCAACCCTGATGTGCCGCTAAACCAGTACCAGGTTGAGATTACAGGCAATACCTATACCGTTGCGCCGGTGGCCGAAGGGGACGCCTGTGTCACCGCAACTGAAAACACCCCAACCCGCTACTGCGCCCTGTCACCGCAATCCGTGATCGAAGCACAATAACTGGCGCGCGAAGCTCCCACCCTTTGTGGGGCTGTGCTATACCCGATATATGGCTGATCAAAACGCGTTTCACATCTCAGACAATAGTACGGTTTTGACCCCGGAAGCACCGGGGATGGCATCGCTTGTGCAGGCCCTGCGCCAGCGGGCATCCATTTTGGCCACGCAATCGGGCAGTGACCCAATTCATATAAAACCCGGTGAGCCACAATGGCTGTTATGTGAAAGCTCTGGCACCGGCGGGACGCCCAAAGTGATCCGGCGCCCCCCGGCAAGCTGGATCCGTAGCTTTTCTGTAAACCACGCTGAATTCGAATTGGACGCAGGGGATACTTATGCGGTCTTGGGTCATCTGGGCCATTCCCTATCACTTTACGCCACGCTTGAGGCACTACATCTTGGCGCTGACCTCATTCACCTTTCGGGTCTTCGCCCCAGAATGCAAGCCGCTGAAATAGCAAGGGCCAGCGTGCTTTATACGACACCCACACAGCTGCGCCTGCTTTGTGCGGGGCTTGCAGCCACAGGGCTTTCCCCGCATCGCAAACTCCGCCGGATTTTCTGCGGGGGTGGGCGGCTGGACCCTGAACTGGCCGGCGTATTGCCCCAGCATTTTCCCAACGCGAAGCTACATGTCTTTTTTGGAGCAAGCGAAACCAGTTTCATCTCGATCAGCGACGCCAATACCCCGCCGGGGTCAGTTGGCCGCGCCTATCCCGGTGTCACGCTAGACCTTCGCCCCCTTCCCGGCCAAGGCAAGGCGATTGGCGAAATTTGGGTTTCCAGCCCCTATCTGTTTGACCGCTACGAAAGCGGCACAAGCAAAGACACCCAATGGGATGGGAGCGCGTTGAGCATTGGCGAAATGGGGTATCTTGACCCGGACGGGCATCTTTTTCTCATAGGGCGCAAAAGCCGCATGGTCACAGTTTCCGATCAGAATGTCTTTCCCGAAGAGGTGGAACGCATTGTGGCCCAAGACCCGGATGTATCCGCCTGTGCCGTGTTGCCGGTCAAAGACCCCAAACGGGGTCATCAGATTGTGTGTATGATCGAGGGCCACAACAGTCCCGCGCTGGATATGCGACTGCGCACCGCCTGCCGAGATGCGCTTGGGGATGCATCGGTGCCGAAACACATCCTGCATCTCGACACATTGCCGCTGTTGCCAGCGGGTAAGCCCGACCTTCAAGCATTGCACGCGCTGCTCGAGGGGAAATTATGAACAAAACCCATATCATCGCGGCCCGTCGCACCCCGGTCGCCCCCCGAAACGGGGCATACGCCGACCTTTCCGTGCAAGAGCTCGCAGCCCCTGTGATCAAACAAGTCCTTCGCGATGCGGGTCTGGCCGGCGACCATGTCGGCGAGGTTATTGTCGCCAATTCCCTCGGGCTCGGCGGCAACCCCGCACGCGTCATTGCCCTTGCTTCTGGCCTGCCCGAACGGGTTGCAGGGCTGAGCGTGGATCGGCAATGTGTCGGCGGGTTGGATGCGATTTTGCTGGGCCATGCCATGGTGCAATCTGGCCTGCATGATGTTGTAATTGCCGGGGGTGTCGAAAGCTATTCACGTCGCCCATTGCGCCAACGTACATTTTCAGATGGACGCCCGCCCATCGCCTATGATCAGGCCCCTTTCACCCCGTGGCCAAACCGTGATCCGGACATGGCCAGATCGGCGGCGGAGCTTTCGCAACAACTTGAAATATCACAAGATGATCAAGATGATTGGGCGATCAACAGCCATTGCAGGACGTTACAGTTTGCTGAAAAAACGCAGGCAGAACTTGTCGCTCTTGCCGGGCTCGAAAAAGATGCCTTTACCCGCACTCTGACCCGGCGCCATTGCGAACGCGCGCCCAAATTATGCGGGCCTATAACCGCCGCAAACATGGCAGTAGCCGCGGACGGGGCCGCCTTTGTGGTCGTGATATCTGACAAAGTTGCTCAGCGACTTGACAGGCCCAGCGTTGGGATATTGGCCGGTGCAACCCTTGGCGCCAACCCCGAACAACCCGGCCTGGCCCCTGTGGCTGCGATCACCCAAGTGCTCAATCGGGCCGGACTATCCCCAAAAGACCTGACACAAGCCGAGATCATGGAGGCCTTCGCCATTCAGGCCATCGCCTGCCAACGCGGCGCAAACATTCCCGTTCAGATCGTCAACCCGCAAGGGGGCGCCTTGGCGCGAGGCCACCCAATTGGTGCGTCCGGGGCGATCCTCGCTGTGCGGCTGTTCCACCAATTGTCGAAAACCGGCGGAACTGGGCTCGCAGCCATTGCGGCGGCG